>NZ_JBYSYA010000003.1:1369-384557 GCF_058782785.1 Cupriavidus sp. FW306-01-F10A
AGAAAGGAGGTGATCCAGCCGCACCTTCCGATACGGCTACCTTGTTACGACTTCACCCCAGTCATGAACCCTGCCGTGGTAATCGCCCTCCTTGCGGTTAGGCTAACTACTTCTGGCAAAACCCACTCCCATGGTGTGACGGGCGGTGTGTACAAGACCCGGGAACGTATTCACCGCGGCATGCTGATCCGCGATTACTAGCGATTCCAGCTTCACGTAGTCGAGTTGCAGACTACGATCCGGACTACGATGCGTTTTCTGGGATTAGCTCCCCCTCGCGGGTTGGCAACCCTCTGTACGCACCATTGTATGACGTGTGAAGCCCTACCCATAAGGGCCATGAGGACTTGACGTCATCCCCACCTTCCTCCGGTTTGTCACCGGCAGTCTCTCTAGAGTGCCCTTTCGTAGCAACTAGAGACAAGGGTTGCGCTCGTTGCGGGACTTAACCCAACATCTCACGACACGAGCTGACGACAGCCATGCAGCACCTGTGTCCACTTTCCCTTTCGGGCACCTGATGCATCTCTGCTTCGTTAGTGGCATGTCAAGGGTAGGTAAGGTTTTTCGCGTTGCATCGAATTAATCCACATCATCCACCGCTTGTGCGGGTCCCCGTCAATTCCTTTGAGTTTTAATCTTGCGACCGTACTCCCCAGGCGGTCAACTTCACGCGTTAGCTACGTTACTGAAGAAATGAATCCCCAACAACTAGTTGACATCGTTTAGGGCGTGGACTACCAGGGTATCTAATCCTGTTTGCTCCCCACGCTTTCGTGCATGAGCGTCAGTGACGTCCCAGGGGGCTGCCTTCGCCATCGGTATTCCTCCACATCTCTACGCATTTCACTGCTACACGTGGAATTCTACCCCCCTCTGACATACTCTAGCCTTGCAGTCACAAGCGCCATTCCCAAGTTGAGCTCGGGGATTTCACGCCTGTCTTACAAAACCGCCTGCGCACGCTTTACGCCCAGTAATTCCGATTAACGCTCGCACCCTACGTATTACCGCGGCTGCTGGCACGTAGTTAGCCGGTGCTTATTCTTCCGGTACCGTCATCGACCCCGGGTATTAACCAGAGCCATTTCTTTCCGGACAAAAGTGCTTTACAACCCGAAGGCCTTCTTCACACACGCGGCATTGCTGGATCAGGGTTGCCCCCATTGTCCAAAATTCCCCACTGCTGCCTCCCGTAGGAGTCTGGGCCGTGTCTCAGTCCCAGTGTGGCTGATCGTCCTCTCAGACCAGCTACTGATCGTCGCCTTGGTAGGCTCTTACCCCACCAACTAGCTAATCAGACATCGGCCGCTCCTGTAGCGCGAGGCCTTGCGGTCCCCCGCTTTCACCCTCAGGTCGTATGCGGTATTAGCTAATCTTTCGACTAGTTATCCCCCACTACAGGGCACGTTCCGATGTATTACTCACCCGTTCGCCACTCGCCACCAGGCCGAAGCCCGTGCTGCCGTTCGACTTGCATGTGTAAGGCATGCCGCCAGCGTTCAATCTGAGCCAGGATCAAACTCTTCAGTTCAATCTCTGTGTGGAAGCCTCGCGGCTCCCTCGCTCTTTCGAGCGGTCGCTCACTCTCAGAAAACTGACTGACCAGATCCGAAGACCCAGTCACGTTTTGCTGTGCGAGCACTGTATAACTTGTGAAGCAACACTGTCCGAAGACAGTGGCGTCCGCTACCCAGCGCCCACACTTATCGGTTGTTTGGTTGTTAAAGAACTTCGCCGCCGGCTTTGCCGTTCAGCGCCGCTGCGTTGTCTGCAGCAGAGAAACGAGATTATGCAGAGCTTTCCTCGTTTCGTCAACCGTTTCAGCATCTTTTTTTGCTGCGGCCAGCGCGCCAACTTCGCTGCGCCAACCATCCCGGTCGACCCCGCAACCCTTGCTGCGTCTGCTTTGCAGCGCTGCGTTGTGTTGCGAGGGGGCGAATATTAAGTGACCGCAGCGGGGTTGGCAAGGGGTTCTTCGAAAAAAAGCCAACCCGCCTAAAAAAGGCATTCCAAGCCACTTCAGCTGTCGTCGGGCGCTGCTTATAGAATGGCTGTTCCGGCCCACCGGGCCGCTCTTTATAGATGGGGACGTTTGATGACTATCCAAGCGACCTGGCAACCAAGCCAGGGCAACAGCATCTGCCACCTGACCAACGGGACTGCCGAGTGGCAGGCCGACCTGGATGCATCTGCCGGCGGCGACACCCAATACCCGAACCCGCATGACCTGCTGGATTCGGCCCTGGCCGCCTGCACCACGCTGACTTTGCAGCTGTACGCCAAACGCAAGGGCTACGCCATCACCGAAGTCCATGTATCGGTCGGTCATGAAGAGGCCAACGGGACCTACACCATGAACCGGGAGGTCAAGGTCAGCGGAGAACTCACGCCCCAGATCCTGGATGACCTGCTCCGCGTGGCGAATCGCTGCCCGGTGCACAAGACCTTGTCGGGACAGTTTTCCATCCAGACGTCGATTGCCTGACCCACCCTGGCAAGATCCCGCTCTCTGCTATTGTCAGCTCAAATGATAATCGTTATCATTTATGCCTCAGGCTGTGACACGTCCTGAGTCAGCAAATGGGTTCACCGGACACGGACGTGTCCGGTCTTTTCTTTCCGGCGACCTACCGTCGCGGCGGCCCCGTTCCGGCCGATTCCCTCCTGCCCGATGTCATCGTCCTGACGCACGTGGTGCGATACCGTACCTGGCGTGGACCAGGCGCGTGCCCCACCCGTTCGAGGGGCATCCTGCCCCGGTGTGTTGGCTGGCCCACCAAGGTTTCGTCGCTTTCCGGGCAAACCGGCGCCGTACGCTTTATCTGCCATGCACCGCAGGCTTACCATGAACGGAAAGCAGAACAAGTAGAAGGCGCCAACAGAAAGCGCCGATACATCGAAGCGAGCGGGGGGATTCCTTGACCAACTTCATCGAAGCGTATTGCGCGCAGGTTCGGCTTGCGGGCGCAGTCGGCGTGATCGCCAAACCGGTTGTGGTGGCACAGGACGGCGCCTACGCCATGCACTACGTGCCCTGCGAATACCTGAACATCCAGGCACCTCTGGTGCTGGTCAGCACCACGCCCGGCCACGCCCATGTGCGGCTGGCCGCCGCCGTCACCGAAGAACTGATGCGCGCCCATGCACCTGGCAGCGTAATTCAGCGCGAGAACAAGCGGCGCGTCGAACTGGGCGGCAAGCTGGTGCGGCCTAACCTGATCCGCATGCTTGACCACTTCCGGGTGCCCGAACTGGTCGGCCTGCCGCACGCCGCGGCATTGTGGAACGATGGATTCGAGCGCCTGCAACCGCTTGCCTTGCTGCCGCATGCCACCACGCGGCGCGGTCTGGCGTTCGACGGCCCACTGGAAGAACTGCTGGAGACCCCGATGCTGCGCGAGGTATTCGAAGCGCAGTTCCTGGGAGCCGTGCGCCAGATGCGCACGGATGCGCTGTACATCGCGCTGGGCCGTACCGCCTGGGCAGGGCTGCGGCATGCAGTCAGCCGCCGGCTGCTGGCAAAGCATCAACTGCTGGGGATGATGCCCGTGCCGGCGCGCGCCGGCAGCATGGTGCGCTACTTCCTGCGCGAGATCGCCGCCAGCGACCTGTCGGCCAAGGATCCGGTGCGCCATCGGGTGGCCTGGCTCGATGCCGCCCATGCCGAACTGGAAGCCAGCGTGCGCAAGCTGCGCGCTGCCATCCGGCCGGATCCGCACTCTGCCTACCTGATCGCGTAAGCGATCACTCGCCTCAATGATTGTGCTCGATAGACCCCACCGAAGTGGGGTCTCGGTGGCCCGCATTGTGTCGATAACGTCTCCTGAGGCATCTGACACGCCTCGCATTCCCGATTTTTGGCGGCCCCGCGTGGGCCGCGATTTTTTTGGGGATCGCCAATTAGCGCCGCCCGGTCAAGCGGCTACGCCGGTGGCGGCGTCTGCCCCACGCTTCGCCGCAGCGCATCCGATACCTGCGCCATCAGCGCGGCGTCGTCATCGACCGCGCGGCCGCTGGCCGACAATGCCTCGCGCACGCTGACGACCTTGCCCGCGTCATAGCACCGGCCGCTGTCGATGGCAGCTTCGAACGCATTGGCGCGCGCGTTGATCTGCACGGGGTCGGCGCTGACCAGCAGCACCGCATGGGCCAGCACCAGGTGGCGCTGCCCGTCGGGCGCTTGCATGGCCGCGGGTGCGCGGCGCCAGTACTGCGCCGTGCCGGCGATCTTGCGCGCGGCTTCGGGCGGGCCCCAGGCCAGGTTGTAGCGGCCGTCGCAGAAGGAACCGGCCACCGCCTGCCAGTGCGTGTCGACGCCCAGCGATTGCAGCGCGTCGCCGATGACCTCGCACAAGTGCAGGTAGACCGCGTCGCTGCGCGCGCCCGGCGGCTGTTCCACTGTGTAGGCCAGGCTCAGGTTGAGGATGCCAGGGCCCTGCGGCACCAGCCCGCCGCCCGACATGCGCAGGAATACCGGACATCCCTGCTGCGCGAAGTCGGCGCGCGCGGTTTCCAGCGCGGCATGGCGCAGGTAGGTGCGCGGCACCACCAGCGACAGCGGCGCCTCCCACAGCTGCGCCACCTGCCGGCCTTGTGCCGCGAGGTCGAGCAAGGCCAGCTCATCCTGCAGCGGGTCGCTGCCCGCCTGCCCGGCATGGGCCGCATCGACAAATTCAAACGGCATGGGATGGCACCAGCCTCCGGATGGCAACGTGCCGAGTCTAGCAACACTAGGCATTGAGCGCATCGAAGTACGCCAGCGCCTTCGACGCGTACATGGCGCCCGGTCCGCCGCCCATCTCGATATTGATGGCCAGCACTTCGGCCAGCTGCTCGCGCGTGGCGCGATGGCGCAGCGCCTGGCTGGTGTGGAACAGCACGCAGTCGTCGCAGCCCTTCTGCACCGCCAGCGCGACGGCAACCAGTTCCTTGACGGCGGCGGGCAGGCTGCCGTCCTGCGTGGCGGCCTTCATCACGCCCTGGAAGGCGCTCATGGCGGCGGGCTGGGCCTGGCCGAGCGCACCGAATTGCTTGTTGATCTCGGTCAGGCGGGTCTTCAGGTCTGTGGTCATGAGGTCTCCTGTCTTGAATTCGAACAAGGCGAGCTGGCCGCGCGGATGGCGCCCTGGGCGGCGCCATCCGCGCGCGGCATCAGCCGGCCAGATGCATCTTCAGCAGCGCGTTGAAGTCATTGGCCTTCTCCATCTGGCTCATGTGGCCAGCATCGGCAAAGACCTTGACGGTGGCTCCCGGCGGCGCGGCTTCAGCGTGCGCGACCGGGATGATCTGGTCCTGACCTCCCCACACCACCAGCACGCGCTTGCCACTGTTGGCCAGCCGCTGGCCAGGCTGCTCGCTCTGGCGGCCGCCGCCGAAGAGCCCCTGCCCCAGCGCCGTCAGCGCCTCGGTGACGCCGTCCAGCCGCTTGTAGCGCAGCAGGTCGTCCAGCATCTGGCGGCTGACCAGCCCCGCGTCGGCGAACAGCAGTTCGACCACGGGCTTGAGCTCGCGCCGGGACTGGGCACTGACGAAGCCTTCGGTATAGCCGCTGTTGACGGCGTCGCCAAAGCCCACCGGCGACACCAGCGCCACCGACAGCACCCGCTGCGGTGCATCGACGGCAAGTTGCGCCGCCACGCCGCCGCCCATCGAATGGCCGACCACATGCGCCGCCTCGATCCCGGTCTCGTCCATGAAGCGCGCTACAAAGCCGGCCATCTGCGCCAGCGTCGCGCCCGCGAGCCGCGGCGACGACTGTCCGTGGCCGGGCAGGTCGAGCGCCACCACGGTGTACGCGTCGGCCAGGGGATCGAGGTTGAACAGCCAGTTGTCCAGGTCTCCGCCAAATCCGTGGATGAAGAGCACGGTTTCGGCGCCGCCACCCTTGCGGGCATAGCGGACCCGGATGCCGTCGACGTCGGCAAACTGGTACGCGGCAGCGGCGTCTTCTTCGCCAGCGTCGTCCGCCGGCGTCTCATAAGCCGCGACATAGTCATCGATTTGCGCATCGCTCACCTCCGCAGGTGCCAGCACGCCGAGCAGCGCCTTCACCGGCAGCACGTCGCCGGCCTGCGCCACCTTGCGGCGCAGCGTGCCCGCGTCGGGCGCCTCCACCGCATTGGCGATCTTGTCGGTTTCCACATCCAGGATCGGCAGGCCCACGGTAATCACGGTTCCTTCGTCGACCAGCCAGGCATTGACCGTGCCTTCCTTCATCGACAGGCCCCACTTGGGCATCACGATCGGGATAATCGTGGGGGAAATTTCGGTTGCCATCAGTGCTTGCCCTCCTTCATGGTCTTGCGCGCGGCGGCGACGATCTGCGCGGCGCTGGGGATGTACAGGTCCTCCAGCGTCGGCGAGAACGGCACCGGCGTGTGCGGCGGGCACACCATCTCGATGCCGGCCTTGAGCGCGCCGAAGGCCTGCTGCGCAACCTGCGCGGAGATATCGGTGGCGATATTGCAGCGCGGGCTGGCCTCGTCCACGACCACCAGGCGGCCGGTGTTCTCGACCGATTCCAGCACCGTGTCCATGTCCAGCGGCGAGAGCGTGCGCAGGTCGACGATCTCGGCCTCGATGCCCTCCTTGGCCAGCGTTGCCGCCGCTTCGAGCGCGCGATGCACCATCAGCCCGTAGGTGACGATCGACACGTCCTTGCCGTCGCGCACGATATTGGCCTCGCCGAACGGGATTGCGTAGGCGCCTTCTGGCACCTCGCCCTCCAGGCCGTACAGGTTCTTGTGCTCGCAGAAGATCACCGGGTCGTTGTCGCGGATCGCCTGGATCAGCAGGCCCTTGGTGTCGTACGGCGTGGACGGGCACACCACCTTCAGGCCGGGGATATGCGTGAACAGCGGCGTCAGCATCTGGCTGTGCTGCGCGGCCGCGCGAAAGCCCGCGCCGACCATCGCGCGGATCACCACCGGGGTCTCGGCCTTGCCGCCGAACATGTAGCGGAACTTGGCCGCCTGGTTGAAGATCTGGTCGAAGCAAACGCCCATGAAATCGATGAACATCAGCTCGGCGATCGGGCGCATGCCGCAGGCCGCGGCGCCGATGGCGGCGCCCACGTAAGCGGATTCAGACAGCGGCGTGTCCAGCAGCCGGTCGCCGTGCTTGGCGTAAAGGCCCTTGGTCACGCCCAGCACGCCGCCCCAGGCGTCCTTCTCGCCGTCCGCGCCGGCGCCGCCGACGATGTCTTCGCCCAGCATGATGACGCTGGGGTCGCGGGTCATTTCCTGGTCGATCGCCTCGTTGATCGCCAGCTTGATGCTCAGTTTGCGAGCCATGGTTTGTCTCCTGATATTGGGTTAGCGCGTGGCGGATCAGTAGCTGACGTAGACGTCGGTGAGCAGGTCTTCGGGCCCGGGCTGCGGCGCGGCCTTGGCTTCCTGCACGGCATGCTCGATCAGCGCGGCGACCTCGCGGTCGATGGTGTCGAGTTCTTCGCGCGCGACCACTCCCGCCTGGGTCACGGCGCGGCCAAACAGCTTCAGGCAATCCTTGTTGGCGCGGATGTCGTCGAGTTCGCCGGCGGCGCGGTAGGTTTGCGCATCGCCCTCGAAGTGGCCATAGAAGCGGACCATCTTGCATTCGAGCAGCGACGGTCCGCCGCCTTCGCGCGCGCGCCGGATCACTTCGCCGGCCGCTTCATGGACCGCGAAGAAGTCGGTGCCGTCCACCGTCACGCCCGGGATGCCGAAGCCGGCGGCGCGGTCCACGTAGCTGTCCACCGCGGTGCCGTAATCGCGCGAGGTCGATTCGGCATAGCCGTTGTTCTCGATCACGAAGATCACCGGCAGGTTCCAGACCGCGGCCAGGTTCAGGCTTTCCAGGAAGGTGCCCTGGTTGGAGGCGCCGTCGCCGCAGAAGGTGATGCCGACCTCGCCCTTGCCGCGGAACTTGGCAGCCAGCGCGGCGCCGCAGATCAGCGGCGCGCCTGCGCCCAGGATGCCGTTGGCGCCCATCATGCCCTTGGACAGGTCGGCGATATGCATCGAGCCACCCTTGCCATTGCACGAGCCGCCCTTCTTGCCGTAGATCTCCTTCATCATCGCCACCGGATCGACGCCCTTGGCAATGCAGTGGCCGTGGCCGCGGTGCGTGCTGGCGATGCGGTCGCCATCGTCCAGGTGGTGCAGGATGCCGACGCCCGCGGCTTCCTCGCCCGCGTATAGATGGACGAAGCCCGGGATGTCGCCGCGCCCGAAGTCCACGTGCAGGCGTTCTTCGAAATCGCGGATGGTGCGCATCTTCCGGTACACCGTCAGCAACGTCTCCTTGTCGAGCGGCAGCGCGGCGGAATCTTGAGAAGCTCTGGCTGTCATGTCTGTCTCCTTCGTTTTCAGGTGTTGCACTTCAAGAAAGGGGAAAAGCGGGCGGACGCGGTGCCCGCGCGTCATCCCACCGCGGCGGGCTGCGGCAGGCTGCGCATCAGGTGGTGGCGCGCGGCATGGCGCATGCAGGCCGCGACGTCGATGCTGCGAAAGGCGTGGTCATGCAGGGTGACGGTGACTTCGTCGTCCGGGCCAAAGGCCAGCTCGCGCTCGCCGTCCAGCGCGACAATGCCGCTGCGCTGGCGCACGCGATGGGGACGGCCGTGTTCAAGCCGCTGCCAGCCGGCCACCGGCACGGTGCACATCAGGCCGGGTGCGATCGGCGCGCACAGGTCGAATTCGCCTTCGCCGGGCGCGGCCAGTTCGATCGCGAGGCCGCCCTCTTCGCGCCGGCCCACCGGCTTCAGCAGCCCGGCGATGGATGACAGGCCGATGGCCTCGGGGTCGGCAAAGGACACGTAGACGGCGGCAAGCGTGTCGGTCTTCCACAAGGCGCGTGCGCCGATGAAGTGCTCATGCGAGATCACCGCATCCACCAGTGCAATATCGCGGCGAAAGCCGCCGTTGCCGTCGCGGATGACGATGTCGAGCCGCTTGTTCGACGCCAGCGCCTGCGCAGGGGGAATGCGGCCCGTGGCATAGAGGCCGGTGGCCAGCCCGATGATGGTGGGCTCGCGCATTTCGGGGTAGGCATTGTTGGTGCCGGTCGACAGGCCCGCGATCGGCACAGCACCGCACTCGCGCACCACCGCGCGGTGGGTGCCGTCGCCGCCCAGCACGATGATCGCGGCCACGCCCGCATCGGCCATGCAGCGCGCGGCGCGCAGGGTGTCGTCGACGCGCGCGGTGACCGGCATGTCGAGGTAGTCGACCGCGGGCAGGCCCGAGTCCGGCCCCTGCCGGCGTGCCAGGTGCCGCGCCAGCATGACGCGCAGGCCTTCGCGGTCGGGCATCATCAGCACGCGCTCCACGCCGCAGGAGGCCAGCGCGGCCAGCAGGCGCAGCACGATATTGACGCGGTCGGCCAGCTGCAGGCTGTTGGCGTTGGCGATCACACGACGGATGTCGCGCGCGGAAATCGGGTTGGCGATGATGCCGACCACTGGCGCGATCTGCGCGCTGGCGCCTGCTGCGTGCCCCATTGCCTGTCTCCTGTTGTCGTTGTCTTGCCAGGCGTATTTGCAATGGCTGTGCCAGTGCGCGCAGGCAGTGAAAACAGGGGAAACAGCGGCCTCGGCGGGGTCGGATCCGAGGGATTACCCCGAGGCGGCAGGGCAAAAACGACGCTGCGCTGTGACAGGTGTCACAGCGCAGGTGTACAGGGGATGGACAACCGTATCGCAGGGATGGCGCGCGTGCGCCGTGCTGCCTGCCGGCTTATGCGTCGGTGGGCTCCGGGCCGCCGTCGCGCCGGTTGGGCGACTGGATGCCGTAGCGCTCCATGCGCCGGTACAGCGTCATGCGGCTGACGCCGATCTGCCGCGCGACCGCGCTCAGGTTCCAGCCGGACGCGCGCAGGTATTGCATCAGCAGCATGCCTTCCGGCGGCAACTGGTGCGGATCGAACGGTGCGGCAGCGGGTGACTGGGCGGGCCCTGGCTGCGGCAGGGCGGCGGACGGTGCGGGTCCCGCCAGGCTGTCAGGCAGGTCCGGCACATCGATATAGCCGTCGGCGCAGACCGCGCGCGCGTACTCCAGCACGTTGCGCAGTTCGCGCAGGTTGCCGGGCCAGCGGTGGCGGTGCAGCCGCTCGCGTGCCGCGGGCGACAGCGTGATCTCGCTGCCCTCTGCGCCCCCTTCCTGCAGCAGCTTGCGGACCAGCCAGTCCAGGTCGGTGCGCGCACGCAGCGGCGGCAGCGTGAAGCGCGCGCCGTTGAGGCGGTAGTACAGGTCCTCGCGGAAGCGCCCGTCGGCCACCAGTTGCTCCAGGCTGTGGTGCGTGGCGGAAATGACCCGCAGCCGCACCGGCACCGGCCGCGCGGCGCCGACAGGCAGCACTTCGCCCTCGGCCAGCACGCGCAGCAGCCGCGACTGCAGCTCGCGCGGCATGTCGCCGATCTCGTCCAGGAACAGCGTGCCGCCGTCGGCCTCCTGGATCAGGCCGCGCTTGCCGCGCGGGCCTGCGCCGGAGAAACTGTTGGGCAGGTGCCCGAACAATTCGCTTTCAATCAGGGTTTCAGGGATCGCCGCGCAGTTCACCGCTACGAACGGCCCGCCGCGGCGGGCGCTGGCAAGATGCAGCGCCTTGGCCAGGAACTCTTTGCCGCTGCCCGTCTCGCCGTGGATCAGCAGGTTGATCGGCGAATCGACCAGGCGCGCAGCGCGCTGCAACTGCTGCTGCAGCGCGGCATCGCCGCCGGTCAGCGCCGCCAGCGCATCCGGCATCGCCACCTGCGTTTCGGCGGGCGGCGCCTGCCAGCGCAGCGCCGGCGGCAGCACGCTCAGGTACAGCAGGCCGCCGCTGCGGGTCAGCGCCACCAGGCGCTGCTCGCTCGGGCGCGAATAGACATAGTGGCCCAGGTCCTCCAGGCGCGCGTCGAACAGCGTCTCGAACCGCTGGCCCAGCACGGTGGCGCCCGGTGCGCCACCCAGCTCGCCTTCCAGCATCAGCCTGGCGCGGTGGTTGTGGCCGACGATGCGGCCGGCCTCGTCCAGCGCCAGCAGGTATTCGGGATTGACGTCGACAAACTCCGGCGCCACGTTCAGCTTCAGGATCCAGTCGCGGCGGTGCGCGCGCAGGAAGTTGGCGTTCTCGATATGCGCGGCGTAGATGCGCACCATCTGCAGCGCCAGCCCCTGGCTGTCCTTGGCCTGCGGCGAGGTCAGCGCGGAGATGTCGAGGATGGCGTGCAGGTTGCCGTGCGTGTCGAACAGCGGCGCGGCGGTGCAGGTCAGCGGGATATGGGTGGCGTCGAAATGGTCGGCCTGGTGCACCGTCAGCGCCTGGCCCGTGGCCAGGGCGGTGCCGACCGCGCAGGTGCCGGCGCCGCTCTCGCTCCACTCGGCGCCCAGGTACAGGCCCGCGTGGCGCAGCGCGGCGTCGCTGCGGGCCTCGCCGATATAGTCGACGGTCACGCCCTGGGCATCGGTCAGCAGCACCACATAGCCCAGGCCCGCCACCTGCCCATACAGGCTCTGCAGGCCGTGGCGCGCGATGCGCGCGAAGTCGTCGATGCGTTCCTGGTGTTCGCGCAGGCGCGGCTGCGGCAAGATGCGCGCCTCCTGCATGCGCGACGGATCCAGGCCGTACTGGTGCACGCAGCGGCGCCATGAGTTCTGGATGATGGCGTCGTGCGCGATCCGGTCCGCAAGCACGGCCGGCGGGGCAAGGTATGTGGTGGCCTGGACCACCGTCTCGATGTGCTCGCGTTGCCGCAGGTCCATCGCTGTCTCCTGTCGTCGCTGCCGTCGGCCCCATGGGTGATGGATGGGGTGATGGATCGGGCGGACTGTCGGGCGCGTGCTGCGGAAGCCGCGCCTCTGTGTCTCGGGCCTTCTAATGTATCCGAGCGGATCAGCGGTACGCAAACAGGATTAGAGCGGCGCTCGCGGGCGCATGCCGCAAGTGCGGCGCACGCCATACCGCAGGACCGCAGGCGCTCAGAGCGCCGATGAGGTCTTCAGGCTGCGCGCCGCATCGGCAGCGATGGCGAACGAGCGCAGGCGCGCCTGGTGGTCATGGATCTGCCCGGTCAGCATCAGCTCGTCCGGGCGCAGGTCATCGACAAAGCGCTGCATGCCGGCACGCACGGCGTCGGGATCGCCCACCACCGAGCACGCCAGCGAGCGGCGGATATGGTCGGCCTCGCTCTCGTTCCACAGCGCTTCGATATCGTCCACCGGCGCGCGCAGCTGCCCCGGAGTGCCGCGCACCAGCGCCAGGAATTGCTGCTGCAGCGAGCTGAACAGGCGGCGCGCCTGGTCCCCGGTCTCGGCCGCAAACACGTTCAGGCCCAGCATCACATAAGGCCGGTCCAGCGCTTCGGAGGGCCGGAAGGTGCGCCGGTACAGGTCCACCGCCTGGCGCATGAAGCCCGGCGCAAAGTGCGAGGCAAAGGCGAACGGCAGGCCCATCGCCGCCGCCAGCTGCGCGCTGAACAGGCTCGAACCCAGCAGCCAGATCGGCACCTTGAGCCCGGCGCCGGGCACCGCGCGCAGGCGCTGGCCGGGGCGCACGTCGTCGAAGTAGGCCTGCAGTTCTTCCACGTCCTGCGGGAAGGTATCGGCGCTGTCGGCCGACAGGTGGCGGCGCAAGGCGCGCGCAGTGGCCTGGTCGGTGCCGGGCGCGCGGCCCAGGCCCAGGTCGATGCGGCCCGGGTAGAGCGAGGCCAGCGTGCCGAACTGCTCGGCGATCACCAGCGGCGAATGGTTGGGCAGCATCACGCCGCCCGAGCCCACGCGGATGGTGCTGGTGCCGTTGGCGACATAGCCGATCAGCACGGCGGTGGCGGCGCTGGCAATGCCGGGCATGTTGTGATGCTCGGCCAGCCAGTAGCGGTGGTAGCCCAGCTGCTCGGCATGGCGGGCCAGGTCGAGCGAGTTGCGCATGGCATGGCCGGCATCGCTGCCTTCAGGGATGGGGGCCAGGTCCAGCACCGACCAGGCCACGCCTGCGCCGTTGGGGATAGAGTCGTGATTCATGTGGTGGATGGCGGGCGGCTGGTGCCGCACGCGGGCAATGCGTATGGCCCGCTATCTTAGAGACCATGGCGCGATCGTGCTGGCAGCCTGATCGCGGCCCTTCGGGCGGCGTGGGTATCACGGGGGCGCGGGAAGGATTGAGTCGCGCCGCGCTTGCCCGTACCATGCAGCCCGATGCCAAGGAACAAGCGATGACACTCAAGACACTGGACGGTGCGCTGGCCCTGCTGACGCACTTCACCGTGCGCCAGCCGACCTGGGGCGTGCGCGAGCTGGCCAAGCACAGCGGCGTGCACTACGCCGTGGTGCACCGCGTGCTGGCGACGTTTGCCGCCAATGGCTTCCTGGTGCAGGACGCGGCCACCGGCAAATATTCGCTGGGACTGCGGTTGTTCGAGCTGGGACAGGTGGTGCGCAAAAGCTTCTCGCCCGACGAGATCGTGCGCCCGGTGCTGGAAAAGCTCGCCGCGCAAAGCGGCGAGACCGTGTTCCTGTCGTGGCTCGATGGCCATGAGGGCCTGTGCGTGGGACTGGTGCAGAGCCAGCACCAGCTGCGCTTTTCGATCGAGCTGGGCGAGCGCTTCCCGCTCTATGCGGGCGCGCATGCCAAGGCCATGCTGGCCTTCCAGGACGATGCCTTCCGCGATGAGGTCTACCGCCAGGGGCTGGCGCGCATCGCCCCCCACACGACGCTGGACCGCGAGCGCATCGAGCAGCAGCTGGCCGAGGTGCGCGAGCGCGGCTGGGCCCATACGCGCGAGGAAGCCGCCGCCAGCGTGGCCGGCCTGGCGTTGCCGCTGCGGTCGCGCGACCGCAGCGCGGTGGTGGGCTCGGTCGCCATCGCCGGGCCGCAGCAGCGGCTGGACCAAGCCGCGGTGCCGCGCCTGCTGGAGGCGCTGCGCGATGCCAGCGGCCGGCTGGAAGACGTCATCGGCTTCGTGCGCTGACGCGCTGTCCCCTCACACCAGCAGGGCCTTGCCCACGGCCCCGCCCAGCACGCGCTGGCCGATCGCATGGCCCAGCGCGCGATAGCTCTCCCATTGCGCCTCATCGAAGAACTGGTCGCCGGTGGCCTCCTGCGGAAACGCGGGATGGGTCGCGCCGTAGTGGCGCACGTCGGCCGGCGCCCATGACACCAGCCGCGGCTTGAGCAGCACGATGCGGCAGGTGCGCGCGCGGGGCGCCCCGCACTCCGGGCCGGTGCGAAAGACGTTGAGCAGCACCGCGCATTTGTCGCCGGTCGGAGCGCCCGGCAGGAAATCATCCGGTACGCCAAAGACACGGCTCAGCACCGGGTGCGTGGTGGCAGCCTCGGTATCGACCACGATCTCCAGCCCATGGTCGATGCGCGCCAGCCGGATCAGGTTCGCCAGGTCGCCGAAGCGGTAGTCGGGGTCGCTCCCGCAATCACACAGCACGATCAGCGCGACCTCGCGGCCCGGGCGCAGCAGCTCGTACACGCCGGTATTGTCGAAATGCCCGCCATCGGACAGGTACTGCCAGCCGCGCCGCGTGCCGTGGAAGCGCGCGCTCAGTTCGCAGCCCAGGTAGTACTGCGTGCGGAACAGCGCGATGCCCGCGGCCAGCCACGGATGCGTGGCGCGTTCCGGATGGCGCCGCGCGCGGCCCCGGCGCCCGCCTTCGCGCGCGTGGCTGGCCGGATACGACGGCCACCATGTGCCCAGCCGCAGGTTCGCCAGGCCGAGCAGCAGCGAGGTGCCCAGCGTGGTCGCGCGCCCAAGGCCGGTGGACACCGCCGCACCCGAGATCGCGATCCAGTCGCCCACGGTGCGCGATTCGGCCAGCTTGCCCGACGAAGGCCAGGACACATCCGGGCAGCAAGCCCAGCCGTCGATGGTGAAGCGCGCGTAGGCGTCCGGCGGCAGCGCCGCCGCCGTACCGGCCTGCGCCACGCAGGGTCCGGGTGCCAGGCACAGCGGCATGCCCTTGCGGTCGCGCTGCACCAGTTGCGCGGCCGGATCGACGGTCAGGTTCAGCGTGACGTTGATCAGGTGCAGCGGCGCCAGCACGCGCGGATCGTAGTACGCGTTCAGGCTGAGCTGGTCGCCGGGCACGGGCTCGGCCACGCTGAAGCGGGCGCGCTGGCTGCCGTCGCGGTCGGCACTCGGGTCGGGAGCCGCGAAGCGCTCCCCGTTGGACGCGCCCAGGAACGCGCGCGTGAGCCGCGCCGCGTAGAACGGCTGCAGCGTCGACAGGTTCAGGAAGCCGGAGAAGCGCCCCGCCACCAGCGCCAGCACCAGGCTCACCACGGTGAACGTGGCCAGCGCCGGGCCGGTATAGGCGTTGCCAAACACCAGCCAGTCGACCGGCTCGCGCCCGTCCCAGCGCACCCACAGCACCAGCCACGACCACAGCACGAACAGCAGCAGCGCCAGCACCGCCGCGGCCGCGCCCGCCAGCAGCGACACCGGCAGCCGCGCGCACAGCGCGCGCCAGGGCGTGTCGGCGCGGCCCTTGCGGCCGGCATCGAGCCAGCGCGAGCCGTAGTGCACCAGCCAGACCAGCACGCCCAGCACAGTTGCGGGCAGCGCCGCGCCCCACTGGTGGTGGGCCTGGTGGGCAAACAGGTAAGCGGTGCGTGCGATGGTGTCGGCAATGCCCAGCGCCGCCAGCCACAGGGTCAGCGTCAGCGCGCCACGCAGTGCGCGCGTGGTGCGCACGCGGTAGGCGGCCACGGTGCGCGGCTCGCCCTGCAGCAGCGCCAGGCACCACAGCACGCCCAGCAGGGTCAGCACGCCCAGCACGGCAAAGAGCTCGCCGATGACCAGCCCCGATCCGAGCCATTCGGACCAGCGCGCCGCGGCCAGCAGCATCAGGCCCAGCAGCGTGGCGAGCAGCGGCGCGGGGCTCAGGAAGCGGGCCGTCGCCTGCGGATCGTTGGCGCGCGGGTAGATCAGCCAGTAGGCCAGCCCGGGCGGCACCGCGCCAGCCAGCGCGGTGGCCAGCGGCAGCCACAGCAGCGTGCTCCACCAGATCGCGCATTCGCCCTGGTTGAAGGCCTGGCGCGCGTCGTGCAGCAGGTCCATCTCATAGCGCCCCAATCCGTAGGAAACCCCCACCGCGACGTGTTGCCCGAGCGCCAGCACAGCCAGCAGCACCAGCAGCGCGCTGCCGATCACGAAATGCATGGCCAGCCAGTTGCGCACCACCAGCGCGGCGGCATAGAGGTTGTCGCCGGCACCGGTGGGCGACAGGTAGCGGCCGTTCTCGCGCAGCCATGCGACCGCGCCGCGGCCAGGGTCGGCGGCGTAGGACACCGAGGTATGGATGCGCCCCGGCGGCTCGCATTGCAGCGTGTGATAGGCGTCGGTGGCGGCCTGGACCGGGCCCGCGCCGCGGCGCAGGCGGCCGGGCACGAACAGGCTGACGAAGAAGGCGCCGAGGTAGCCGCCGCCGCTGACGGTGGACAGGTAGTCGAACTGCGCCAGCAGCGAGGCCAGGCCCGGCACGGTCTGCGCCGCGGCGGCGGTGGCCGCCGCCGGTGTCGCGGCTTCCGGCGCGGGGGCCGGCGCTGCCGCCTTGGCGGGCATCGCGGTGCCCGCCATCGCCTGCATCACGCCCAGGCAGAAGGTGGCGCTGCGGATGCCGCCGCCGGCCAGCGCCAGGGCCCAGTTGCGCTGGCCGTCGCCGGCGCGCGGCGCAATGCCGAGCTGGCGGCGGCGCTGGGCGATGCGGGTGGCCTCGTCGCCGGATCCGCCGGTTCCGTGGTGTTCCGCGGCCATGCGCGTCCTCCCGGTAACAGTCGGTCTGCGCCAAGTATAGGCGGCGGCGCTCCGCCGTTGCCGCCGCCGGCACTCGCCCGGCGCCGCCAGCCAGCCCCGCGTTAACCCTGATTGTTGAGAGCCGGGACGAGGCCTAGCATTTCTCTGTATCAGAGACGTTGTCTCTTATATAGAGACAACAGCAGTCGACGCAACCACCCCGCCATGCTCAAGACCCTGGACGGCGCCCTGGCGCTGTTGACCCACTTCACCGCCCGCCAGCCCAGCTGGGGCGTGCGCGAACTGGCGCGCCACAGCGGCGTGCACCACGCCGTGGTGCACCGCGTGCTGGCGACCTTTGCCGCCAACGGCTTCCTGGTGCAGGACGCGCTTGGCCGCTACGGCCTGGGGTTGCGCTGGTTCGAGCTGGGACAAGTGATGCGCAAGACGTTTTCGCCGGCCGAGGTGGTGCAACCGGCGCTGGAAGCACTGGCGCGCGAATGCGGCGAGACCGTGTTCCTGTCGTGGCTGGACGGTGGCGAGGGCTTGTGCACGGATATCGCCCAGAGCCAGCACCAGCTGCGCTTTTCGATCGAAGTGGGCCAGCGCTTCACGCTGGACGCCGGCGCGCACGCCAAGGCCATCCTGGCATTCCAGCCGGAAGCGTTCCGGCGCCAGGTAACGGGCGACGCGCCCGAGCCGGAAGCACGGCTGGCGCAGATCCGCGCCGACGGCTGGGCCTACACCTGCGAGGAATCCGCCGCCACGGTGGCCGGGCTGGCGCTGCCGCTGCGCCACCGCGACAGCCGGGCGGTGGTGGGATCGCTGGCCATCGCCGGCCCGCTGCAGCGCCTGACGCCTGAGGCGGTGCCGCGCTTGCTGGAGGCGCTGCGCACCGCGCGCAACACCATCGGCCCGGTGGCGGGTTTCATGCGCTGAGCGCGCGCCAGGCATCACACACAACAGACAAAACCAGACAACACTACGGGGAGCGGTGGACAACATGACCATGCCAACACAACTGAACGCGCCGATGGCGGCGCAGCCTGCAACACGGACACGCTTCATGGAGCCCTTGCTGCTGCTGGTCTCCGTGGGACTGTCGGTATTCGGCGCCATGATCGGCATGCAGCTGATCGTGTCGCTGGGGATCTCGGCCAACACCTCGATCATCGGCGCGCTGATCGCGATCGTGTTCTCGCGCATCCCGCTCGAGATCACGCGGCGCTTCCGCGTGCTGGAGCGGCAGAACCTGGTGCAGACGGCAATCTCGTCGGCCACCTTCGGCGCCGCCAACTCGCTGATGATCCCGATCGGCGTGCCTTACGCGATGGGCATGCCGGAACTGGCCACGCCGATGCTGATCGGCGCGGTGATCGCCATGTTCGTCGACGGCGCCATGCTGTACTTCCTCTTCGGCAGCAAGATCTTCCCCGCCACCGGCACCTGGCCGGCCGGCATCGCCACGGCCGAGGCCATCTGGGCCGGCGACCGCGGCGGGCGCAAGGCCGCGTTCCTGGGCCTCGGCATTGCCGTGGGCGTGGGCGGCGCCTGGCTGGGCGTGCCGATGTCCGCGTTCGGCGCCGCTTTCCTGGGCAACCTGGCGGCACTGACCATGTTCGGCATCGGCCTGCTGGTGCGTGGCTATTCGGTGGCGCTGACCGGCATCGACATCGCCCGCGCCTATATCCCGCACGGCCTGATGATCGGCGCGGGCATCGTCGCGCTGTTCCAGGTCGCCAATGAAATCCGCCGCGCGCGCCATGCCCCGGCCGTGGACACGGGCACCATCGAAGTCCCGGCCTCGCGCGCCAGCCGCATCCTGTCGGGCGGCTTCCTGATCTACCTGGCGATTGCGCTGCTGATCTCGGTGCTGGCCGGCCATGTCTCTGACATGTCGCTGGGCATGCTGGTGGTGTTCGTGCTCTATGCCGCCTTTGCCGCCTATGTGCATGAGCTGATCGTCGGCATCGCGGCGATGCATTCGGGCTGGTTCCCGGCCTTCGCGGTGGCGCTGATCACGCTGACCATCGGCATCCTGATCGGCTTCCCGCCGACGGCGCTGGCGGTGCTGGTGGGCTTCTCCGCCGCCACCGGCCCGGCCTTTGCCGACATGGGCTATGACCTCAAGACCGGCTACCTGCTGCGTGGCGAGGGCCGCGACATGGAGGCCGAGCTGGCCGGGCGCAAGCAGCAGTTCCTGGCCGCGATGATCGGCTTCGCGGTGGCCGCGGTGGTGGTGCTGGTGTTCCACGGCACCTTCTTCGCGCAAAACCTGGTCCCGCCGGTGGACCGCGTCTACGCGGCCTCGATCAAGGCGGGCTCGTCGGCGGAGATTGCCCGCAACCTGGTGATCTGGGCCATCCCCGGCGCGCTGCTGCAGCTGATCGGCGGCTCCAGGCGCCAGCTCGGCATCCTGCTCTCCACCGGCATGCTGATTGCCTCGCCGCTGGCCGGCTGGGCAGTGCTGGCCGGCCTGGCGATCCGCTTCGTGCTGCAGCGCCTGCGCGGCGACAAGCACGTGGCCGAGATGAGCGCCTTTGCCGGCGGCGTGATTGCCGGCGACGCGCTGTTCAGCTTCTTCGGCTCCGTCACCAAGCTGCGCAAGTAAGTGCGCAACTGAGTCTTACCTCGGGGCGCGGCCGCCGCGTCCCGCCTGTCATTACCCGAGACGTTCCATGGATATCCAAGCCATCCAGGCCATCCGCGCCGACACCCCGCTGACGGCCTCCACCATCTATCTCGACACCGCCGCGGCCTCGTTGCCGCCCGACGCGGTGCTCGATACCGTGCGCAGCTACCTGCTCGATACCGGCCATGTCGGCATCTACCTGCCGGCCTTCCGCAAGGAGACCTATGCGCGCGTTGAAGCGGTGCGTGGCAAGCTGGCCGGGCTGCTCAACTGCGCCGCCGACGAAGTCGCCTTCACCAAGAACGCCACCGAGAGCATCTCGATCGTCGCGCGCGGCATCGCCTGGAACGCCGGCGACGAAGTGCTGGTGGCCGACACCGAAATGCTGAGCAACCTGCTGCCCTGGCGCCGGCTGGAGCAATCGCACGGCATCGTCGTGAAGATGGTCGCGGCCAATGCGGAAGGGCTGCTTGCGCCCGAGGCGTTCGCGGCCGCCGTCACCCCGCGCACGCGCCTGCTCACCTTCTCGCACCTGCCCAATTCGACGGGTGCGGTGCAGCCGGCCGCGCAGATCTGCGCGGTGGCGCGCCGCCACGGCGTGCTGTCGCTGGTCAATGCGGCGCAGAGCGTGGGCATGCTGCGCTCGGACGTGGCCGAGCTGGACTGCGATTTCCTGGCTGGCTGCGGCCGCAAGGCGCTGCGCGCGACCGAGGGTGCGGGCTTCCTGTATGTGCGCCGCGCGCTGATCGAGCAGGTCGAGCCCGCGCTGGTGGGCTGGTGGAACGGCGCCTATGACCGCGCCACCGGCGCGCTGTCGCTGGTCGCTGGCGCCAGGCGCTTCGAGGCTGGCTGCCCGATCGTGCCGGCGATCCTCGGCATGGGCACCGCCATCGACTACGCCGCCGCCATCGGCATCGACGCCATCGAGGCGCGCGTGCGCGACCTGACCGAGTACGCGGTGGCGAAGTTCGCGTCGATCCCCGGCTTCGAGCTGTACGGCCCGGCCGACGTGGCCAACCGCATCGGCATCGTGCCGTTCAATGTGCGCGGCGTGGACCCGGCGCGCATCGTCGCCGCGCTGGAAGCGCAGCATTGCATCATCGAGGCCGGCAACTTCATGGCCGACGCCATCCTGGCGCGCTACGGCGTGTCCACCATGGCGCGCGTCTCGCTGCACTACTTCAACACGCATGAAGAGATCGACCGCGTGGCCGCGCTGATCCGCGCCGCGATCGCCTGATCCCGCATTGAACTTCACCAGACTCTCCTGACGGAAACCAAGACATGACCCAACGCATCCTCCTGATGAGCAGCTCGCGCAAGGACAACCTCGGCTACCTCGAGCACGCCGGCGAGCAGATCCACACGCTGCTCAGGCGCGAGCCGCGCAAGGTGCTGTTCGTGCCGTTCGCCGGCGTGACCTTCAGCTTCGACACCTATGAAGGCATGGTCAAGCCGGTGTTCGAGGCGCTGGGCTACGCGCTGGAATCGATCCACCACAGCGCCGACCCGCTGCGCGCCGTGGAGCAGGCCGAGGCCATCGCGGTCGGCGGCGGCAACACCTTTGCGCTGCTCAAGCGCATGTACGACGCCGGCATCGTCGACGCGATCCGCGCCAGGGTGCGCGCGGGCACGCCATACGTAGGCTGGAGCGCGGGCAGCAACGTCGCCTGCCCGACCATCCGCACCACCAACGACATGCCCATCGTGCAGCCGCCGTCGCTGCGCGCGCTGGGGCTGGTGCCGTTCCAGATCAACCCGCACTTCATCAGCGGCAAGCCCGCCGGCCACAACGGCGAAAGCCGCGAAGAGCGCCTGGCCGAGTTCCTGCACATCAACGCGCCGGAGCACGTGTTTGCGCTGCCGGAAGGTTCGGCGCTGTTCTCGGACGGCACCCGCGGCACCGTGCTGGGCGAGCGCCATGCGCTGTGGTTCCCGGCCGAAGGCAAGGTCGAAACGATTCGCGAAGGCGAGACCTTCCCGCTGTCGCAGATCACCGGTCCGGCCGGGATGCAGGACTGGCCGGGCTTTGCTGCCTGAGCCGGCGGCACTGCCCTGAGCCGCTGACGCACTGACCCGGGCCTGCCCCGGGCACAACAAAGAAGAACCGCCCCGCGGGCCGCGCCGTGCCGCCCGCGCGGGCCCCCTTTTGCCCTTTGGAGGAGAAAACAAGATGAGCCACACCATCCGCCACGCCGCCCGCCTGGCACTGCCGCTGCTGCTGGGCCTGCCGGCCGCCGCGATGGCGCAGTCCGGGGTGACGCTGTACGGCGTGATCGACACCGCGCTGACCTACCAGACCCATTCCAACCCCGCGGGCGATGCCCAGATCGGGCTGCAGCAGGGCGGCGAAGGCTTCCTGTCGGGCAGCCGCTTCGGCCTGAAGGGCATCGAGGACCTGGGCGGCGGCATGAAGGCCGGCTTCGTGCTGGAGAACGGCCTGCTGGCCGACACCGGCAGGCTGGACCAGCAGGGCCAGCTGTTCGGGCGCCAGGCCTACGTGAAGATCGGCAACCAGTGGGGCGAGCTGGCGCTGGGCCGGCAGTACACCACGGCCAACACCATGCTGTACTACGTCGACCCGCTCGGCGTGGGCGCGGCGCCGTCCAATGCGTGGATGGTCTACCTGACCGGCCAGCGCTACGACAACGCCGTCAGCTATACCGGCAATTTCGGTCCGGTGTCGGTGATCGCCGAATATGCGCTGGGCGAAACCGCGGGCAACACCCGCGCGACCTCGTCGATGTCGTTCGGCGTGAGGTACGCGGCCGGCCCGATCACCGCAGTGGGCGACTTCCAGCAGACCCGCGACAGCCAGAGCCGCGCAGCACGCATCTACCTGGCCGGCCTGAAGGCCGCGGTCGGCCGCGCCAGCCTGTTCGCCAACTACATCCACAGCGACCGCGACGCTGGCTTCGATTCGTCCAAGGGCGGCACCGACACGGCCACCATCACCAGCATGTCCACCGCGGCCACGCCGACCAGCCGCGCCGCCATCAGCTCGGTCTTCGGCGGCAGCCGCCACGACGACTTCTTCACGCTGGGCGCGAGCTACCCGGTCACCGGGAACGTCACGCTGATCGGCAGCGTGATGCACAACCGCACCCGTGCCGACGGCTTCAGCGGCAACCGCACCACTGCCTACGCGGTCGCCGACTACGCCTTCAGCAAGCGCACCGATGCCTACCTGGCGCTGGCCTACGACCGTGTCCACGGCGACTGGTCGGGCCTGTTCGGCAACAACACCACCAGCTGGACCGGCGGCAGCGGCAAGCCGCTGGACGGGCGCGACAGCCAGACCACGGTGATGGTCGGCCTGCGCCACCAGTTCTGACTTTTTGTAGACGCCCTGCCCGCGCCGCGCGGGCAGGGCACGTCATTTGGAGAAAGCCATGGCCCTGCAGCAGACGCTGGTCATTCATGAAGCCCTGGACAACCCGCACGCCAACGGTGCGGTCGTCAGCGAACTGTTCGCGCCCTATGCCGGCGCCGGCGTGAGCGTGGAAGTGACCACGATCCACAACGCCCCGCCCGAGAACACGGCCAACACCACCGACTTCATCACTATCGTGATCCCCGGCACCACGGGCAAGCGTGGCGGCGGCAGTGCGCCGACGCTGGGCGTGATCGGCCGCAATGGCGCGATCGGCGCGCGCCCGGAACTGGTGGGGCTGGTGTCTGACGCCGACGGCCCGATCGGCTGCCTGGCGGTGGCGCTCAAGCTGGCGCAGATGAAGGCGCGCGGCGACCACCTGGCGGGTGACGTGATCGTGACCACGCACCTGTCGACCAATGTCTCGATGCAGCCGCACGACCCGGTGCCGTTCATGGGCATGCCGGTTTCGTCCGACACCATGAACAACTACCAGGTGCCGCCGGAGATGGACGCGATCCTGTCGATCGATGCGTCCAAGGGCAACAGCATCATCAAGCACCGCGGCTTTGCGATTTCGCCGACGGCGATGCAGGGCTACATCCTGCGCGTGGCGCCGGACCTGGTGGCGACCATGGAGTCCACCACCGGCTGCCCGGCGGTGACCTTCCCGATCTCGCAACAGGACATCACGCCGTACCACAACGGCCTGTACCACTTCAACAGCATCATGCAGCCGCACGTGGCCACCGGAGCGCCGGTGGTCGGCGTGGCGGTGACGGCGCAGTCGGTGGTGTCGGGCAGCGCGACCTCGGCCAACCATGAGATCGACATCGCCGAAGCCGTGCGCTTCTGCGTGGAGGTGTCCAAGCGCTTCGGCGCCGGCAAGTGCCAGTTCTTCAATGCCGCCGAGTGGGAGAAGATCCGCGCGGCCTACCCGGACCTGTCGGTATTCCAGACCGCGGGCAAGCGCTGAGCGCAGCGCCGGCGGCCTGGCAGGTTCAGGCGGCTTCGGCCGGCCCTGGCTGGTTGGCCGCCTCGGTCGGGGCGGTGCCGCCGTGGCGCCGCTTCCATTCGTCGAAGCCGCCGGCCAGCGCCCAGGTCTTCGGGTAGCCGGCCACCCGCAGGCGCTCGGCCAGCAGCGCGGCGGACAGTTCATTGGGGCAGGCGCAATAGACCACGATGTCGGCCCCGGCGTGCGGCACGCCCAGCGCGTCCAGGCTGTCCAGCGCGCCCTGCATGTCGAGCACCACCGAGCCGGGGATGCGCTCCATCGGCGTGTCGCCGTGCGCGCGCACGTCGATCACCACCGGCAGGCTGCCGGCGAGCCGGCGCGCTTCCAGCTCATCCACCGTCATGCGCGGCACGCGCCGCGTGCGGCGCAGCAGCCGGAAGCGGCGCCACCAGCGCCACGCCAGGAACAGCGCGAACGCCACCAACAGCCCCACCACGGCCATATGCCCGTAGGCGCTGAACGCCTCCAGGATGGCATCGATGAAATCGCTGAACACCACGCCGATCAGCAGGCCGCTGCCGGCCCAGACCAGCGCGCCGATGGCGTCATAGAACAGGAACACCGGCAACGGCGTGCCGGTCATGCCCGCCATCGCGGTGGACAAGGCCCCGGCACCGGGCAGCAGCTTGGCAATCACCAGCGAGCGCGGCCCCACGCGCAGGTAGAGCGACTGGGTCTGGCGGATGCATGAGTCCTGCGAAATCGATACCCGGCAGATCGTGCGCAGCATCGGCTGCCCCAGCCGGCGCCCGGCGAAGTACCAGCCGGTATCGGCAATCAGGCAGGCGAAGATCACAGCAGCCAGCACCGCGCCGATCGACGGCCCGGTCTCCTGCACGCCCAGCGCGCCGGCGACGAACAGCATCGGGTAGGCCGGCACCGGCAGCCCGGCCTGCTCGACCAGCACATTCAGGAACACCAGCATCAGCCCGTGGTTTTCCAGCAAGGCCTGTAACTCTCCCACCATGTTCTCCCCGTCAGTCCAGGATGCCAGTGTGCCAGTCGCCGGGGGCCCGTGCACCGCCAGCTTTGCATGGGTGTTTCAAATTTCCTGAGTGGCAGGCGCGCTGGCAGAAACCACTCCGACTTACGTTGTCCTACAACATCACACGCCTGCCCCACCGGAGCTCACCCACGGTACGACGGCCGCCATCCATGCTTGAAGTGCCCCTGACTGCATGTTTCTGTCCTTTTTTGCTCGCCGGCAGGACTTCCCAGCGAAAACGCCGGCCGCATCCCGGTTAACCCCGAATGATCGCCAGCCCTATTGCCTTCGCCAGGACCTTGTCATACGATGACTGATAACTCGGATGACCTGCACCGCCGCAGTCAGCCGCCACTGCCACCGGGGCCACTGGCCCGCTCAGGATTGCCGCAATGCTCGCACCCAACGAACTCAAGCAAATCGTCTCCGAAGGCCTGCTGTCCTTCCCCATCACCGACTTCGACGCCCAGGGCGACTTCGCGCCGCAGTCCTACGCCGCGCGGCTGGAGTGGCTGGCCCCGTACGGCGCCACCGCGCTGTTCGCTGCGGGCGGCACCGGCGAGTTCTTCTCGCTGACGCCGCAGGATTACTCGGCCGTGGTCGACACCGCCGTGCGCACCTGCGCCGGCAAGGTGCCGATCCTGGCCGGCGCCGGCGGCCCGACCCGCACCGCCATCGCCTACGCGCAGGAAGCCCAGCGCCTGGGCGCGGCCGGCGTGCTGCTGCTGCCGCACTACCTGACCGAAGCCAGCCAGGACGGCATCGCCGCCCATGTGGAGCAGGTCTGCAAGTCGGTGGATATCGGCGTGATCGTCTACAACCGCGCCAACTCGAAGCTGGATGCGACGCAACTCGCGCGCCTGGCCGAGCGCTGCCCCAACCTGGTCGGCTTCAAGGACGGCGTGGGCGACATCGAGGCCATGGTCAGCATCCGCCGCAAGCTGGGCGACCGCTTCTCCTACCTCGGCGGCCTGCCCACGGCCGAGGTCTATGCCGCGGCCTACAAGGCGCTGGGCGTGCCGGTGTATTCGTCGGCAGTGTTCAACTTCATCCCCAAGACCGCGATGGACTTCTACCGCGCCATCGCCGCGGATGACCACGACACCGTGGGCCGCCTGCTAGACAACTTCTTCCTGCCCTACCTGGCCATCCGCAACCGCAAGGCCGGCTATGCCGTGAGCATCGTCAAGGCCGGCGCCCGACTGGTGGGCCATGACGGCGGCCCGGTGCGCGCGCCGCTGACCGACCTGACCGGCGAGGAGATGGAGATGCTGGGCGCGCTGGTCAACAAGCTCGGCCCGCAGTAAGCGGCAAGCAAGCCGTCCTCGCATTGCATATCGACAGGCCGGCCGCGGGGCACTTGCCCTCCGGCCGGCGTTCCCGTTCCAAACGCTGACAAGGAATCCTTCCATGCACATCACCGGCGACATGCTGATCGGCGCGCAAGCCGTGCGCGGCACCGAAGCCCTGCTGCAGGCCATCAATCCCGCCACCGGCGAAGCCCTGGGCCCTGGCTTCCATGGCGGCGGCCAGGCTGAGGTCGAGCGCGCCTGTGCGCTGGCCGAAGCCGCTTTCAACACCTACCGCAACACCACGCCAGAGCAGCGCGCGGCCTTGCTCGAAGCCATCGCCACCGGCATCGAGGCGCTCGGCGACACGCTGATCGAACGCGCCCACCTGGAAAGCGCGCTGCCAATCGCGCGCCTGCAGGGCGAGCGCGGCCGCACCGCCGGCCAGCTGCGCCTGTTCGCCACCGTGCTGCGCGAAGGCCGCTGGCAGCAGGCTACCTTCGACCCCGCGCTGCCCGAGCGCAACCCGCCGCGCCCGGACCTGCGCATGCAGCGCATCGCCATCGGTCCGGTAGCAGTGTTCGGCGCCAGCAACTTCCCGCTGGCGTTCTCCGTGGCCGGCGGCGACACTGCCTCGGCGCTGGCCGCGGGCTGCCCGGTCGTGGTCAAGGCGCACCCGGCGCACCTGGGCACGTCGGAACTGGTGGGGCGCGTGATCCAGCAGGCCGTGCAGGACGCGGGCCTGCCCGACGGCGTGTTCTCGCTGCTGGTCGGGGCGGGCAATGCCATCGGCACGGCACTGGTCACGCATCCGGCAATCCAGGCGGTGGGCTTCACCGGCTCGCGCGCCGGCGGCCTGGCGCTGATGCAGGCGGCCCAGCGCCGCCCGCAGCCGATCCCGGTGTATGCGGAGATGAGCAGCATCAATCCGGTGTTCCTGCTGCCCGCGGCGCTCGATGCGCGCGGCGAGGACATCGGCCGCCAGCTGGTAGATTCGCTGGTGATGGGCGTCGGCCAGTTCTGTACCAACCCCGGGCTGGTGATCGGCATTGAAGGCCCCGCGCTCGACAAGTTCCGCGCCGCGGCGCTCGGCGCGCTGCAAGGCAAGCCGGCGGCGACCATGCTGACGCCCGGCATCCATGCCGCCTTTGAGCAAGGCGTGGCGCAGCTGTCGTCGCTCGACGGCCTGCAACGCATTGGCGATGGCGTCGACGGCAACGGGGCCAACCAGGGGCGGCCGGTAATGTTCGAGACCACCGCGGCGCAGTTCATGGCGGATCACCGGATGCAGGCCGAGGTGTTCGGGCCGTCGACGGTGCTGGTGGTGTGCCGCGATCTTGAAGAGATGCTGGCGGTGGCGCGGCAGCTTGAAGGCCAGCTGACGGCGACGATGCAGCTCGACGATGCCGACCACGCGGCCGCGCGGCGCCTGCTGCCGGTGCTGGAACGCAAGGCCGGGCGGGTGCTGTGCAATGGCTATCCGACTGGGGTTGAGGTTGCCTATGCGATGGTGCATGGCGGGCCGTTCCCGGCGACTTCGGATGCGCGTTCGACTTCGGTGGGGGCGACGGCGATTGACCGGTTCTTGCGGCCGGTTTGTTATCAGAACCTGCCGCAGGCGTTGTTGCCGGAAGCGGTGAAGGGTTGATCGCGCAGGCCCCGCAGTGCGCGGGGCCTTTTTCTTATTGGGGGGTCTTCGCTAGATTTGGGAAGCCCTGCTTTGGCTTGTTGCCATGCGGTCGGTTGTCGCCCTTGGCAACAACAAAAACACCCCGCAAATCTGCGAAGAACCAGCTACGGCCCGCTAGCCCCAGATCAAGCCTCCAGCTTGATCCCCGCCTGCTTCACCACCCCCGCCCATCGCGCCTGCTCGGCAACAAAGAACTTCCCGGTCTCCCCGGGCGTCATCGTCACCACCTCCGCCCCCTGGGCCACCAGCTGCGCGCGCAGATCCGGCGCGCGGATGATGCGGATCAACTCGCCGCTGAGGCGCGCCACCATTGCATCGGGCATGCTGGCCGGAGCCATCACGCCCTGCCACGTCCCGGATTCAAAATTCGGCACGCCCTGCTCGGCGATGGTCGGCACGTTCTGCAGCAGCGGCATGCGCGTGCGCTTGGACTGGGCGATCAGCTTGAGCTTGCCCGACTGCACGTGCGGCAGCGTGGCCAGCATGCCGTTCATCAGCACCTGGGCGCTGCCGCCCACGGTATCGGCAATGGCCTGCGAGCCGCCCTTGTAGGGTACGTATTGCCACTTGGCGCCGGTGGCCTGCTCCACCGCCACGCCGGCCAGGTGCGGCGCGCTGCCGATGGCGGTCACGGCAAAGTTGAGCTGGCTGCGCTGCGACAGCGCCACCAGTTCCTTCACGCTGGCCGCCTGCACCGACGGATGCACCACCAGCAGGTGCGGCGAGTAGGCCAGCATCGACACCGGCTTGAGGTCCTTGGCGATATTGAAGGTCAGCTTGGTATAGACCGACGGGCTGATCGCCAGCGCGCCGATATCGCACAGCATCAGCGTGTGGTTGTCGGTGGCCTGCGCGACCAGTGCCGCGCCGACGTTGCCGTTGGCACCGGGGCGGTTGTCCACCACCACCGACTGGCCCAGCGCCTCGCCCAGCTGCTTGCTGATCAGGCGCGCGATGATGTCCGACGAGCCGCCGGCGGTGTACGGCACCACCAGGCGGATCGGGCGGGTGGGCCAGTCCTGCGCGGCGTGCGCAGCCGATGACAGGCCCGCGAGCGGACCGGCTGCCAGACCGGCGGCCAGTGCGGAGGATTGCTTGAGGAAGGTGCGGCGTCCCTGGGTCATGCTGTTGTCTCCTGTCGATGACGCGAGCGCCGGCGCGGCACGCGATGCGTGCATGCCCGGCGCGTTCTGTGCTGCAGTGTATGGGTTCAGTGCGATGGCTTCAGTCCAGCGCGATCTTGCCCTTCTCGATCACGGTCTTCCAGCGCTGCAGCTCCTGCGCCTCGAACTGGTTGAACTGCTCGGGCGTGTTGGCCACCACCTCGAAGCCGCTCTCGGACAGCTTCTGGCGCATCTTCGGGTCGTTCAGCGATGACACCAGCGCGCCGTGCAGGCGGCTCTTCACCTCGGGCGGCAGGCCGCGCGGCGCGGCCACGCCTTGCCACGAGTACACCTCCACATCCTTCACGCCGGCCTCGGCCATGGTCGGCACATTGGGCAGCACCGGCGAGCGCTTGTCGGAGGTCACCGCCATGGCCTTGAGCTTGCCGGTGCGGATGTGCTGCAGCACGGCGTTGACGTTCTGAAACGACACGTCGACCTGGCCGGCAAGCAGGTCGGAGATGGCCGGGCCGCCGCCCTTGTAGGGCACGTGCAGGCCGTCGGTGGCGCTCTTCTGCCAGAACAGCGCCGCGGTCAGGTGGTCGGACGAGCCTGCGCCGGACGAGGCAAAGCTGACCTTGCCCGGATTCTTCTTCATGTAGGCCACCAGTTCCTGCAGCGTGTTGGCCGGGAACTGCGGATTGGCCACCAGCACATTGGGCGCGCGCACCGCCACGGTCAGCAGGTCGAAGTCCTTGGCCGGGTCATAGGCCAGGTTCTTCTGCAGGAACGGGTTCACCGCGTACACGCCGATCGACGCCACCATCATGGTGTAGCCGTCCGCTGGCGCGCGCTTGACGAAGGTGGCGCCGATAGCGCCGGTCGCGCCGGGGCGGTTGTCGATGACGAAGGGCTGGCCCAGCTTTTCATTGAGCGGCACGGTCAGCATGCGCGCGATGGCGTCGCTGGAGCCGCCCGGCGGGAACGGCACCACCACCGATACCGGGCGTTGCGGCCAGTCCTGTGGCGCGGCGTATGCGGCGGCGCTGACGGTCAGGGCCGCCACCGTGACGACAGAGCCGAGCGCAAAGGCGCGCAGCCAGTGAGGCAGGCGCGGGGCGCGCTGGCGTTGGAACGTGTACATCGTTGTCTCCTGCAGTGTCTTTATCAGATGAGCCGGCCGTGCCGATCACGGCAGCGGCCGGTTGGGCGTTGCCGGTACTGCGTCAGCGCACCATGCAGGGCGCCTTGTTGTTGAACTTCCAGCCGGGGATCAGGAACTGCATCGCCGCGGCATCGTCGCGTGCGCCCAGGCCCTTGCGCTGGTACAGCTCGTGCGCGCGCGCCAGGGCATCCATGTCGAGCTCCACGCCCAGGCCCGGGGTCTTGGGCACCTGCACCAGGCCGCCTTCGATCCGCAGCGGGTTGCGGGTCAGGTTTTCGCCGTCCTGCCAGATCCAGTGCGTGTCGATGGCGGTGACGCGCCCCGGCGCGGCGGCCGCCACGTGGGTGAACATGGCCAGCGAAATATCGAAGTGGTTGTTCGAGTGCGAGCCCCAGGTCAGGCCCCATTCGGCGCACATCTGCGCCACGCGCACCGAGCCCTGCATGGTCCAGAAGTGCGGGTCCGCCAGCGGGATGTCGACCGACTGCAGCCGCACCGCGTGCCCCATCTGGCGCCAGTCGGTGGCGATCATGTTGGTGGCGGTGGGCAGGCCGGTGGCGGTGCGGAACTCGGCCATGATCTCGCGCCCGGAATAGCCGTCTTCGGCGCCGCACGGGTCCTCGGCATAGGCCAGCACGCCGCGCTTGTCGCGGCACAGGCGCACGGCCTCTGCCAGCGACCAGGCGCCGTTGGGATCCAGCGTGATGCGCGCCTTGGGGAAGCGTTCGGCCAGCGCCAGGATCGCTTCCATCTCTTCGTCGCCGCTCAGCACGCCGCCCTTGAGCTTGAAGTCGTTGAAGCCATAGCGCTCGTAAGCGGCTTCGGCCAGGCGCACCACGCCCTCGGGCGTCATCGCCACTTCATTGCGCAGGCGGAACCACGCGTTGTCGGCATCAGGCTCGGTGCGGTAGTCCAGCGTGGTGCGCTGGCGATCGCCGATATAGAACAGGTAGCCGAGCATCTCCACGGCGTCGCGCTGCTGGCCTTCGCCGAGCAGTGCGGCCACCGGCACCTCGAGGTGCTGGCCGAGCAGGTCGAGCAGCGCCGCCTCCAGTGCCGTCACGGCATGGATGGTGATGCGCAGGTCAAAGGTCTGCAGGCCGCGGCCGCCGGCGTCGCGGCTGGCGAATGCCGCGCGCACGCGGTTCAGGATGGACTGGTACTGGCCGATGGGCTGGCCCACCAGCAGCGGCCGCGCGTCTTCCAGCGTCTGGCGGATGCCCTCGCCGCCCGGGACCTCGCCCACGCCGGTGTGGCCGGCGCTGTCGCGCACGATCACGATATTGCGGGTGAAGCACGGGCCATGGGCGCCGGACAGGTTCATCAGCATGCTGTCATGCCCGGCCACGGGCACCACGGTCAGTTCGGTCACGACCGGGGTGTGGGCGGACGCCATGGGGGCGGCGGTTGGGGTCATCTCTGGGTTGTCTCCGGCATTTCCGATGGCAGGCGCAGTATCGTTCACCCGGACCATCACATCGCGTATGTTATCTGTCATCGTATGACTGATAACCCAGTATAATGAGGCCATCTCGAACCGGTCAAGTCCGGGAAACCCCGCCCGTATCCACCATGCCGAACTCCACCTCCGCCCAGTCCGTTCCGCCCGTTTCTGCGCCGCAAGCGCCGCTGCGCCGCCGCGGACGCACGCTTGCCGAAGAAGTGGTGCAAGCCCTTGGCGAAGAAATCCGCCAGGGCCAGCTCAAGCCCGGCAACAAGCTGCCGACCGAGTCGGAGATCATGGCGTCGATGGGGGTCAGCCGCACCGTGGTGCGCGAGGCGCTGTCGCGGCTGCAGGCCAGCGGCCTGGTCGAGACGCGCCACGGCATCGGCACCTTCGTGCTGGCGCGCGCGGCCGAGGTACCCTCGCCCTTCCGCATCGGGCCGGACGCGCTGGGCACGGCCATGGATGTGATGGCGATGCTGGAATTCCGCGTCAGCCTTGAGGCCGAGGCCGCGGGCCTGGCCGCGTCGCGCCGCACCGACGCGCAGCTGGCCGCGATGCGCCAGGCGCTGGACGAGCTCAAGCGCAGTGCCGGCGCCGGCAACGACGCCGTGGAGAGCGATTTTGCCTTCCACCTGGCGATTGCACGCGCCACCGGCAACCGCTACTTCACCGACATCATGGGCCACCTGGGCACCATGGTGATCCCGCGCAGCCGCCTGCAGGTCAGCACGCCCGAGCGCGAGCAGTACCTGGACCGCGTCAGCATCGAGCACGAGAACATCTACGACGCGATCGAGCGCCGCGACCCCGACGGGGCCAAGGCCGCCATGCGCATGCACCTGACCAACAGCCGCGAACGGCTGCGCAAGGCCTCGGCGCCGGCCGGTGCCCAGGGCTGAGCGGCGCACCCGCACTGGGTGTGGTGCGCCCGCCAAGTCATACGATGTCTAATGATAACGACCAGGAATTAAGGGGTCAGCCGGCAACGCCGCGCAAAGTCCACCAGCTCCACCAGGGACGAGACCTGCAGCTTGCCCATGATGCGTGCCTTGTAGCTGCTGACGGTCTTGTTGCTGATAAAGAGGCTGGCGCTGATGGCCTTGTAGGACATGCCGCGCGCCAGCATCTGCAGCACTACCAGTTCCTTGTCGGAAAGGCGCCGCAGGATCTCCTCATCCGCCGACATGGCCTGGCGCGGCGCGCCGCCGCGGCTGAGCATCGGGAACACGGTATAGCCCGCCAGCACCGCCTCGACCGCACGCAGGATTTCCTTGATGTCCTGGGTCTTGCTGACGAAGCCCTGCGCACCGGCCTGCCATGAGCGGCTGATGAACACCGCCGGGTCCAGCGCCGTCACCACCAGAATGCGCACCTGCGGATGGATCGCGCGCAGGCGCGGCGCCACATCCAGCCCGCTGGAGCGCGGGATGTCCAGGTCGAGCAGCACGAGGTCCGGCGTGCGCGCGCGCACCAGCTCGATGGCGCACTGTCCGTTGTCTGCTTCGATCACCTCGTCTACGCCAAGCAGCTGCAGCAGATGGTGCCTGAGCACCAGCCGCATCGCCGGATGGTCGTCAACGATCAGGATGGTTGTCATGCGTGGCTTCGTAGTCCGGGAACGCATCGGCGACGGCGCGCATTCTGCCCGGGCATGGGATGGCAGGGCGATCAACACGCGGGGCGCGACGCTGCGCCAGTATAGGGAGCCGCGGACGCTGGCAGGATGGGAGAAATCGGTTTCGCATGAGGCCGAATCCTAGGCCCGCCTCAGACACGCGCTCATGCCGGAGCACCGGGCGGTGGCGGTGTGCCCCTGCGCACGGCAGGGACAACGGCAAACAGCCAGTGGTGCTACTCTATTCCAGCGTGTTTCATCCATGGAGAACACTGTGCCTCGCAAGACCCCCATCGAGCGCTACCGCAACATCGGCATCAGCGCGCATATCGACGCCGGCAAGACCACGACGACCGAACGGATCCTGTTCTACACGGGCGTCAACCACAAGCTGGGCGAAGTGCACGATGGCGCGGCCACCATGGACTGGATGGAGCAGGAGCAGGAGCGCGGCATCACCATCACGTCGGCCGCCACCACTGCCTTCTGGAAAGGCATGGCCGGCAACTACCCCGAACACCGCATCAACATCATCGATACGCCGGGACACGTCGACTTCACCATCGAAGTCGAGCGCTCCATGCGCGTGCTTGACGGCGCCTGCATGGTCTACGACGCCGTCGGCGGCGTGCAGCCACAGTCCGAGACGGTCTGGCGCCAGGCCAACAAGTACGCGGTGCCGCGCATTGCCTTCGTCAACAAGATGGACCGCGTCGGCGCCGACTTCTTCCGCGTGCAGACGCAGATCGCCGACCGCCTCAAGGGCCGCGCCGTGCCGATCCAGATCCCGCTGGGCGCCGAGGACCATTTCCAGGGCGTGGTCGACCTGGTCAAGATGAAGGCCATCGTCTGGGACGATGCCAGCCAGGGCGTGCGCTTTGCTTACCAGGACATCCCGGCGGAGCTACTGGCGACCGCACAGGAATGGCGCGACAAGATGGTCGAAGCCGCCGCCGAGGCCGACGAGACGCTGCTCAACCAGTACCTGTCGGGCGAGCCGCTGACCGAGGAGCAGATCAAGCGCGGCCTGCGCAAGCGCACCATCGCCAACGAGATCGTGCCGATGCTGTGCGGCAGCGCCTTCAAGAACAAGGGCGTGCAGAGCATGCTGGACGCGGTCATCGACTACCTGCCCTCGCCCGCCGACGTGCCGGCCATCCTGGGCCACACCGAAGACGACCGCGAAGCCGAACGCCATCCCAACGACGACGAGCCCTTTGCCGCGCTGGCGTTCAAGATCATGACCGACCCCTTTGTCGGCCAGCTGATCTTCTTCCGCGTCTATTCCGGCGTGGTCAAATCCGGCGACACCGTCTACAACCCGGTCAAGGCCAAGCGCGAGCGCCTGGGCCGCATCCTGCAGATGCACGCCAACGTGCGCCAGGAGATCAAGGAGGTGCGCGCCGGCGACATCGCCGCGGCCGTCGGCCTGAAAGAAGCGACCACCGGCGACACCCTGTGCGACCCCGACAAGGTCATCATCCTGGAGCGCATGAGCTTCCCGGAACCGGTGATCTCGCAGGCAGTGGAACCCAGGACCAAGGCCGACCAGGAAAAGATGGGCATTGCGCTGAACCGCCTTGCGCAGGAAGACCCGTCCTTCCGCGTGACCACGGACGAGGAATCCGGCCAGACCATCATCTCCGGCATGGGCGAGCTGCACCTGGAAATCCTGGTCGACCGCATGCGGCGCGAGTTCGGCGTGGAGGCATCGGTCGGCAAGCCCCAGGTGGCCTACCGCGAGACCATCCGCCAGCCGGTCAAGGACGTGGAAGGCAAGTTCATCAAGCAATCGGGCGGACGCGGCCAGTACGGCCACGTGGTGCTCAACCTCGAGCCGATGCCGCACGGCGGCGGCTATGAGTTCGTCGATGCCATCAAGGGCGGCGTGGTGCCGCGCGAATTCATCCCCGCGGTGGACAAGGGCATCCGCGAGACCCTGCAGTCAGGCGTGCTGGCCGGCTACCCGATCGTCGACATCAAGGCCACGCTGGTGTTCGGCTCCTACCATGACGTCGACTCGAACGAGAACGCATTCCGCATGGCCGGCTCGATGGCGTTCAAGGAAGGCATGCGCCGGGCCAGACCCGTCCTGCTGGAGCCGATGATGGCCGTCGAGGTGGAAACGCCTGAGGAATTCACCGGCAACGTGATGGGCGATCTGTCGTCACGACGCGGCATGGTGCACGGCATGGAAGACATCGCCGGTGGCGGCGGCAAGATCGTGCGCGCCGAGGTGCCGCTGGCAACCATGTTCGGCTACTCCACCACGCTGCGCTCGCTGACGCAGGGGCGCGCGACGTACACGATGGAGTTCAAGCACTATGCCGAGGCGCCGGCCAATGTGGCTGAGGCGGTGATATCGACGAAGCGGGGGTAACAATGGTTTGCTCCTCTCCTCCGCGTGCGGGAGAGGGGCCGGGGCAGAGGGCCGGCGCATCCACGCACCCGTGCCCTCCTCCTTGATCGCGATCAGCAGGCCGCCGCCGTCATCTTGAAGATCCCCTGCGCATTCCCGGCATCAAACCCCAGGTCATAACGCTGCGGCGCTGCCGCTTCATCGGCAAAGCGGTCGCGCGTGATGAACTCGTAGAACGATCCCGGCACGTCCCGCTCCATCGTCTCGCCGTGCGCGCCGACGAAGGCGCGGCGCACCGTATCCGCGCGGAACGCGGTCTGCTTGACGCGGCCGCTGCGCGAGACTTCCACCTTGTCCTTCATCGGCCGGCCCAGCTGCTTCTGCTGCTCGGCGAGCGCGAACACATCGTCGACGCGGTCGGTGGCGTGGTTGAAGGCGTTGCCTTCGGTGGCGACCCAGGCCATCTCCGCCGATTCACTGAGCAGGGTTTCATAGTCGGCGAGGCTCGGGGTGGCGTGCTGGCGCTCGAAGCATGGCACCAGCAGGCCGACCAGCTCGGCGCCGTCAACCAGGTCCAGCGCGCCGTCGCGCTCCAGCTGCCACAGCAGGGTCTGCGCGCGCGGCGTGAGCGGGTCGGCGGAGGTGCCGGTGACGCGGCTGACGGCGGCGCGGAAGGCTTCGCTGAAGCGTTCCGGATGGAATTCGCTGAGGAAGAACTGGGCGATGTCCTCGGGCGCGTCGGCATGCGCGTATGAGCGGCCGGTCATGCCGATGCGGTCCAGCGGATAGGTGCCGTTGAGCACGTAGCCGAGCGGGCGCAGGATGCGGGTGAAGGCGGCCTCGCCTTCGGGCAGCGCGCCGTTGTCGCGCCACTTGACCGTGCGCAGCGCGCCGTGGTCGAAGGTGACCTTGCCGCCGGCGGCGGCAACGTCGTCGGTGTAGGCGCGGCCGCTCGGCACGCGCTCGAGGATGCCGCCGAACAGCACCATGTTCAGGGCCTGGGCGATTTCCGCGCGGCTGGCGCGGCCCTGCGGGGCCTGCGGCAGATCCGCGGGCAAGGTGACCAGCGCGAGCAGTTGCGCGGCGCGGGCGGCGCCGACGTTGGCGGTGAGAAGCGTGGAGAGATTGGAGGTCATGGGCGCAAACAGGTGAACACTGGGATGGCAGCCGGGCTGGCGACGATACGCGGGGCAGGATAGGGGCACCCCCATGGCGCGCACAAGCGCGCATTGCGCACAACGTTGTGCGTGCGGCGCACGACCGCGGTAGCGGTGCGGCCTGGCGCCGCTGTTTATACTGTCAGCCTTCCTTCCCTCGCAGTCCCATGAGAAACGACATCCCCAACCTGGGCGCGCTGCAGGCCTTCGAGGCCTCGGCGCGGCTGGGCAGCTTTACCCGCGCCGCGGCAGAGCTGGCGCTGACGCACAGCGCGGTGGGGCGGCAGGTGGCGCAGCTGGAGCAGCGCCTGGGCGTGGCGCTGTTCACGCGCGTGCGCCGGCGCCTGGAGCTGACCGATACCGGGCGCGAATACGCCGCGCGCATTCGCCGGCACCTGGACCACCTGCAGCGCGACACGCTGGAAATCACCACCGGCCGGGCCATGGGCTACACGCTGGAGCTGGCGGTGGTGCCCACCTTTGCCACCCAATGGCTGATCCCGCGCCTGCCGGACTTTGCGCGGCGCCATCCCAATGTGACGGTCAACCTGGCGGCGCGCTCGCAGCCGTTCTCGTTCCAGGAATGCGCCTATGACGCGGCGATTTATTTCGGCGACCAGTTCTGGCCCGGCACGCGCGGCGGCGTGATCTTCCGCGAAGGCGGCATGGTGCCGGTGTGCAGTCCCGCCTTCCTGGCCGGGCATCCCGTGACCGACGCCGCCAGCCTGGCGCGCTGCCGCCACCTGCACCTGAGCACGCGCGCCAACGCCTGGCGCGACTGGTACGCGGCACAGGGCTGGGCCTATGACCTGGCCGCCTCGCGCGGGCCGCGCTACGAACTGTTCACGATGATGACGGCCGCCGCTACGGCCGGGCTTGGCATCGGCCTGGCGCCGCGCCTGCTGATCGAGCGCGAGCTGCAGACCGGCCAGCTGGTGATCCCGCTGGCGGGCATGCTGGACGAACAGCAGGGCTACTACTTTGCTTATCCGGAGGGCCGGCCCGAATCCGAAGCGCTGGCGGCCTTCCGCAACTGGATCCTGGGCCTGTCGCGCGATGCGCCGGCCACCGCTGCCGGCAACTGATCGCGCCGCCTCGCTGCGCCCCATGACGCACTTTCCGGGGGCGTTTGCGCAATGCAGGTAAACTAGCGCCTGTTCGCCGCACCCGGGACGACCCGGAACATGCCTCCCCGGTCATATCGGCCCTGGCCGCCATGACTGCCGAAGCGGGCGCCGGCGAACCCGCTCAATGGCCTTCGGGCCGCTCCCGTGGCGCCGGCAACCGGCGCTGCCCAAGGCTTGCCCGGCAACACTGCCGGCATTCGCCGCCAACCAGGCATCGCCGCCCACTTCGACCTTCGCCCGGGCCCTGCGCATCCGTTGCGCTGCGCCCGATGACGACCCGCGCGCCCCCGCGCGGGACTGGAACCCGCAGGCCATCGGCCTGACGGAACCGCGCCGGCGCGCTGCAAGCACCGGGGCGGCTCGGACTTCCGGAGGAAATCCATGAACCAGACAGCCAGCCACTGGCTGCTGGCGGCCGGGCTTTTGCCTTTCGTCGCCCTTGCCGCCCTCACCGGCACCAACGCCCACGCCGAGCCAGGCGTGACCCTGTACGGCATCGCCAGCTCCGCCGTGCGCTACACCTCCAACCTGGATGGCCACCACAACCGCCAGGCCGCACTGGTCTCCGGCGGCATGGTCGGCAGCCGCTTCGGCCTGAAGGGCGATGAAGACCTGGGCGGCGGCAACCACGCCATCTTCCAGCTCGAGGCCGGCATCGGCAGTGACGACGGCCGCTCCAGCTACAACGCGCTGTTCGGGCGCCAGGCCTATGCGGGACTTTCCGGCGACTGGGGCAGCCTGACCTTCGGGCGCCAGTACAACGCGCTGAACAATATTGGCTGGGCCTTCAATCCGCTGGACCAGGGCTGGGGCAATTTCTGGTCCGACCCGCTGTATATCGGCGGCGACATCTTCTTCCAGGACTACCGCATCAACAACAGCGTGGTCTACAAGAAGACCGCAGGCCCGCTCACGCTGCAGCTGGACTACGGCGCCGGCGAGCAGCCCGGCAGCCTGGCGCGCGGCACCACGCTGGGGGGCGGGCTGATGTTCCAGCAGGGCGCGCTGGCGCTGGGCACGGCCTATGACCAGCGCAAGAGCGCCGACGGCGGCAACACCGTGCGCAACTACTCGGTGGGCGGCTCCTACGCTTTCGGCAAGGCCACGGCCTACCTCGGACATATGGGCCGGCGCGAATCGGCGGGCGACGCTCGCTTCAATATTGCCTTTGCCGGCCTCGGTTACCAGCTCACGCCGGCGCTGCACGTCTCGGGCGCCTACTACCGCTACTGGCAGGGTGGCAACGTGACTACGCAGTTCCAGGACGTGCCGGCGCTGCTGGGCAGCGGCAACGCTGACAGCATCGCCGTGGTGGCCGACTATGCGTTGTCCAAGCGCACCAGCCTGTACCTGGAAGCCGATGCCGTGCACGCGCGCGGCGGCGCGGTCGGACGCGAGACCGAATACTGGGCCGGCGCGCCCGCCGCGGGCGTGGACAGCACCACGCGCGTGGGCGTCATGCTTGGCATGCGGCATCACTTCTGAGGATCGCGGCGGCTCCACCGGGTGCCGCTGCAGGAAGGCGCGCAGCGCCATGCTGACGCGCCTTTTTTTCCATGCCGCACGAAAGAATTACCACGGCGGCAGCCGGCAACTTCAGCCCCATGCGTACTGCGCCACAAACGGCGCAGGCATGGTCATTGCGCATGCCATGCATTCCAACTCTTGCGACAAGGAGCACAGCATGCCGAACCAACCTCCCACCAGTGCAGGCGCGGCCATCATCGGTTCAGGCGTGGGCGAAGGCCCGGGCCCTGAAGTGATGGCGGCATCGAGCCTTGACGGCACCAAGGCCTATTCATCCGATGGCGAACACGTCGGCAAGATTTCCGAAATCATGCTGGACGTGCCGCACGGCCGCATCGCCTACGCGGTGCTGACCACCGGCGGCTTCCTCGGCATCGGCGACACGCTGCACGCCATCCCATGGAATGCACTGGTCATGGACACCGACGAGAAATGCTTCCGGATTGCGGTGACGGCAGACCGGCTCAAATCCGCACCGGGCTTCAACAAGGACAGCTGGCCGAGCATGGCCGATCCCCAGTGGGGCAAGTCGCTGCACGAATACTACGGCCGTGACCCGTACTGGGTGTCCCCGCCGCTGTAGGCCTGCGCAGGGGCTACGCTCAGGTGGCAAGCAGCCAGCGCGCGGCCGGCGCGGCCAGGCCGATACCCGCCACGCCCGGCAGCAGGCGCTGCACCGCGCGTGGCGCATAGGACAGGCCCAGCGCCACGGCAAACGCGCTGGCGGTCAGCGTGCCAAGCCACGACACCGTTCCCAGCGGCCCGCCGTCGGCAGCAACATGGAGCGACCAGGCCAGCGCGAGCGCGCCGGCACCCGCCGCGCGCAGCCCGGCCACGGCGCGCCGCGACGGCATGCTGCCGCGGCCATGGATATCGGCATGGTGGCGGTCGAGCGACAGCGCCAGTGCGGCGAATCCTGACAGCGACAGTGCGAAGGCAGCCAGCATATTCATGCGGGCTCCTGCTTGACGGCAGCCACTTCGGCCACCTTCTGCGGCTGGCGCAACGTGCGCCGCGGTGCCGGCTGCCTGCGTCCGGCCATCCAGGCCGCGGCTGCCAGCGCGATGCCGAGCGCCAGCGTCACCAGGTCGAAGCCAGCCACCGCCGCCGGCCCGCGTCCCTGCAGCAAGCTCACGCCCAGGTGCGATCCGGTGGTCAGGGCATTGAGCACCGGGACGCCCCCGAACAGCGCCGCCCCCACCCACAACTGCGCGCGCCACATGCCGCGCGCGGGGCGCAGCAGCGCCAGCAGCGCGCTGGCGGCCCAGGCGATGAAGAACCAGCGGATCTCCGCCTCGGGCCGCTGCGCCAGTTCCACCGGCAACAGGCGGTTGGCCCAGAAGTAGCTGGCAAAGGCAATCGGCAGGCCGGCGATGGCGCCGATGTTCAGCGCCTCGGCCAGGCGCAGGCCAGCGCTGGGGCGTGCCCCTGCAGCCAGCGCCTTGGCCTGCTGCTGGCGCGTGCGTACCGCCCACAGGATCGCCCCGGTAGCCACCATGGCGGTGCCGGCAAGACCGCACAGGAAGAACAGCGCGCGCAGGCCTGGTGAAGCAAAGCCGGCGATATGCAGGCCGGTCATGACGCTGCGCGTCAGCTCTGCCGCTGACTTGTCTTCTGCGTACGCGCGCAGCATGGCGCCGCTGGTGCCGGAGAATTCAAGCGTGGACGCATCGTGTGCCAGCGTAGGCGGCTCGGCACGGGTCAGCGCCACGGTGGCATTGGCATCGCCCGGCAGGTTCACGGTGATGCGCCCCGGCGCGGCCCCCTGCCAGCGTCGTTCCGCCTGCGCCACCATGTCTGCCACGCTTGCCAGCGCGGCGGGCGTGCCCGCTGAGCTGGCTGGCCGCGGACGTAGCATCGCCTCGGCCTGGAAAGCGCGCTCGCCGCCGCGGTAGGCGGCCTCGATCCCCCAGGGCATATACATGAACAGCAGCGTGACCAGCCCGGTGTAGGTGATCATCAGGTGGAACGGCAGCGCCAGCACCGCCAGCGCATTGTGCGCATCGAGCCAGGATCGCTGGCCCTTGCCGCGCCGGAACGTGAAGAAGTCGGCAAAGATGCGCCGGTGCGTGATGACGCCGCTGACGATGGCTACCAGCATGAACATGGCGCAGAAGCCGGCGATCCAGCGCGCCCACTTGGCCGGCATGTAGTGCAGGTCGAAATGCAGCCGGTACAGGAACTCGCCGCCGCGGGTCTCGCGCGCGGCCTGCAGCGGCGCGCCGGTGGCCGGGTCGAGCAAGCGGCTGTCGAACCGGCGCGGCTTGCCGTCGGCGTCGCGCGGCGCCTGGCCCGGCTTGTAGACCCACCGCACGGTGGCGGCCTGGCGCCGATCGTCGGGCAGCGTGATGAACCAGCGCGCGGCATCCGGTGCCTGCCGGCTGAGGTAGCGCACCGCGTTCTGCGCCACCTGCGCGGCCGGCACCTCGGCGGCGGGCGCGGTGCGATGCAGCTCGGGCCGCATCCACAGCGAGATCTCTTCCTTGAAATAGCTGGCGGTGCCGCCGCAGAACATCAGCAGCAACACCCAGCACACCAGCAGGCCACTCCAGGTATGGAGCCATGCCATCGACTGCCTGAAACCCGCGCGCATCAGCCGCCCCGTCCCACGGCCAGCAGCGCCAACAGCAGCGCTGCCGGCAGCGCCAGCCCGGCCCAGGCTCGCCACGCGCTGCGCACCGCGAAGACCCAGACCACCGCCGCGGCATAGATCGCAAAGGACAGCAGCGTGGCCGTGGTCACGGCATCGGGCCGCGCCATCGGCAGCCACACGGACAGGGCCGCGGTGGCCAACGCCGCCAGCGCGTAGCCGCCAGCAATGGCCGCGACCGCGCGCGAGGCTACCCCGGCGCGATAGCGCCAGCCGGACGCGTGGGCCTGGCTCATGCCGGCACGCGCAGTACTGCGCCGCAGGCCAGGCCGGCCGTCATGGCTGGGGCCGACTGCAGCGGCATGCCAGAGACGGGGCGTCGATGGCGGGAGGAAAGTCGATACATGGCGCAGGACCGGGGCAAGAAATCGTTAAGAATGATAACAATTCTCATTACTGACCTCAAGGTCGTACATTGCGCCACCGGGTCACCCTCAAAAAACGAGGCCACCCGTAAAATTTTCCTTGTAATGAGATCGATTCCCATTTACTATGCGATCACTGCCTGACGCACGATGCACCAGCCGACAGGCAGACCGGCCAGCTCCGGCGCGCCGCGGCACGCGGCAGCAACCGAAGCTGGCAGGAACGACAGGATTTTCCGGATGCCGCCGCTGCGGCATTCGACACCGACTTTTGTGGGGACCGCTCCGTCACGCGGAGCGTTTGGCAGTAGCCAGTCTTCGGAAGATCGGGAAAGCAACCAGACCCCGCTTTCCCGATCGCGTCTTCCGGTGACAAGCCAGGCCACCTTTTTATTCCGCGCGTCGTGCAGGCACGGCGCGCCGCCAGGGACGGGAGCGCCAGCGCTGGTCCGGCCCTGGCGCTTCAGCCTGAAATCCCGCCAAGCCATCGACGCCGCCAGTGCGCGGCGCCAGGCCGGGCGCCGCCCTGCGCGCGGGGCGCCAGCCGCATGCCAATGCCTTCCGCCATGTCATTCGAGAGCACAAACCCGATCCATCTCAAGCGCGCCGGCCTGAAGGCCACGTCGCCGCGCATGCGGATCCTTGAAGTGTTCCGCACCAGCGCCCAGCGCCACCTGAGCGCCGAAGACGTCTACCGCATCCTGCTGACCCAGGACGAGGATGCGGGACTGTCCACGGTGTATCGCGTGCTCAACCAGCTGGTGCAGGCCGACATCCTGCTGCGGCACAGCTTCGAGTCCGACCACGCCGTGTTCGAACTCAACGAAGGCGGCCACCATGACCACCTGATCTGCGTCGCCTGCGGCCGCGTGGAGGAATTCCGCGATGAAAGCATCGAACAGCGCCAGCGCCAGGTAGCCGCCGACAACGCCTTTGTCTTGCGCGAGCACATGCTGGTGCTGTATGGCGTCTGCCCGCAATGCCGGGCCGGCGCCACCGAGGCCGAGCCCACGCCGGAGCTGCCCGCCCGGGCGTAAGCGCGCACCTGACGGAGCCATCCATGGAGCGCCTGAACAAGCCCCTGTCCGAACTGAAACGCCTGATCAACCTGTGCCTGCGGCAGGAGCCCGGCTGCCACGACTGCCAGCTGCGCGCGGTCTGCGTGCACCGGCCCGACCACACCGGCTGCAACTGGAGCGCCGAAGTCGACTTCCCCGAACGCAGCGAAGCCGACGCCGTGCGTCACCTGCGCCAGGCGCGCCGCGTGGTGATGATGGTGCGCGAGCAGTACAACGTGGCGGCGGGCACGGCGGCACAGGCCTGAGTCAGTGGCCTGGCGTCCTGGCTCAGATATCGAGCTGCGCTGCAGTGATGCCGAGTGCGGCGGCAATGCGCTCACGCGAGGTCTTGCGCAGGCGGGTGCTGTTCTCCTGCTGCGCATAGGCTGGCTGTGAAATGCCGAGGCGCACTGCGACGTCTGCCTGGGTCAGGCCAAGATGCTCGCGCCAGGCGCGCAGAGGCGGCACGTCATCGGCTAGCACGCGACGCACGACCGCATGCGGAACCAGATCACTGGCGCGCGCATATTGCGAGACGTAGTCCCCATAGGGAATCACGACAAACGCCGGCTTGCCATCCGGCCCGATGATCGTCTGGATGTTAGTAGGTGCGTTCATCCCGCTTTCTCACTTCCTGTATTTCCACGATTCGTATCGCTCCGTCCCAGTCGAACAGCACCCGGTAGTTGCCGACTCTGAGCCGATAGCCATAGGCATGGTTGGCTAGCGCTTTGACATATTGGCAGTTCGGCATATGCCCCAAGCCCTCAATCGCATCAAGGATCGCGACGCGCATTGGCTTGTCGAGCTTTCGGACTTGCCTCGTGGCCTTCGTTGCCCAATATATCGAGTTCATCACTCGAATATAAGAAAATTATAGGCAACAAAGACACTATGGCAATGAATATAAGTTTATTCTTACCCGGAGGAGCTCAACGTTTGACCGCTACACCAGCTGCCGGACTGACGCCCTGCTCCACCCCCGCCACCGGCCGCAACACCAGCCACACCGCCACCCCGATCAGCGCGCCACCCGCAGCGTGCGCCCACGACAGTGCCTCGCCCAGGAACAGCGCGCCCCAGACGATGCCGAACGGCGGGATCAGGAAGGTGACGCTCAGCGAGCGCACCGGGCCCAGGTCGGCAATCAGTCGGTAATACAGGATGTAGGCCAGCGCCGTGCACAGCACGCCCAGCCCCAGCATGGCCGCCCACACGCCGGCGCCGGCAGCGGGCAGCGTGTTGTGGCGCCACAGCGCGGCGAGGCAGAAGGGCAGCAGGAACACGGTGGCGCCGACCATGCTGCCGGCGGCAACCAGCCGGCTGTCGAGGCCGCCGCGCTGCGTGATCCAGCGCCGCGCGAGAAAGCCGGACAGCCCGTAGCAGGCGGTGGCCAGCAGGCAGGCCAGCGCGCCCAGCAGCACGTCCGCCGAGAACGCCACCGGTCCGGTGCGGGTCAGCACCGCGACGCCCGCCACGCCCAGCAGCACGCCCGCGGCCTTGGCGCGCGTGAGCCGTTCGGAAAACGCCAGCGCGCCGATCAGCACGCCCATCAGCGGGGTCATGGCATTGAACACGGCCGAATAACCGGCCGGCAGCCACAGCGCGGCGATGGCGTACATGACAAACGGGATACCGGAATTGACCACACCAAGCGCCAGCACCGCCGGCCATTTGCCCTGCAAATCCCAGCGCAGCTTCAGCAGCGGCAGGCATGCCGCCAGCGTGAGCGCCCCGATCAGCACCCGGGCGAAGGCGGTCGGCATCGGTCCCAGCACTGGCACGCCGATGCGGATAAACAGGAAACTGGCCCCCCAGATGGCGGCCAGGGCAAGCAAGCGGGCGAGATCGGCGGGTTTCATCAGGGGAACCGGGAGGCGCGGGTTGAAGGTTGCCGCGATTTGACGCCTGTGCGGCGCATACCGCAAGCCGGATTCGGACCTGTGCCCCGCCGTCGCCACGATGGCGACCCGCTTTCCGGCAGGAATCCAAGTGGTGTTGACTGATTTACAACATTTTTGAGCGCCGTTCTCCGCACAATGTCGCGCAAACTCGTCACTTTTCTTACAGAGCCTTTCATCATCACCCCACGCTGGAGGGGGCGCTGTTACCGAGGCGTGACAAGCCGCCTTCGATTAAATTAAACTCTGGTCTGCGCCAGAGTTAATTGACCCCTCCGACGCATTCCCGACAAGCCGCCAGGGCTCCTGGCGGCTTCTTTTTTGTCCAAAGGGTAAAATGCGCCTTATCAGGCGCATGCGCACCAGTCCAACAGGATGACAGGCTGCCGCGCCGCCGGCATCACAACGCCTGCAAACACCGAGCTCCGGACGCCGCCTGCGTCAACCGGCGCGGCGCCTGCCGCGTTGCCAGTCCACATGAAACGACAGTTCCTGGGCCTGCTGGCCCGCGTCTACGTCCTGCAATTTGCGCTCGAAGTCCCGGCTACAGTGGCCATGCTTGCCGACATGTTGCTGGAATACGGCTTCCAGGTCGATATCGGTTCAGTGCGCCCGTTGCTGCGCGCCCTGCAAATGGAAGGCTATCTGGAAAGCGTGCTGCGCGACGGCATCGGCCGGGTCTACCTGCTGACCGAGCGCGGTCGAGAAGAACTGCAGGCCAGCCGCCAGCGCATCGACGATCTCTACCGCCGCCTGCACGCCGGCCAGCCGGCCACCGACGAAGTGCCGCGCCAGGCCTGATCCGGCCAGCGCGGCTGCCGCGGCGCGGGGAGCGTACCCGTTTCTGCGGGCCATCTCCTCGCCGCGAGGCGCGCCTTGTGCCTTACTTCTTCTCCGCCTTCCCTTCGTAGCGCTTGCTCCATTCAGCCAGGATGCGGTCGCGGTTGTCGCTCGCCCAGCGGAAGTCGTTCTTGATCAGGCGCTTTTCGTAGTCGGCGGGCAGCAGCGCATCGGGCTTGGCAATGCCGGGCACGGCCAGCACGGCAAAGTTCTTCTCATACAGCGCCATCGCTTCGCGCGAGGCCGAGAAGTCAGCCAGCTTGCGCGCGGCGTCCAGGTTCCTGGTGCCCTTGACGATGGCGGTGGCCTCGATGTCCCAGCCCAGGCCTTCGCCAGGCAGCACGATATCGATCGGCGCGCCTTCCTTCTTCGACTTCATGGCACGGTACTCGAACGCAATGCCGATCGGGAACTCGCCCTGCGCGGCCATCTTGCACGGCTTGGAGCCCGAGTGCGTGTACAGGCCGATGTTCTTGTGCAGGGCATCCATGTACTGCCAGCCCTTCTGCTCGCCCATCATCTGCAGCCAGGCGCTGACATCGAGGAAGCCCGTGCCCGACGAGGCCGGGTGCGGCATCACCACCTTGCCCGCGTAGATCGGCTTGGTCAGGTCGGCCCACGAGGTCGGCTTGGGCAGGCCCTGCTTCTGCGCCTCCACGGTGTTGAAGCAGATCGCCGCGCCCCACACGTCCATGCCGACCCATGCCGGCGGGTTGGCCGGGCTGCGGTACTTGGCATCGATCGCGGCCAGGTTCTTCGGCGCATACGGGTCGAGCATGCCTTCCTTGTCCAGGATCGCCAGGCTGGAGCCGGCCAGGCCCCACACCGCATCGGCGCGCGGCGCGGCCTTTTCCGCCAGCAGCTTGGCGGTGACGATGCCGGTGGAGTCGCGCACCCATTTGATTTCGATATCGGGATGCACCTTCTCGAACGCGGTCTTGTAGGCGGCGATCTGGTCGGCTTCGAGCGCGGTATAGACCGTCAGCACGGTGGCGGCGCTGGCATTGCCGGCCAGCATCGGCAGGGCGGCCGCGGCGGCAAGCGCCGCGACAAGGTTGGTGATGCGGGACATGGTTTCTCCTTTGGGTTCGGTCAGTGTTCCGGAATGCAGGGGTACGGCGAAGCGGGCAAGGGTCAGCCGGCGCGCCAGCGTTGCGCGCGGCGCAGCCAGCCGGCCGAGACCGCGTGCAGCAGCAAGGCCGCCAGCACCGAGGTCAGCAGGATCAGCGTCGACATCGCGGCAGCGGGCGCGGTGTCGCCGGCATCGTCCATGTTCAGCACCGAGATCGCCGCCAGCACGGTGTCGGGGCTGTACAGGAAGATCACCGCCGAGACCGTGGTCATCGACGACACGAAGAGGTAGCGGAAGATATCGAGCAGTGCCGGCAGGCACACCGGCACCGTCACGCGCCAGCACGTCACCAGCGGCGCCACCCCGAGCGACAGCGCCGCGGCCTCGAACTCGTTGTCGAGCTGGCGCAGCGCCGCGGCCGCGGTCAGGTGGCCGGTGGTGTAGCAGTGCGCCACGTTGCACAGCACCAGCAGCGCCATGGTGCCGTACAGCGCGTGCAGCGGATTTCCGGGCGCGTTGAAGAAGAACACATAGCCCAGGCCCAGCACCAGCCCCGGCACCGCCATCGGCAACAGGAAGCCCGCGCGCAGCACGCCGTGCAGCCAGGCCGGGCCGCGCGTGCGCAGCGTCAGCCAGGCGCCCAGGAAGATCGCCGCCGTGCCCGCCAGCGCGGTCAGCGCCGACAGCTTCAGGCTGTTGCGGTAGGCCAGCCAGCCGCCGCCGTCCATGTTGTCGAAGTCGTAATGCGCCAGCGTCAGGCCCAGGTTGTATGGCCACAGCTTGACCAGCGACGCGCCCACCGCAGTGGCGATCACTGCCAGCAGCGCGGCACTGACCAGCGCCACCAGCAGCAGGCACGCGCTGTCGCGGCCGCGCGCGGGCGCCGGCACATACACCTGCGCGCGGCTGCCCATCTGCGTGCGCTGGCGCTGCTGCATTGCCATGTCCACGGCAAAGGTCAGCAGCGCGGGCGCCAGCAGCAGCATGCCAATCAGCGCGCCGCGGTCGAACTGCTGCTGCCCGACCACGGCCTTGTACGCTTCCAGCGCCAGCACCGGATAACCGCCGCCCACCACCTTGGGTACGCCAAAGTCCGTGATCACCAGCGTCAGCACCAGGCAGGCGGCGGCGAACAGGCCCTGGCGCGCGCCCGGCAGCGTGACCGTGCAGAAGGTGCGCCACGGGCTGGCGCCCATCGCGCGCGCCGCCTCATAGAGGCGCGCATCGGCCAGCGACAATGTCGCCACCAGCACCATCAGCGCATGCGGGAAGGTGTAGAAGGCCTCGCCCAGCACGATGCCCCAGAAGCCATAGATGCCGCCCGGCCCGAAGGCGCCGCGAAAGATGCCCTGGTTGCCGAACAGGTAGACCAGCGCGATCGCCGGCAGCAGCGACGGCGCAAACAGCGGCAACAGCGCAATGCCGCGCCACAGCGGCCGCAGTGCGATGCAGGAACGCTGCAGCGCATAGGCAAAGCCAAATGCCAGCGGCACCACCAGCGCCACCACCGCCAGCGACACCGCCACGCTGCGGCCGAGCATCGGCAGGAAGTTGGGGCTGGTCACAAGCGCCGCCATGCGCGCGCCCAGCGCCCATTGCCCCGCCGCATCGAACCACGCCTGGCGGAACAGCGCCAGCAACGGCAGCAGCAGGCCGACGGCCAGCCCGGCCAGCCAGAGCCACTTCATCGCGGCGGGGGCACCGTGCGCCAGCCGGGAGGCCAGGCCGGTGCCGCGCGGCGATACTGCCTGGGTAGCCGCGGGCAGGACGACAGTGACCGCGCGCATCATGCAAACACCCGCAACGCCCGCGCGGGCAGCGCAATCCAGAACTTGTGGCCGCCCGCGTCGGGCAGCCGGTGCCGAGCTTCGCGCGCCACGTCGGCAAACAGGGCCAGCCCCGGCAGGCGGTCCGCTTCCAGCGCCAGCCGGTAGCGGTTGCCGAGGTAGGTCTGGTCGACCACGCGCGCCAGCAGCCGGTTGGGCTCGGCGGGATCCGGGTCCAGCCGCACCGCTTCCGGGCGGCAGCACAGCCGGCCGGCGGATGCCGCCGGCTGCGGCGTGTCGACCAGGAATTCGACGGCCTGGCTGCCCTCGCCAACGGTGAAGCGCCCGGCCTGCGCGCTGCGCCCCGGCAGCCAGTTGGCCTGCCCGACAAAACCGGCGACAAAGGCCGACGCCGGCTGCTCATAGATTTCGGCGGGAGTGCCGGCCTGCACGATGCGCCCGCCGTCCATCACGGCAATGCGGTCGGCCATGGTCATGGCCTCTTCCTGGTCGTGGGTGACCATCACGGTGGTGATATTCAGCCTGCGCTGCAGCTGGCGCAGCTCCAGCCGCAGGTGTTCGCGCACGCGCGCGTCGAGTGCCGACATCGGCTCATCCAGCAGCAGCAGCGAAGGCGCCGGCGCCAGCGCACGGGCCATCGCCACGCGCTGCTGCTGACCGCCGGAGAGCTGGCCCGGGAACTTGCGCTCGCTGCCGGCCAGGCCGACCAGGTCGAGCATCTCGGCCACGCGCGCGTCGCGGTGCGTGCGTCCCATGCCGCGCCCATGCAGGCCATAGGCCACGTTCTGCGCCACGGTCAGGTTGGGAAACAGCGCGTAGGACTGGAACAGGATGCCGTAGTCGCGCGCCTGCGGCGGCAGGCCGGTCAGTTCACGCGCGCCGGCATGGATGCGCCCTGCGTCCTCGCGCTCAAGTCCCGCGATGATGCGCAGCAGCGTGGTCTTGCCGCACCCGGACGGGCCCAGCAGGCACAGCAGCTCCCCCTGCCCGACCGACAGCGACACGCCGTCCAGCGCGACGAAGCTGCCAAAGCGCTTGCTGACCTGCTCCACCGCCAGGAATGCCCGGCCCTCCCCGGACTTGCCTGCCTGCATCACCGAATCTCCGCAATCTCAGTTGAATCGGTCGCCAGCATAGGCAGCGCAGATGCCAGCCGTGTGGCAGATCGGCAAAGTATTTCGATGGAGGTATCGGGGGATTTGGGATGGGGCAGCGGCGCATGCACGCCGGCAAGTTATAAATGATGCCCCTGGACGATCAGGACTCGCGCAGCGCCGTGGCGCCCGCAGACGTGGGGGTCGGCACGCGAATCCCCTTTTCCAGGATCTCCCGCAGCACCTCGTGCGGCACCGCCTGGCTGAACAGGAACCCCTGCAGCCCGTCGCACCCCTGCGCCCGCAGGAACTCGAACTGCGCCGCCGTCTCCACCCCTTCGGCAATCACCTTGAGGTGCAGCTGGTGGCCCAGCGCGATGATCGCCGCGGCCACCGCCTGGTCGTGGCCGGGCGTGGCCACGTCGTCGACAAAGGACTTGTCGATCTTGAGCCGGCTGATCGGCAGCCGGGTCAGGTAATTGAGCCCGGAGTAGCCAGTGCCGAAGTCGTCGATCGACAGCCCCACGCCCAGCTCGCGCAGCCGGCGGAAGGTCTCGATGGTGGTCTCGCCGCCGTCGACCAGGATGCCTTCGGTGACCTCGATCACCAGTCCCTGCGGCGGCAGGCCGGCCTGCTGCAGGCAGTGCGCCACGGTATCGGGGAAGTTGGCCTGGCGCAGCTGCAGTGGCGAGATATTGACCGCGACCTCGATCTCGCTGCCCAGCGCCTGGCGCAGGGCCTGGATTTCGCGGCAGGCGGTGGCCAGGGTCCATTCGCCCAGCGGCGCCACCAGGCCGCTCTGCTCGGCGATGGGGATGAACTCGGCCGGCTGCATGGCGCCGCGTTCCGGGGTGTTCCAGGTAATCAGCGCCTCGACGCCGGTGATCGCCAGGGTCGCGGCATCGACGATCGGCTGGTAGCGCAGCCGGAACTCATCGCCGGCGAGCGCGCGCCGCAGCAGCCCTTCGATGGTGAAGCGCGCCAGCGAGGCCTCGGCCATGGCGCTGGCAAAGCGGCGCAACTGTGCGCGCCCGTCGTGCTTGGCCGCGTAGACAGCCGAATCGGCAGCCTTGAGCAGCTCGGTCAGGCTATCGCCATCGTCCGGAAAGATCGCCATGCCGATCGATGGCGTCACGCGCAGGCGCTGGCCGCCGGCCTGCAGTTCTTCATTGACGCGCGCCTGGATCTTGGCGGCAATCAGCTCGGCTTCGCTGTCGTGGCGCAGGCCGCCCAGCACCACGCCGAATTCATCGCCGCCCATGCGCGCCACCAGGTCGCCCTGTCGTACCGCGCCCTTGAGGCGGTCGGCCATGGTGCGCAGCACGTCGTCGCCGACCGGGTGGCCGAGCGAGTCGTTGATGTGCTTGAAATGGTCCAGGTCGAGCAGCAGCAGGGCCACGCGCTCGCCGTGGGTGCGCGCGTGCAGCAGCAGCGCCTGCGCGCGCTCGCTCAGCTCGGCGCGGTTGGGCAGGCCGGTCAGCGGGTCGTGCAGCGCCAGGTGGCGGATGTATTTGTCGACGCGGCGGCGCTCGGTCAGGTCGTAGCCGATGGCCTGGTAGCCAGGCGACGGCGCGGAGCGGGGCATATCGGCACCATCGGCACCATCGGCACCATCGGCACCATCGGCGGGCCCGGCTGGCGCAGCGTCAGCGGCCGGAGCCTCGATGGGCGCCGGCAGGGCGAACACCGCCAGTTGCACCGGCATGCGCGAGCCGCCCTTGCGCACCCAGGTCCATTCGCGCTCGTCGGTCAGGCCAAGCCGTGCCTTGGCCACCAGGGCGGGCAGTCCCGGCGGCACCGGCTCGCCCAGCTCGCCGCTGAGCACGCGGCCATGGTCGGCCAGTTCGTCGGCAACATGCAGGCCGGTCATGTGCATGCGGCCGACCAGTTCCGCGGCGTTGTACCAGAGCATGCGCTGGCCAGCCGCGTTGATGCCGGTGATCAGCCCGTCCTCATCGAAGGTGATCACGCAGAAGGCGGCATGGTCGAGCAGCCCGGCATAGCGCGCGGCCTGCACCGCGGCAGACTGCTGGGCGCGCCGTTCCGGCTCCAGGTCCGTGACCGCCCACAGCCAGTGCGCGGTGCAGGCGTTGGCCGCAGGCAGGCGCGCGGCGCTGGCGCGCAGCGCGAAGCGGCTGCCGTCTGCGCGCACGCCCGCCAGTTCACGGTGGGCCTCGGCCCCTGCGGCAGCGCCGCTGGGGACTACGCCGGTGGCGCCGGGAACCAGGGTGTCCAGGCTGCGCCCGGCCAGTGCCGCGGGATCGGCGCCGAACAGTTGCCCTGCCCGCTCGCTCGCTCGCACCACCACGCCCTGTGCATCGGCCAGCAGGAAGCCGTCGTTCGACTGCGCCATGCACGCCTGCAGCATGGCGTTGTCATCTTCCCAGGCATGGACGGCCTGCGCTTCACGCTGGCGCGCGGCGCGGCCCTGGCGTGCCAGTGCATGGGCGAGCCACGCCAGCAGCAGCGTGGCCAGCGTGCCCGCGGCCAGCACCAGGTACGCCTGCCGCGGGCCATGCGCGGCTTCGAAGGCGGGGCGCGTGGCGCCGCGCAGCGTCCAGGTGACCCCGCCATACTGGAGCTGGCGCTCGCCCTGCAGCAGCGCGGCACTGCCGTCCTCGCGGCGCTCGCCTTCGGTCGGCCCGCCGGACAGCATCGGCCCGGGAGCGGCCGGGGAGCCCTCATACAGCGACAGCTCCAGTTCCGCCGCCGCCGGGGCGCCGACTGCGCGCATCAGGTCGCCCAGGCGCAGCGACACGTAGACATAGCCGAGCACCGCCTGGCGCCGCTGCGCCACCGTACTGACCGGCGCCTCGCCGGCGTAGACCGGCAGGAATACCAGCGCGCCGTGCTGGCGCTGCGCCGCCTCGGTTTCGCGGACCAGTGCCAGGCCGGGCGTGAGCCGCGGTTCGCCGCTGTCGCGGGCGGCTTCCAGCGTCGCCCGGCGCGTCGGCTCGGACAGCATGTCAAAGCCGGCGGCGCGCGTGTTGCGCCCGTCCAGCGGTTCGATATAGAAGATCGGTGCGTACAGGTCGCGCTTGCCGCCGGGATGAATGTCATAGTCGGCGAGGCCGTCGGCACGGGCGGCCTGCACCAGCCGCGGCACGCGCTGCAACGGCGTGAGCGGCGCGTAGCCGATTGACTGGGTGCCCGCGGGCAGGTCGTCGAGCTGGGCGGTATAGAGATAGTCGCGCCACTGCGTGCGCGAGGTGTCGGGGTTGGCGCTCAGCACGGCGGCCACGCCGCGCAGCAGGCGTTCGTTCTCGAGCATGCGCTCGCGCAGCGCGCTGCCGGCCTGTCCCAGCAGCGCGTCGAAATGCTGCTGCGCCTCGCGGCGCTCGAGCCGCTCCGCCTGCAGCCATGCCCCTGCCGTCAACAGCGCGCCGCCGGCCGCGACCAGCAATGACAACAGGGCAGGGGAAAGCGAAGTCAGTCTCATGGTCGATCGGTTCCGGCATGCAGCAGGGGCATGCCGTCTGCGTGGACGTGCCTTCGCATTAACCGGGGACTATACCGTGGCACAGGCAGCCCGCACACCCCCGCCGGGGATGAACCCGTTCGGGGGAAAGACCGCATGCCCCACTACGGCAGGGTATGTTAGGGTTGCACCGGAGATGCCCCACAAGTACGCGACAGTCCGCGCCACTGGCGCCCCAACTGCGCCCTACATGCCCGTCTACACACCCACGCTGAAAGCGCGCATTGCGATCATCACCACCGTGCTGGCCGCGGTGTTCGGCACCGGCATCGTACTGACCGCCCTGTACGATGCCCACCGCGACCTGCACGATGCGCTGCAGGTCCAGCAGGACTCCGTCGTCAAGCTGACCGCCAGCCAGCTCGACACCGCCATGAACGACCGCATCGTGCTGCTGTCGCACCAGGCTGCGCAACTCAGCGGCCTGCTGGCGCAGGCGCACGGCGCGCAGGCCGCCGCGGTGCGCGAGCGGGCGCTGGATGCGCTGTCCGCAGCGATCCCGGTGCCGGCCGCGTTCAACGCGCTGCTGGTTGCCGACATGCAGGGCAACATCGTCAGCAACCGCGGCAGCGGGGCGGAGGTTGGCGACCGCAGCTATTTCCGCGAGGCCGCCCGCTCGCTCGCGCCCGTGGTGTCGCCGCCCATCCGCTCGCGCACCAACGGCCAGATGGGGGTGATGGTGGCGGTGCCGGTGCTGACGCCGAACCGGACCTTCGTCGGCCTGGTGGGCGGCTGGCTGGACCTGTCCAGCGCCAACTTCCTGGTCGAGATCCTGCACAACCGCCTTGGCACCACCGGCTACTACTGCCTGGTATCGGCCGGCCCCAAGCCGGTCTATATCCGCCATCCCGATCCCGCGCAGGCGCGCCAGCCGGCGCTGGCCGTGGCCGATACCTGCGGCGAGGATGACAGCCCCGCGCCGCTGGAATTCCTCACGCCGGCTCGGCCGGTGATCGCGCGCTACCTGATGTCGAGCACCGGCTGGGAACTGGTGGCGCTGCTGCCCGCGCGCGAGGCCTACGCACCGCTGCACCAGATGCAGCAGCGCTTCCTGGGCATGGCCGGGGTGGCCATGGCGGCGGTGGCCCTGCTGATCTGGCTGGCGGTGCGGCGCCAGCTGGCGCCGCTGGCGCGCCTGCACAAGGTGGTGCAGGCCAGCGCCAACGACCTGTCCGCGTTCGAGCGGCTGCCGACACGGCAGCAGCGCGACGAGATCGGCGACCTGACGCGCGCCTTCATCAAGCTGATGCGCGACGTGCGCGAGCGCCGCCAGGCGCTGGACCGCAGCGAACGGCGCCTGCGCGCGGTGACCGACACGCTGCCGTCGCTGCTGGCTTTTATCGACACCGATGAGCGTTATGTGTTCAACAACCAGGCCTACGAACGTGTCTTCGGCCTGAAGCCGGAGGAACTGCGCGGCAGGCACGTGCGCGAAATCCTGGGCGAGGCCCGCTACGCGCGCGTGCAGCCCTTCATGCAGCGCGCGCTGGCGGGCACTGCGGTGACCTTCGAAACCGAAGACAGCGACCCCGAATACCACTGCATGGAGAGCAGCCTGCGCCCGGAATGGAGCGCCGACGGCGGCGAGGTGGTGGGCGTGCATATCCACGTGCAGGACATCACGCAGCGCAAGCTGGAGACGCAACGCCTGGCGCGCATGTCGCGCACCGACCACCTGACGCAGCTGATGAACCGCAGCGCCTTCGAGGGCCAGCTGCACGCGGCGATGGTGCGCAGCCGCGAGCATGGCACGCTGATGGCCCTGCTGTACCTGGACATGGACCGCTTCAAGGCCGTCAACGATATCCACGGCCACGCCGCCGGCGACCAGCTGCTGCAGACCTTTGCCCAGCGCGTGCGCCGCTGCGTGCGCGAGCGCGACACCGTCGCCAGGCTGGGTGGCGACGAGTTCGCGGTGGTGCTCGAAGACATGACCCAGCCCGCCGCGGCACGCCGCGTGGCGCAGGCCATCCTGCAGGCGATGGACGAGCCCTTCGACTTCGAGGACGTATCCGCCGACGTGGACGTCAGCATCGGCGTGGCGCTCTACAACGGCGGCCCGGCGCAGGACCGCGAACTGATGCGGCTGGCGGACGTGCTGCTATACCGCGCCAAGGGCGCGGGCCGCGGGCGCTATGAGATCGGCCCGCCGGAACTGGCGGGCGAGCTCAGCCCGCAGTAGGCGGCCCCGGCCGGGGGCTCAGTGGATGGTGCCGCCGGGCTTGTCCGACGCCGCGCCGCCGGCCCCCTCGGGCTCGAACGGCACGTGGCGGCCATCGCTGGACTGGTAGCCCAGCTGCGCATCGGCGCCCAGCATCTTCTCCCACGCGATCATGGCCTGGGCCACCGCATCGGGCGCGCCCTTGAACACCACCACGTCGTTGCCGCAGCCGGGGCATTCGCCGCCGAATACGGCATCGATGCCGGGCAGGCCCGGCACGTCGAGCGCGTCGAATTGCGCGAACGCGGTCTTGCAGTGCCCGCAGACCAGCTGGGCGGGGCGCAAGGCCTCGATCTTTGCGCGTGCCTGTGCCGCACGCTCCTCGGGGGTTCCCCGCCGTTTTGCCTCGCCCATGATGTGCCTTCCTTCCCCGTGCTGCCGGTGTGTGTTTGCATCGGCCCCGCCAGTGCGGCCGGACCGTGCCTGTTAGATGCGCAATGCGGGCCGGTGGTGCCCGGCCATGGTCGCAGGTGACGGCGGCGCTGCGTGCGCGCCGTCGCCGATCTGCTGCGCTCAGTTGGCATTGTAACCAGCGGGGCGCAGCAAATACCGGGCCGACAGGAACCGGCAGCGCCTGCTATTGTGGATAACGATGCCCCGTGCACGTGCGGATGCGCCGCTTCCGGCACCGTGGGCATGCTGGTCCCATCCACCTACCCCCGAAGGAGGACGTTCCATGATCCGACCCACCGTGCAGGAAAACGCCGCCCGCTACGCCGACTGCATTGCCGCCTGCAATGCCGCATCCGCTGCCGCACTCAAGTGCGCCGCGGCCTGCCTGGAAGAACAGGACGTGCGCAAGATGGCGCGCTGCATCGCGCTGGACATGGATTGCGCCGGCATCGCCCAGCTGGCCGCGTCCTACATGCTGCGCAACAGCGAGTTCGCGACGCTGGTGTGCGAAGACTGCGCCGAAGTCTGCAAGTGGTGCAAGGAGGAATGCGAGCACCATGACAACGAGCACTGCCAGGAATGCGCCCGCGCCTGCGCAGCCTGCATGGAGCAGTGCCTGAAGATGACGGCTTAGCGGTCCGCGCCCGATTCCTGCCGCCCCTGCGGCGGCTCGGCCAGCGCGACGAAGGCATCGATCAGCCTGGCGCCGCGCCGCTCGCGCAGGCAGTAGAGATACTCGTGCAGGCAGGGCGAGGCATCGGTGAAGCCCAGCACGCGCAGGTCCGGATGGCTCGGCACCTCGTGCCGGGCGATCACCGATACGCCCAGATTGCGGATAACGGCCTCGCGGATCGACTCCCGGCTGCCGATCTCCATCTGCGCGGCGGGGCTCACGCGCGCCTGCGCCAGCATGTCTTCGGTGGCGATGCGCGTGGTCGACCCGAGCTCGCGCATCAGCAGGCGGCAACCCGCCAGCGCACTGACGGCCACTTCGGTGTGCCCGGCCAGCGCATGGGTGCGGTGCACTACCAGCATCAGCGGGTCCACGCCCAGCAGCACGCGCGACAGGCGCGCGTCGTCCACCCGCTGCGACGAGGTGGCGATATCGACGCGGTATTCCTGCAGCGCTTCCAGCACCTCCTGCGAATTGCCCGTCACCACGCTGACATCGATGGCGGGAAAGCGCTCGCTGAAGCCGCGGATCAGCTCCAGCACATAGTAGGGCGCGGTCGCGCCCACGCGCAGGCTGCCGGTGCGCAGGTCGCCCGAATGGCGCAGGAAGAAGTCGATCTCGGTTTCCTGCTGCACCAGCGCCTCGACGCGCGGCAGCAATGCCAGCCCCGCGTCTGACAGCGCCAGGCGGCGCCCGCCGCGGTGGAACAGCTCGACCCCGTAGGCTTCTTCCAGCGCACGGATCTGCGCGGTGATGGTGGGCTGCGACAGGCCCAGGCGCTTGGCGGCCTGCGTGACGCTGCCGATGCGGGCCACCATGAAGAAGGACTTGAGCTGGGCGATGAGCATGCGGCCGAGGGATGTCGCTAAGGGCAAGGCAAGGGCGGCGGGCGCGTGGGCGCCGGCCGCGGTGAAGCGGTATTCTAATGGACTGCACCAAGCCACCCGGTCCAACCGTCCGCTGCCTTGCATAGGAGTCTGCCCATGTCTGACCCGTCCACCGCCGCCACCCGCATCGAGAAAGACAGCCTGGGCGACGTGCCCGTGCCCGCCGATCACCTGTGGGGGGCGCAGACCGAGCGCTCGCGCCAGAATTTCCGCATCGGCAACGAGAAAATGCCGCCGGCGCTGATCGAGGCCTTTGCCGTCCTGAAGCTGTGCGCGGCGCGCGCCAATGTTGAGCTTGGCGTGCTCAAGCCCGAACTGGCGCACGCGATCGAACAAGCCGCGACCGAAGTCATCGAAGGCCGCTGGCCCGACGAGTTCCCGCTGTCGGTCTGGCAGACCGGGTCCGGCACGCAGACCAACATGAACCTGAACGAGGTCATCGCGAACCGCGCGATTCAATTGCTGGGCGGCAAGGTCGGCAGCAAGACGCCGGTGCATCCCAACGACCACGTCAACGCCAGCCAGTCCTCCAACGACAGCTTCCCCACCGCGATGCATATCGCCGCCACGCGCGCAATCCAGCAGCAACTGCTGCCGGCACTGGAGCAGCTGCAGCAGACCTTCGCGCGCAAGGTGGAAGCCTTTGCCGATATCGTCAAGGTCGGCCGCACCCACCTGCAGGATGCGGTGCCGCTGACGCTGGGGCAGGAGTTCTCGGGCTACATGACGCAGGTGGCCGATGCGCAGTCGCGCCTGCAGCAGGCCATGCTGCGCGCGATGCCGGTGGCACAGGGCGGCACCGCGGTGGGCACCGGCCTGAACGCCCCGCACGGCTTCGCCGCGGCCTTCGCGCGCGCGCTGGCCGACTACACCGGCCTGCCGTTCGAGCCCGCGCCCAACCGCTATGCGCTGCAGGCCTCGCACGATGCGCTGGCCGACCTGTCCGGCGCGCTCAGCACCACGGCCTCGTCGTTCCTGAAGATCGCGCGCGACTTCATGCTGCTGGGCTCAGGGCCACGCGCCGGCTTTGCCGAGCTGGTGCTGCCGGCCAACGAGCCGGGCTCATCGATCATGCCGGGCAAGGTCAACCCGACCCAGGCCGAGGCGCTGGCAATGGTGTGCTGCCGCGTGATCGGCAACCACACCACGGTGACGCTGGCCAACGGGCTGGGCACGCTGGAGCTGAACGCCTACAAGCCGGTGATCATCTACAGCCTGCTGCAGTCGGTGAGCCTGCTGGCGGGCGCCGCGTCGAGCTTTGCCGAGCATATGGTCGAAGGCGTCGAGGCCGACCGCGAACGCATCGCCGAACTGCTGGAGCGTTCGCTGATGCCGGTGACCGCGCTCAACCCGCATATCGGCTACGACAAGGCCGCGGAGATCGCCAAGCTGGCGGTCAAGCGCAACCTGTCGCTGCGCGAGGCGGCGATCGCGTCCGGGCATGTCACCGAGGCGCAGTTTGCCGAGTGGATCGACCTGAAGGGGATGACGCGGGAGGTATAGCGGGAGGTATAGCGGGAGGTATAGCGGGAGGTATAGCGGGAGGTATAGCGGGAGTACAGCGGGGGGTACAGCAGGGATGCGCCCCGGCACGGAACCGATCCGCGCCGGGGCAGGCCGGCCTTAGCCGACGAAGGCCTTTTCCAGCACGAAATGGCCAGGATGGCTCATATTGCCTTCGGCAAAGCCGCGCTCTTCCAGGATGGCGCGGACGTCCTTGAGCATGTCAGGGCTGCCGCACAGCATGATGCGGTCGTTCTCCAGCGAGAACGGCTCCACGCCCAGGCGCTCGAACAGCTCGCCCGAGGCGATCAGGTCGGTGATGCGGCCGCGGTTATCGAACTCTTCGCGCGTCACGGTCGGGAAGTACACCAGCTTCTCGCGCACCAGATCGCCCAGGTGCTCGTGCTGCGGCAGGTGTTCCTGGATCAGCTCGCGGTAGGCCAGTTCTTCGACAAAGCGGCAGGTGTGGGTCAGCACGACCTTGTCGTAGCGCTCATAGACCTCCGGATCGCGGATGATCGACAGGAACGGCGCCAGGCCGGTGCCGGTGGCCAGCAGCCACAGCGTCTTGCCGGGCAGCAGGTTGTCCACCAGCAGCGTGCCGGTCGGCTTCTTGCCGACGAAGATCTGGTCGCCCTCGCGCAGATGCTGCAGGCGCGAGGTCAGCGGGCCGTCGGGCACCTTGATGCTGAAGAATTCCAGCGTTTCCTCATAGTTGGCGCTGGCAATGCTGTAGGCGCGCAGCAGCGGGCGACCGTTCACCTCCAGCCCGACCATGGCGAACTGGCCATTTTCAAAGCGAAAACCAGGGTCGCGCGTGCAGGTAAAGCTGAAAAGGGTGTCGGTCCAGTGATGGACGGAGAGGATGGATTGCTGGTTCAGGTTGCTCATGGCGAAACGCGGGATACAGCGGCAGGATGCAGCGCCAAAGACGGCTGGAAAGGAAGAATCTTAACGCATGCTTGGGGGCGGCGCAGGCGGAGCCTGCAACGCCAGCGCGGGATTTCCCGGATGTGCAATGCGGTGCGGCGCATGCGGCACGCCAGATATTGTTGAGAAATTTTAGCTAATAAAGTTTATTTCCGCACATTTATCCAAAGACAGCCAACATCCATCATGAGGTCATCTTCCCTTTGCTCCCCAAGGAAACTGCCATGACCTTCACCCCAGCTATTTCCCGCCGCGCCGCGCTCGTCACCGGCGCCTCCCGCGGCATCGGCCGCGCCATCGCGCTGCGGCTGGCCGCCGACGGCTTCGACGTCGCCATTGGCTACGCCGGCAGCGCCGCCCGGGCCCAAGAGACAGTGGCGGCGGCGCGCGAGGCCGGCGTCAATGCCATCGCCATCCAGGGCGATGTGGCGCACGCGCCAGACGTGGCACGGCTGTTCGATGCCGCGCAGCGGGCGTTCGGCCGGCTCGACGTGGTCGTCAATAGCGCCGGCATCATGCAGATGGCGCCGGTTGCGCCGGCCAGCCTGGACGCCTTCGACCAGACCATCGCCACCAACCTGCGCGGCGCTTTCCTGGTGCTGGGCGAGGCCGCCGCCCGGCTGGGCCAGGGCGGACGCATCATCGCGCTGTCGACCAGCGTGATCGCGCGTTCTTTCCCCGGTTACGGTCCCTATATCGCAGCCAAGGCAGGCGTGGAAGGGCTGGTGCGGGTCCTGGCCAACGAGCTGCGCGGGCGCGGCATCACCGCCAACGCGGTGGCGCCGGGGCCGGTCGCGACCGAGCTGTTCCTCGATGGCAAATCGGAAGAGCAGGTGGCGCAGCTGTCCAAAGTGGCGCCGCTGGAGCGGCTGGGCACGCCCGAGGACATTGCCGCGGCAGTGTCGTTCCTGGCCGGGCCGGATGGGGCGTGGGTCAATGCGCAGGTGGTGCGGGTGAACGGGGGCTTTGCCTGAGCCGTTGCCCGCCGGGCCAGAAGTCAGCCCCCGGGCGCCGGCAAGGACAGTTCGCAGCGCTGGCGCGCCAGCGTGTCGCGCGAGTAGCCGTGGCGCACGCGCAGCTGGTGCTCCACGGCGTCGGCCTGGTCCAGGCAGGCGAACACCAGGTCGTCCTTTACGCGCTGCGAAACACCCTTCAGGCGCGGCGCTTCATACGCGACCTGGCGCGCACGGCAGCGCAGGAACAGCAGCGTTTCCTGCGAGGCGGTGATCAGCTGGTCGTGCTCGATCCGCTTGCATTCGACCAGGTCCTGGGCAGGGGCGCTGGCGCCGGCAAAGAGCAAAGGCAGGCACAGCCATCGACGCAACGAGCGGTGCATGGCAAACGGGGGGCGCAGTAGGCCAGTTGAAGGTCCGGCTCGCATCATTGCCCATCCCCGCGCACACTGCAAGCCGCAGCGCAAGCAATACCCTGTTGCGGTTGGGCGCCAGACGGGCCGCAGCCAGATTCAGTGTCCAGCCACATGGACAATCGCCCGCAAACCCTGATGGCTGCGTCGACCCGGTCGATCCATGCTGCACTGCAGCATATCAAGGGGTGGGCAGGTCTGGCGGATCGGGCTACGCTTCGATGGCAAATGCGCCGCAGTGCGCGCCAGTTCACGCCCCAGACCGACGGGCTTCCGCCCGGCCTTCCCCCGTGTTCCCCTTGCCGCCCCCACCGTTCCGGTGCCCTGCGGCCGCCATGTCTTCCGGCATCTGCCGCCAGCACTGCGCAGCGCGACCTGACCCGCGGCTGCCCTGCGCCGCCCCTGACTGCACACAACAACATGACCGATCTCACCGCTACTCCAGCCCAAACGGCCGCCCCGAGCCGCGAAGAAGTGCGCAAGCGCGTCTACGCCATCGTCGCCGCCTCGTCGGGCAACCTGGTCGAATGGTTCGACTTCTACGTCTACGCCTTCTGCGCGATCTACTTCGCGCCGTCGTTCTTCCCCAAGTCCGATCCCACCGCGCAGCTGCTGAACACCGCCGGCGTGTTTGCCGCCGGCTTCCTGATGCGGCCCATTGGCGGCTGGCTGTTCGGCACCATCGCCGACCGCCATGGCCGCAAGAACTCGATGCTGATCTCGGTGATCATGATGTGTGCCGGCTCGCTGCTGATTGCCTGCTTGCCCACCTATGACAGCATCGGCAACTGGGCGCCGGCGCTGTTGCTGCTCGCGCGCCTGGTGCAGGGCCTGTCGGTCGGCGGCGAGTACGGCACCACCGCCACCTATATGAGCGAGGTGGCGCTGCGCGGCCGGCGCGGCTTCTTCTCGTCGTTCCAGTATGTGACGCTGATCGGCGGCCAGTTGCTGGCAGTGCTGGTGGTGGTGATCCTGCAGCAGCTGCTGGACGAGTCCGAACTGAAGGCCTGGGGCTGGCGCATCCCGTTCGTGGTCGGCGCGGTCACCGCGGTGGTGGCGCTGTTCCTGCGCCGCACGCTGCACGAGACCTCGTCGGCAGCCACCCGCGGCAACAAGGAAGCCGGCAGCGTGGCCGCGCTGTTCCGCCACCACAAGGCCGCCTTCTTCACCGTGCTGGGCTATACCGCGGGCGGCTCGCTGATCTTCTACACCTTCACCACGTATATGCAGAAGTACCTGGTCAACACTGCCGGCATGTCGATCAAGACCGCCAGCTATGTGATGACGGGATGCCTGTTCCTGTACATGTGCATCCAGCCGGTGTTCGGCGCGCTCTCCGACCGCATCGGCCGGCGCACCAACATGCTGCTGTTCGGCGCGCTGGGTGCGCTCTGCACGGTGCCGATCCTGACCGCGCTGGGCACGGTCAGCAGCCCTGAGCTTGCCTTTGTGCTGATTGCCGTGGCGCTGGCCATCGTCAGCTTCTACACCTCGATCAGCGGCATCGTGAAGGCCGAGATGTTCCCGCCCGAGGTGCGCGCGCTGGGCGTGGGCCTGGCCTATGCCATCGCCAACGCGATCTTCGGCGGCTCGGCCGAGTATGTGGCGCTGGGCATGAAGACGCTAGGCCACGAGACCGCGTTCTACTGGTACGTGACGGCGATGATGGTGATTGCCTTCTTCGTCAGCCTGCGCCTGCCGCGCCAGGCCAGATACCTGCATCACGAGCATTGATGCGCACCCCGCGGTGCAATGCCGCGGGACGCCGCCAAGAGCATGGCAATATACGGGGGCTGTAATCGCCCCCTCTTTCATTGATCACCCCATGGACCTGAACGCCCTGCGCCTGTTCGTCGACATCGTCGATGCGGGCAACCTGAGCGCGGCCGCGCGCAAGCTCAAGATGACGCGCGCCAATGTCAGCTACCGGCTCAAGGCGCTCGAAGAAGAGCTGGGTGTGCAGCTGCTGCGCCGGACCACGCGCCATGTCGAGCCGACTCCGGTCGGTGCCGGCCTGTACGAGCACGGCCGCAACATCCTCGGCGAGGTGGCCGCCGCCAATGCACTGATCAGTAATATGGGCAAAAGCCTGAAGGGCCATGTGCGGCTCTCGGTGCCTACCGGGCTGGGCCATTCACTGCTGTCGCCGCTGCTGGTGCTGTTCAAGCAGCGCTATCCCGACATCACGCTCGACGTGGTCTTCGACAACCGTGTGCACAACCTGGTGTCCGAGGACGTCGAAGTGGCCCTGCGCATCATCTCCACCCCGCCGGATTCAGTGGTCGCCACCGAGATCGGCGAAGTCGACTGGATCGTGTGCGCGTCGCCAGCCTACCTCGCCGGCCACCTGGCGCCGCAAGCGCTGGCCGAGCTGCAGGGGCATGCGTTCGTGTGCGCGTCGCCCGAGGGGCAGAAGCTCAAGGCAACGGGCATCCGGCACAGTGGCGGCGGCGACGGCGGTGAGATCCGTGAGCAGGTGGTGCTGGAGCCAACGCTCACCTCCGAGAACTTTGCCTTCCTGAAAGAGGCGGTGCTGGCGGGCCTGGGCATCGGCATCTTCCCGATCTATGCGATCGGCGCGGAACTGGACAGCGGCGCCCTGGTGCCGCTGCTGTGCGACTACCGCATCAGCGTGTTCGGCAGCAAGCTCTACATGCTGACCATGCCCAACCGCTACCAGACGCTGGCCACGCGCTACCTGCTGAACTTCCTGAAAACCGAGCTGCAGGCAGTGTGGCCGCGGCTGCACCGCTAGCGGTGCCTTCGGCAGTGGTCGCCACGGACTATAGTAGGAGCACAAGGATAACCGTCGGCGCATCCGCACCTGAGGAGCTACCATGGCCCTGGCTAGCACGCTTGCAAGCTGCCTGAGCAGCAAGAACACCCAGTACGACATCATCCGCCACCCCTACACCCTCAGCAGCATGGCCACTGCCGAGGCAGCGCATGTTCCCGGGGACCGGCTGGCCAAGACGCTGTTGCTGGAGGATGACCGCGGCTATGTCGCTGCCGTGATTCCTTCAAGCCACCATCTGCACATGGCCGCCATCTGCGAACAGACCGGGCGCAACCTGGTGCTGGCGCATGAGGACGAGATCCGCGAGATCTTCAAGGATTGCGACCTCGGCGCGATCCCGCCGGTGGCGATGGCCTACGGCATGCAGACCTATGTGGACGACAGCCTGATGGCGCAGCCCGACGTGTATTTCGAAGGCGGTGACCACCAGGAACTGGTGCACATGAGCGGCGAGCAGTTCTCGAAGTTGATGTCGGACGCTGGGCACGGGCAGTTTTCGCGCCGCATGATGTAAGCGGCGCATTTTATTGGCCACTGAACGGCCGCCACGCGGTTGCGAACCCGCGTGGCGGCCGTTTTGCATGCTGGCGGGCGGGTGAGTGAGGCAGACGTTTCAGCCTGCAGGCAACGCCGGCACGCTGTCGTCCTTCAGGTCCACGCCCGAGCGGCCCAATGCCGCCGCGCCGCGCAGCAGGAAGGCCAGCCGGTCGGCGGCCTGCGCATACGGCAGGCCTTCGGGGCGCACGTTGGAGATGCAGTTGCGCTCGGCATCGGTGCGGCCCGTGCGCGGCGCATGGGTCAGGTAGACGCCAAGGCTGTCGGGAGAACTCAGGCCCGGCCGTTCGCCGATCAGCATCACCACCTGGCGCGCGCCCAGCAGCTCGCCGATCTCGTCGCCCAGCGCCACGCGCGACTGCTCGGCCACCACCACCGGGCCGATGCGCCATGTCGGCGGCAGGCGCGGGCGGGTGGCATCGAGCAATGGCAGCGCGTGCGTCTGCGTGGCCAGCGCGGACAGGCCGTCGGCAACCACGAACACCACATCGGGCGCCTCGCCAGGCCGTGCCGCGGCCAGCCGCGCGCGGCTAGCATCGTCCAGGCGCCGGCCCAGGTCGGGGCGCCGCAGGTAGTGCGCGCGGTCCGGCGCCGCGCTGTGCACGGCGAGGTTCTGTACCCCCGCCGCATCCAGCGCCGCGGTGACCGCGCCCACGTCCAGCGGCAGGTGCACCGCATCGCGCGCCTGCGCATGGGCCAGCCCGAAGGCCAGCACCGCATCGGTGGTCTGGCTGTGGCCGGTACGGCCCAGCGCTACACGCGCGCGCGTGAACTGGCGCAGGCGTTGCCACGGGTCGGCATCGGCGTTGGCGGGATCGGCGGGTGGCGGGCGTCTGTCCGTCATCGGCTGCACCTTACAGGCTGTGGGCCATCTGCAGCAGCGGCTGGCGCGCGGCGGGCTCGAGCAGCCTGCCGCTGGCATCGGCAATGCCCATGCGCTGCAGCCAGGCCTCGAACTCCGGCGCGGGGCGCAGCCCCAGCACCTCGCGCAGGTACAGCGCATCGTGGAACGAGGTGCTCTGGTAGTTCAACATGATGTCGTCGGCGCCGGGCACGCCCATGATGAAATTGATGCCGGCCACGCCGAACAGCGTCAGCAGCGTGTCCATGTCGTCCTGGTCGGCCTCGGCATGGTTGGTGTAGCAGACGTCGCAGCCCATCGGCACCCCCATCAGCTTGCCGCAGAAGTGGTCTTCCAGACCGGCGCGAATGATCTGCTTGCCGTCGTACAGGTATTCGGGACCGATAAAGCCCACCACCGTATTGACCAGCAGCGGCGCGAACGCGCGCGCCACCGCGTAGGCGCGCGCCTCCATGGTCTGCTGGTCGACGCCGTGGTGCGCATTGGCCGACAGTGCGCTGCCCTGCCCGGTCTCGAAGTACATCAGGTTGTCGCCAACGGTGCCGCGCGCCAGCGCCTGCGCGGCGTCGTGCGCCTCGGCCAGCAGCGCCAGGCTGATGCCGAAGGCCGCGTTGGCGCGCTCGCTGCCGGCCACCGACTGGAACACCAGATCCACCGGCGCGCCCTGCCCGATCGCGCGCAGGGTATTGGTGACGTGGGTCAGCACGCAGGATTGCGTGGGGATGTCGAAGCGGCTGCGCAGCTCGTCGATCATGCGCAGCAGCGAGACGATGGCGCCCAGGTTGTCCGAAGCCGGGTTGACGCCGATGGTGGCATCGCCGCAGCCATAGAGCAGCCCGTCGATGATCGACGCGGCAATGCCCTTGGGATCGTCGGTCGGGTGGTTGGGCTGCAGCCGCACCGAGAGCCGGCCCGGCAGCCCCACCGTGCTGCGAAAGCGCGTCACCACCTGGCATTTGCGCGCCACCGCCACCAGGTCCTGGTTGCGCATCAGCTTGCTGACCGCGGCGGCCATCTCCGGGGTGATGCCCGGCGCCACCCGCGCCAGCGTGGCGCTGTCGGTTTCATGCAGCAGCAGCCAGTTGCGCAGGTCGCCCACGGTAGTGGCGCCGATGGCGGCAAAGGCCGCGCCATCATGCCGGTCCAGGATCAGGCGCGTGACCTCGTCGTCCTCGTACGGCACCAGCGCCTCGGTCAGGAACTGCTTGAGCGGCACCTCAGCCAGCGCCAGCCGCGCGGCCATCCGCTCCTGCTCGCTGGCCGCGGCAACGCCCGCCAGCGCGTCGCCGGAGCGCGCCGGGCTGGCCCGGGCCAGCAGCGTGCGCAGGTCGGCAAAGACGTGGCGGTGGGTGCCGATGGTGTGGGTGTAGGCCATGCGTTCCGTTCCTGGACTCTGGGGAAAACGATGACAGCGGTGCGCCGGGCGCCTTGCCGGGCGCGATTCCCCCTAATATAGACAGCCTTTGCGTGTGCCGTGATGCCAACATCGCCTCAGCGCACACGGCCTGACTCAGGAACAACATCTGGATCGGCGAGAATTCAGAATAAATTTTGAGCAATTTGCATGCCGGAGACCTCGATGAAAGACCCCGACCCGACCACCACCCCGCGCTTGCTGCCGGCCGCGTGGTACAGCGTCGGCACCGTCGCCTACCTGCTGACCGCCCTGGCGCTGTGGACCGTGCTCCACGCCAACCTGGTGGCGGCATTGCTGTCCGGGCTGCTGCTGTACTCGCTGGTGGACGTGCTGGCGCCGCGCCTGCAGCGCCTGCACCAGCGCCACGACGCCCTGGCCGTGGCCATCCTGTCGGCGCTGATCCTGCTGGGGCTGACGCTGGCGGGCTGGCTGCTGGTGCGCTTTGTCAGTGGCGAGGGCAATACCCTGGACGGGCTGCTCAACCATGTGGCCGACATCATCGACCGCTCGCGCGGGCAGATGCCGCCGTGGCTTAGCGATGCGCTGCCCAAGGGCGTGGACGAGCTGGCCAACACGCTGATCGAGACGCTGCGCGAGCATGCCGCGATGGCGCAGAAGCTGGGCGCCGAGGTGCTGCGCACGCTGGTGCATATCCTGATCGGGCTGGTGATCGGCGCGATGGTGGCGCTGTATCGCGCGGTGGTTCGGCCCAATCGCCGGCCGCTGGCCGCGGCGCTGGTGGCGCGCGCACGCGCGCTGCAGCAGGCGTTCTCGCAGTTCATCTTCGCGCAGATCCAGATCTCCACCATCAACACCGTGCTGACGGCGATCTACCTGCTGCTGGTGCTGCCGCTCTTTGGCGTGCACCTGCCGCTGACCAAGACGCTGGTGGTGATCACCTTCGTTGCCGGGCTGCTGCCGGTGCTGGGCAACCTGATTTCCAATACCGCCATCGTGGTGGCCTCCCTGTCGGTGTCGCTGCCGATCGCGGTGGCGTCGCTGGTGTTCCTGGTGGTGATCCACAAGCTGGAGTACTTCCTGAACGCGCGCATCATCGGTGCGCGCATCCAGGCCGCGGCGTGGGAACTGCTGATGGTGATGCTGCTGATGGAAACGCTGTTCGGCATCCCGGGCGTGATCGCCGGACCGATCTTCTATGCCTACCTGAAGCGGGAACTGGCCGGCGCCGGACTGATCTGAGTGCCGCAGCCGGCTCGCCGCGGCGCTGGTAGGACCAATACCTGCTCAGGCGCCGTCCTGCTCCACCCGGCTGCGCACGAAGTCGATATGGGTCTGCATGGCGGTGCGCGCCTCTTCCGGGCGCCGCGCGCAAATCGCATCGCACAGCGTGCGGTGCTGCAGCAGCAGCAGGTCTGACGCGCCGTCGTCCTGTTCGCGCAGGCCGGTGCCATTGATGGTGATGTGCTCGCGCAGCATGCCGATCACGCTGGTATGCAGGTGCAGGAACATGGTGTTGTGCGAGGCCTGGGCAATGGCGTCGTGCAGCTGCGCATCGGCATCGGCCTCTGCCTGCTTGTCGTCGGCGGCGCGCGCGCGTTCCAGCTCGGCCATCAGGGCGCGGATCCGCTTCACGTCAGCGGCATCCGCGCGCAGCGCCGCAAAATACGCGGTCGCGCCCTCCAGCACGCGGCGGAACTCCAGGATGTCGTCGCGCAGTGCGGGGTGGTCGGCCACCAGCTGGCCCCAGGGCGAGGCAATGCCGGCGCGCAGCTGGTCGGTGGCGTAGACCCCGGCACCGCGCCGGCTCTGCAGCAGGCCGCGCGCGGCGAGGCGCTGGATCGCCTCGCGCACGGTGTTGCGCGCGACCTCGTATTGCCCGGCCAGCACCCGCTCGGCCGGCAGCCGCGTGCCGGGCGGCCAGGTGCCGTCGAGCAGCGCGGTCTCGATCCGGCGCATGACCGACTCCACGCGCCCACGGGTGCGCCCGTGCCTTACTGCCGCTGCCGTCATGCCGTGTGTCCTCGCTCCTGAGCTTGCGCGCGTCGTTGCGCAGATTGGTCCAACCAATTTGTACCGCCGCGCGGAAGCGGGAATTATGCGCCGAAACGTGCGACCCCAGCACGTCCGGAGCGAGACATGAAGGATCGTCAGTACCCCACCGGCCCTGCCCCCACGCAGGCCTACCTGTTTGCCACCTGCCTGGTCGACATGTTCGTGCCGCAGGCCGGCCTCGACGCCGTGCGGCTGCTTGAACGCGAAGGGCTCACCGTGCACTTCCCGCGCGGCCAGAGTTGCTGCGGCCAGCCCGCCTACAGCAGCGGCAACCCCGACGCGGCCCGTGCGGTGGCGCGCGCCCAACTCGACCTGTTCAGCCAGCCCTGGCCGGTGATCGTGCCATCGGGCTCGTGCGCGGGCATGATGCGCCACCACTGGCCGCAGCTCTTTGCCGACGATCCGGTGGCCGGCCCCAAGGCACTGGAACTGGCCGGACGCATCTATGAACTGGGCGAATTCCTGCTGCATGTGCTGAAGGTGGACTTTGGCGATGCCGCAGCGGCGGGCCAGCCGCAGGAGCGCATCGTGCTGCATACCTCGTGCGGCGCCCGTCGAGAAATGGGTACGCGCCAGCACGGCGTGGCCCTGGTCGACGCGCTGCCGGGCGTGACCCGCGTGGAGCATGAACGCGAATCAGAATGCTGCGGCTTCGGCGGCACCTTCTCGCTCAAGCATCCCGATATCTCCGGCGCCATGGTGCGCGACAAGGTGGCCTCGGCCTGCGCCACCGGCTGCGACCGGCTGGTCTCGGCCGACTGCGGCTGCCTGCTCAATATCGGCCATACCGCGGCACATGACCGCGCCCCGCTGCAGGTGGAGCACCTGGCCACCTTCCTGTGGCGCCGTAGCGGAGGTGCCGCATGAGCACGCCCGGCGCCCGCGAACGCATGCTCGGCCGGCTGCGCGCCGCCGCGCCTGCGCCTTCCCAAGGCACAGCGGAACTCGACCGCCGCATCGACGGCCATTTCGAGGCACGCCGCCACGGCACGCCAGCCGTTGGCGAACTGGTCGACGCGATGCAGGCGGCACTGCAAGGCCTGCATGCCGAGGTCTGGTGCGCCAGCGAAGCGGCCTGGCCGGCATTGCTGGCCACTGAGCTGGCCAATGCCGGCGTGAAGCGCCTGCTGCTTGATCCCGCCAGCACGGCCGGTGCCGCGCTGGCGGCCGCCTTGCCGGCCCATATCGAAGCCATCGGCTACGACCGCCCGATCGAAGCCTGGAAGGCGGAGCTGTTCGACACCATCGATGCCGGCTTCACCGTGTCGCGCTCCGGCATTGCCGCCACCGGCACGCTGGTGGTCGCGCCAGATGCGGGCTCGCCACGCACGGTGTCGCTGGTGCCGCCGCTGCATGTCGCGCTGGTGCGCGCCTCGACGCTGCACGCCGACCTGCATATGGCCGCGCGCACCGAGCGCTGGTCCGACGGCATGCCGACCAACCTGGTGCTGATCTCCGGCCCGTCCAAGACCTCCGACATCCAGCAGACGCTGGCCTACGGCGCGCATGGTCCGCGCCGGCTGTGGGTCGTGATCGAGACCGACACTGCGGAGGCCGGGCAATGAGCCAGCACACACTGAATTTTGTTCCGCCGCAGGACTTCAAGGCACGCGCCCGCGAAGCGCTGGACGATCCCAAGCTGCGCCAGAGCTTTCGCGGCGCGATGGACTTCCTGCAAGGCAAGCGCCTGGCGCAGTTCCCCGACGCGGATGAGCTGGAGCGCCTGCGCGACCTGGGCGAGGCGGTGCGCCAGCACGCGCTGGCCAACCTGCCGGACCTGCTGGTGCAGCTGGAGGCAAAGCTCACCGCCGCCGGGGTGCAGGTGCACTGGGCCGAGAACGCCGACGAAGCCAACGCGATCATCCACCGCATCGCGGCATCGAAGCAGGCGCAGCGCGTGATCAAGGGCAAGTCGATGGCCAGCGAGGAGATCGAGCTGAACCATTACCTGGCCGAGCGCGGGGTGGACTGTATCGAGTCGGACATGGGCGAGTACATCGTCCAGCTGGCCGGCGAAAAGCCCTCGCATATCGTGATGCCGGCGATCCACAAGACCAAGGGCGATATCGCGCAGCTGTTCCAGGCGCATATCCCCGACACGCCCTATACCGAGGATGTCGATGCGCTGATCCAGGCCGGCCGCCGTGCGCTGCGCCAAGCCTTTGTCGACGCGGATATCGGCTTGTCCGGCGTGAACTTCGCCGCCGCGGACACCGGCACGCTGTGGCTGGTGGAGAACGAAGGCAACGGCCGGCTTTCCACCACCGTGCCCGACGTGCATATCGCCATCATGGGCATGGAGAAGGTCGTGGCCCGGCTGGAACACATCGTGCCGCTGTCCACGCTGCTGACGCGCTCGGCCACCGGGCAGGCCATCACCACCTACTTCAACCTGATCTCCGGGCCGCGCCGCGCGGGCGAGCGCGACGGCCCGCGCGAGGTCCACCTGGTGCTGCTCGACAACGGCCGCACCCAGGCCTATGCCGACACGCAGCTGCGCGCGACGCTGCAATGCATCCGCTGCGGCGCATGCATGAACCATTGCCCGGTCTACACGCGCATCGGTGGCCATGCCTATGGCACGACCTATCCCGGCCCCATCGGCAAGATCATCTCGCCGCACCTGCTGGGGCTGGATGCCACCGCCGACCTGGCCACCGCGTCGAGCCTGTGCGGCGCCTGCGGCGAAGTGTGCCCGGTGCGCATCCCGATCCCGCAATTGCTGGTGCGCCTGCGCACCGAGGCCAACCGCGATCCGGAAGAGCAGGTCGCCAACCCGCTGCGCGGCCAGGGCGCCAAGTACAGCCGCGGCGAGCACCTGGTGTGGCGCTTCTGGAGCGGCGCGTATTCGCACCCGGCAACGTACCGGCTGTTCCGCTGGGCCGCCACGCGGCTGCGCGCGCTGACGCCGTCGAAGCAGATGGGCTGGACGCAGCACCGCACGCCGCTGAAGCCGGCGGCGAAGAGCCTGGCGGATTTGCTGAAAGAGAAGGGGCAGCCGGAGTAGGAGCGCCGGCCAGCACCACAAACCTTCCCATACCGCCGGCGTGCTCCCTCTCCCGCAAGCGGGAGAGGGAGCGAACAAGCGGGAGTTTCAAGGCCCGCGATATTGCGATGCCCGCAGTCCTCACCAACAAGACAGAGATTTCCCGAAACACCACCAAAGCAGGAGACTAACCGTGCAACCCTGGACCCAAATCTATACACCGCTGGGCAGCCTGTGGCTGTCGTCGCTGGCGGCAGCCATTCCCATCCTGTTCTTCTTCATTGCGCTGGCCGTCTGGCGCATGAAGGGCCATGTCGCCGCGGCCGTGACGCTGCTATTGGCGCTGGCCGTGGCGATCTTCGCCTACGGCATGCCCGCGCAGCAGGCGCTGGCCTCGGCCGGCTTCGGCTTTGCCTATGGGCTGTGGCCGATCGCGTGGATCATCGTGACCGCGGTGTTCCTCTACAAGATCGTGGTCAAGACCGGCCAGTTCGACGTGATCCGCGCCTCGGTGCTGTCGATCACCGACGACCAGCGCCTGCAGATGCTGCTGATCGGCTTTGCCTTCGGCGCCTTCCTGGAAGGCGCGGCGGGCTTCGGCGCGCCGGTGGCGATCACCGCTGCGCTGCTGGTGGGCCTGGGCTTCAACCCGCTGTATGCGGCGGGCCTGTGCCTGATCGCCAATACCGCGCCGGTGGCATTCGGCGCGATGGGCATCCCCATCATCGTGGCCGGACAGGTGACGGGCATCGATCCTTTCCATATCGGCGCCATGGCCGGACGCCAGCTGCCGCTGCTGTCGCTGCTGGTGCCGTTCTGGCTGGTGTTCATGATGGACGGCGCCAAGGGCGTGCGCGAAACCTGGCCGGCGGCGCTGGTGTGCGGCGGCAGCTTTGCCGTGACGCAGTACTTCACCTCCAACCATATCGGGCCCGAGCTGCCGGACATCACCTCGGCGCTGGTCAGCCTGGTGTCGCTGGCCGCGTTCCTGAAGGTATGGCAACCGCGCAACGCGTCGCAGCGTGCCGGCAATGTCAGCGGCGGCACCGTCGCGCTGGCGGGCTTCGGCGGCGGTTTCGGCGGCGGTTTCGGCGGTGCGATGTCCAGCCGCAAGGCTTCGCCCTACACCCTGGCGCAGACGCTGCGCGCGTGGGCGCCGTTCGGCATCCTGACCGCGATCGTCACGGTGTGGAGCCTGCAGCCGTTCAAGGCGCTGTTTGCCGCCAATGGCGCGCTGGCGGGCACGGTGCTGAAGTTCAAGATCCCGGGCCTGGACCAGATGGTGATCAAGGCCGCGCCGATCGTGGCCACGCCCAAGGCCTATGACGCGGTGCTGAAGCTCGACCTGCTCTCCGCCGTCGGCACCGCCATCCTGCTGACCGCGCTGATCTCGGCGGTGCTGCTGCGCATGAAGCCGCGCACGCTGCTGGCCACCTTTGCCGAGACCCTGGTGGAACTGGCGCGCCCAGTGCTGTCGATCGGCCTGGTGCTGGCGTTCGCCTTTGTCGCCAACTACTCCGGCATGTCGTCGACACTGGCGCTGCTGCTGGCCGGCACCGGCGCGGCCTTCCCGTTCTTCTCGCCGTTCCTGGGCTGGCTGGGGGTGTTCCTGACCGGTTCGGACACTTCGTCCAATGCACTGTTCTGCGCGCTGCAGAACACCACGGCGCACCAGATCGGCGTGTCGGACACGCTGCTGGTCGCCGCCAACACCACCGGCGGCGTCACGGCCAAGATGATCTCGCCGCAATCGATCGCCGTGGCCTGCGCGGCGACCGGGCTGGTGGGCAAGGAGTCGGAGCTGTTCCGCTTCACGGTCAAGCACAGCCTACTGTTTGCCGTGATCATCGGCATCATGACGGTGGTGCAGGCTTACCTGTTGCCGGGGATGATCCCGGGGTGATGGGGTAGCAGGAATCAATGAAGAACGGCGGCCATATGGCCGCCTTTTCGTTTGCCGCGCGGCAACGTCGCGTCTAATCCAGGAACTCGTCCCCTTCGGTGAGCGGCGCATACCTGTACGTCGCCGGCGTCCGGCTCAGCTTGACCGGCGCACCCAGCCCTTGGTAGCCACCCTCCATCTCCACCACCATCTCGCAGTGCTGCGTATGCGGATGCTGCAAGGCATCAGCCACGGACAGCACCGGCGCGCAGGGCACGCCCGCGGCCACCAGCTCGTCGGCGAGCACCTTGCCATCGAACTCGCACAGCCTGGCTTCCAGTTCCGCCTTCAGCGCCACGCGATTCACCGAGCGCGCGCCCGCGGTGGCATAGCGCTCGTCATCGGCCAGCGCAGGCAGCCGCAGGTGCTCGCACAGGATGCGAAACTGCCGGTCGTTGCCCACCGCCAGGAAGATCGGGTCGGTGGCGGTCGCCACCGTGTCGTACGGGTAGATGTTGGGATGCGCATTGCCGGTGCGCTGCGGCGTCTTGCCGCTCATGAACCAGTTGGCCGCATGCGGATGCAGCAGCGACAGGCCGGAGTCATAGAGCGCGGCCTCGACGAACTGGCCGCGCCCGCTGCGCGCGCGCTCCTGCAGTGCCAGCAGCACGCCGATCACGGCGTTCAGGCCGGTCACCATGTCCACCACCGGCAAACCCACTCGCAGCGGATCGCCATCGGCCTCGCCGTTGATGCTCATGATGCCGGACATGGCCTGGATGGCGGCGTCGTAGCCGGGCAGGCCGCCCAGCGGGCCATCGGCGCCGAAGCCGGACACGCGGCAATGGACCAGCCGCGGGAAGCGCGCGGACAGCGTGTCGTAGCCCAGCCCCCACTTCTCCATGGTGCCGGTCTTGAAGTTCTCGACCAGCACGTCGGCCTCGGCCAGCAGCGCAAGCAGGACCTCACGATCGGCCTCGGCGGTCAGGTCCAGCCGCATCACGCGCTTGTTGCGGTTCAGGCCGAAGTAGTAAGAGGCCACGCCGTCCTTGAACGGCGGCCCCCAGGTGCGGGTGTCGTCGCCCTGCGGCGGTTCGATCTTGAGCACGTCGGCGCCGTGGTCGCCCAGGATCTGGCCGCAGTATGGGCCGCCCAGGATGCGCGACAGGTCGACCACGCGGATGCCGGCGAGCGCGCCGGGACTGGTTTGGGTCATGGCTGGTTTTCCTGTGCGGTTCAGTCGAGCTGGGCGCCGGACTTCTGCACCACGGCGCGCCACTTGCCGACCTCGGCCTTGACGAAGCCGCCAAGCTGCTCGGGCGTGGTCGACGGCGCGAACTCGAGGCCCTGCGCCTGCAGGGTCTTGCGCACCTCGGGCTGCTTGAGCGCATCGGCAAAGGCGCGGTTGAGCTTGCCGATCACTTCGGGCGGCGTGCCGGCGGGTGCGACCACGCCGAAGAACACCGATACATCGAAACCTGGCACGCCCTGCTCGGCCACGGTCGGCACGTCCGGCAGCGCCTGCGAGCGCGCCTTGGTGGTGACGCCCAGCGCGCGCACCTTGCCGCTCTTGATGAAGGGCATCGCGGTCAGCACGTCGGTGAAGGTCATGCTGACCTGCCCGCCCAGCAGGTCGTTCAGTGCGGGGCCGGTGCCCTTGTACGGGATGTGCTGGAAATCGGTGCCGGTGACGTTGTTGAACAGCACCCCGGCCAGGTGCGATGAGGCGCCGTTGCCGGACGAGGCATAGGTCAGCTTGCCCGGGTGCGCCTTGCCATAGGCGATCAGCTCCGTGACGTTCTTCGCCGGCACGGACGGGTTGACCACCAGCACATTGGGCAGCTGGCCGATCTGGATCACCGGCGCGAAGCTCTTGACCGGGTCGTAGTTGATCTTGCGGTACAGGCTGACGTTGATCGCCAGCGGCGCCGAAGTGCCGAACATCAGCGTGTAGCCGTCGGGCTCGGCGCGCGCCACCACCTCGGCGCCGATATTGCCGCCGGCGCCGGCGCGGTTTTCCACCACCACCGGCTGGCCCAGGCTGGTCTTGAGCGCGGCGGCAAGCGTGCGCGCCATGGCATCGGTGGGGCCGCCCGGCGGGTAGGTGACGACCATCATGATCGGCTTGGACGGAAAGTCCTTCTGCGCGAAGGCGGGGGCAATACAGAGCGAGCAGGCGGCGATGGCCGCTACGCGGTGCCAGAGTTTCATGGCGTTGTCTCCTGGGTATAGGACGTCTCCCGCTGGTGGCGGGATGGTGTTGCGGGGGGATTGGTGCCGGACGTGGATCCGGTCAGAACACGTTGACCTGGTCGACCGCGCCGGCGGCGCGCACGGTGCCGTCAGCCGGCGCGACGGTCTCGGCCAGCCACTCGGGCTCGGCCTGTGCGGCCAGCGGGTCCTGCGGCAGCACGCGGTGGCGCAACACCAGCTGCGCCAGCCGCATGCGGCGCACCGAGCCGATGCGCCCGGCCTCCCAGGCCATCGCCACCGCGCTGGTGACGTGGTACAGCGCCGAGGCCGCCTGGCGCGCCAGCAGTTCGCCGTCGGCGCCGGCATCAGCGGCTTGCGCGGCCAGCTTCGCAGCGGCGGCGATGGCGCCTTCGAACACGGCACGCGCCGCCGCATGCATCGGCGTATCGGCCAGCAGGCCGGCCAGGTGTGCCTGCAGTACCGGCAGCGCGCCTTCACGGCGGACCGCGCGCAGCACGTCAAGCGCGACGATATTGCTGGTGCCTTCCCAGATCGAGCCGAGATGGGCATCGCGCACCAGGCGCGGATCGCTCCATTCCTCGATATAGCCGCAGCCGCCGCGGATCTCCATGGCGTCGCCGGTGACCTTGCGCGCGTCGCGGCAGGCGCGGAACTTGATCAGCGGCGTCAGGATGCGCATCAGCGGGTAGGCGTCGGCTTCGCCGGCATCGGCGCGGCGCAGTGCTTCGGCGGTCTGGAACACCATGGTGCGCGCCTGCTCGGTGGGCAGGGTCAGCTTGAGCAGCTGGCGGCGCATCAGCGGCATGTCCTGCAGGCGCTTGCCGAACGCCTGGCGCTCGCGTGCAATGAACAGGCCCTCGGTCAGCGCGCGGCGCATCAGGCCGGCGGCGCGCACGCCGTTGGACAGGCGCGAGTTGTTGATCATGTCGGCCATCTGCACGAAGCCGCGGCCGGGTTCGCCGACCAGCCAGGCATGCGCACCTTCCAGCCGGATTTCGCCGCTGGCCATCGAGCGCGTGCCCAGCTTGTCCTTCAGGCGGATGATGCGGTAGTGGTTGTCGCTGCCGTCGGCCAGCTTGCGCGGCAGCAGGAACAGCGACACGCCCTTGTGGCCCGGCACGGCGATGCCGGCCTCATCCTCCACGCGCGCCAGCACCATCGCCAGCGCGGCGTCGGGGTTGGAGCAGAACCACTTGTCGCCCAGCAGGCGCCAGCCGCCCTCGGCCGAAGCGTCGCGCACCGCGCGGGTGGCGGTGGCGGCGACGTCGGAGCCGGCGCCCTGCTCGGTCATGAACATCGCGCCCTGGTACAGATCATCGAACACCTGGGTGGTCAGGTTGGGCAGGTAGCGCCCGACCAGCGCCGGGTCGCCGAACTTGCGCAGCGTGCGCGTCAGCGAATCGGTCATCGAAAGCGGGCAGCACAGGCCGAACTCGGCCTGCACAAACAGATATGTGAGTGCGTACTTAGCCGCAGGCGGCATGGGCTTGTCCCAGCCCAGCACGCCACTGCGGTGCGACGCCGCCGCCAGGCCGAATTCGGCAAAGGCCACGCGCTCCATCTCCACATAGGCCGGATGCTTGTCGATGCGCTGCGCGTCCACGCCCGCGCGGGTGCGGTAGCTGAGTTCGGGGGGATGGCGGTCGGCCACGCCGGCCAGTTCGTCGAGCACGCCGCCGGCCAGCGCACCCATGCGTTCCAGGTGCGGCAGCAGGTGCTTGAACAGGTCGGACGGCAGGTAGAGCGGCAGCAGCGCGCGCAGGTCCGGGTCGGCGGCAAACAGGCTGCCGCCCTGGCGGTCCGGTACCGGGTGGGCAGCGGCCGGTGCGGCGGATTGGGCTTGAAGTGTGGTGTCGCGCACGGCGCTGGACGGCATGGCTGGTCTCCTGGAATTGGCTGGTGCCGACTTGCGGCCCCTTTGGCCTCCATTATTGGAACCCCAAAGATTCGCGTCTAATTCTAAAATTGGCTTGATCAATATAATTTCTGTATCGCCATGGAATTCCGCCACCTGCGTTACTTCCTCGTGCTGGCCGAGGAACTGCACTTCGGCCGGGCCGCGCGCCGGCTTGCCATTTCCCAGCCGCCGCTGTCGCTCAATATCCAGCAGCTGGAGGCCTCGGTCGGGGCGCGGCTGTTCGACCGCGACAGCCGCGGCGTGCGGCTGACCGCGGCCGGGCGCGCCTTCCGCGAATCGGCCACGGCGCTGCTGGCGCAGGCCGAGGCGGCGCGGGTGCTGGCACGCGAGATCGAGGCGGGCGCGGTCGGGCGGCTGCGGGTGGGCTTTGTCGGCTCGATGCTGTATCGCGGGCTGCCGCAGACGCTGCGCGCGTTCCAGGCGGCCTATCCCGGCATCCAGGTGGCGCTGACCGAGCTCAACTCACAGGAGCAGATCGACGCGCTGCTGCATGACGAGCTCGACGCCGCCTTTATCCACAGCGGCCGCGTGCCGGACACGCTGCAGGCAACGCTGGTGCACAGCGAGCCCTTTGTCTGCTGCCTGCCGGCCGACCATGCGCTGGCCGCGCTGCCGGAGTTGCCGCTGGCGGCATTGCGCGGCGAGCCATTCGTGCTGTTCTCGCGCAAGGCGTCGCCGGACTACTACAGCCGCATCTTCGACATGTGCGCCGCGCAGGGCTTCTACCCGCAGATCCGGCATGAAGTCCGGCACTGGCTGTCGGTGGTGTCGCTGGTGTCGCAGGGGATGGGCGTGGCGGTGGTGCCGGCGGCGCTGGCGCGCTCCGGCATGGCCGGGGCCGCGTTCCGGCCACTGGCCGACGCGTCGGTGCGCTCGGAGGTCTACTGCGCGTGGAAGACGGCGCCGGACCATCCGGCGCGCGACCATTTCGTCGGCATGGTGCGGGAGATGACAGCCGCCGCCCAAGGCAGCCACAAAGAAAAAGCCACCGGTCCATAGACCGATGGCTTGTGAAGTACGCGTGGAACGGGGTGTTCAGCGTGCCTGAAGCTTAACCCTGGCCGCTTACGGCATCCAATAACGCAAATGCAGTAATTGACCGGCACTGCATGAAGCTGGTTGCATTCGGCTTCGCAAAGCCGAACTGCGCTGCATCGGGCTGAATTCATGCGCAGCCTTCTACACTTCTACCAGCCCCCTGCGGCACCGCTCGCGCGTGACGCTAGGCCCGGGAAACGTTGCCGAGGCAGCATGACCCGCCCCGCGCATCCCCAGCCCCCACACCCCGAACGGTTATCATTTGCTTCCTGCGGCGCAATGACGGCGGCAGCAGGCCGGCGTGCCCGCCCTTTGAGGGGGCAACGCCATGCCTCAATTACGATACAATGAAAACGATTTTCATTTACACACCCCGGCGTGGTCGCGCTGACCGCTTGGCGGCAGACCGCGCCACGGACTGGAAGCATGATGCGGTTGTCTGAACTTCCACGGCGCACGCCCGCCGTTGTGCAATCGGTGGACGACGCCACCCCGGGAGACCCGGTCGCGCGCCGCCTGCGCGAACTGGGCTTCGTCCCCGGTGAAGCCGTGCAGATCATCGCCTACGGCCCCTTCGGCATGGACCCGCTGGTGGCACAGGTAGGCTTCACCCGCTTTGCGCTGCGCCGCTCGGAAGCGGCACGCATCGGCGTAGAGGTCGCCAGCGCCTCGGTCACCAGCATCGCCCCCGCCACGCAGGGCGGCGACCAGACCGCCAAACCGTCCGCAAAACGGACTGCCTGAGCCTTCCCCCGGATTATGTCTGCAGCTCCTTCCACTTCTGCCCTGCGCATTGCGCTGGTCGGCAATCCCAATTGCGGCAAGACCGCACTGTTCAACCGCCTGACCGGCAGCCGCCAGAAGGTGGCCAACTATGCGGGCGTGACCGTCGAGCGCAAGGAAGGCTACTTCGTGTCGCCGGCCGGGCGCCAGGTGCGCATCCTGGACCTGCCGGGCGCCTACAGCCTGCACGCGGCCAGCCTCGATGAAGCCATCACGCGTGATGTCTGCCTGGGCAGGCGCGCCGGCGAGCAGCGCCCGGACCTGCTGGTGTCGGTGGTCGATGCGACCAACCTGCGCCTGCACCTGCGCTTCGTGCTGGAACTGCGCCGCCTGGGCCTGCCCATGGTGGTCGTGCTCAATATGAGCGACGCCGCAGCGCGGCGCGGCATCCAGATCGATCGCGACAAGCTGTCGGCCGCGCTGGGCGTGCCGGTGGTCAGCACCGTGGCGGTGAAGCACGACGGCGCCGCGACACTGGTCAGCCTGCTTGACGACACCCTGCCGCCGGCCCCGCCGGTCACGCCGGAACCCGCCAACGACATTGACGTGCATGCCGAGGTCAACCGCCTGCTGGCGGCCGCGGTCAGCATGCCGGCGCGCACCGCCGCGCTCGATGACCGCCTCGACCGCATCGTGCTGCATCCGGTGATCGGCCTGCTGCTGCTGGCGGTGCTGCTGTTCCTGATGTTCCAGGCGGTGTTCTCGTGGGCCGAGCCGTTGATGGACGGCATCGAGGGCGGCGTGCACTGGGCCGGCGAGATGCTGGGCGCCTACCTGCCCGACGGCATGCTCAAGAGCCTGCTGGTCGACGGCCTGGTCGCGGGCCTGGGCAGCGTGGTGGTGTTCCTGCCGCAGATCCTGATCCTGTTTCTGTTCATCCTGACGCTGGAGGAATCCGGCTACCTGCCGCGCGCGGCCTTCCTGCTGGACCGCCTGATGATGGGCGCGGGGCTGTCGGGGCGCTCGTTCATCCCGCTGCTGTCCAGCTTTGCCTGCGCCATCCCCGGCATCATGGCCACGCGCACCATCCAGGACCCGCGCGACCGGCTCACCACCATCCTGGTGGCGCCGCTGATGACCTGCTCGGCACGGCTGCCGGTGTATGCGCTGCTGATCGGCGCCTTCATCCCCGAGCGCACCGTGATGGGCCTGTTCAACCTGCAGGGGCTGGTGCTGTTCGCGCTGTACGTGGCGGGCATCGTCAGCGCGCTGGTGGTGGCCTACGCGCTCAAGTTCTTCCGCCGCGACCGCACCGACCATCCGCTGCTGATGGAGCTGCCGTCGTACCGCATCCCCAATCCGCGCGATGTGGCCATCGGCCTGTGGGAGCGTGCCCGCATCTTCCTGTCGCGGGTGGGCAAGGTGATCCTGGCGCTGACGGTGCTGCTGTGGTTCCTGTCGTCCTTCCCGTCCGCGCCCGTGGGCGCGACCGCGCCGGCCATCGACTACAGCTTTGCCGGCATGATCGGCCATGCGCTGCAGAAGGTGTTCGCACCGGTGGGCTTCAACTGGCAGATCTGCATTGCGCTGGTGCCGGGCCTGGCTGCGCGCGAGGTGGCCGTGGGCGCGCTGGCAACCGTCTATGCGCTGTCGGGCAGCGAAGAGACCGTGGCCACGCAGCTGGCGCCGATGATCGCCGCGCAATGGTCGCTGGCCACCGCGCTGTCGCTGCTGGCCTGGTACGTGTTCGCACCGCAGTGCATCTCCACGCTGGCAGTGATCCGGCGCGAGACCGACTCGTGGAAGGTGATGGCGCTGTCGGCGGCCTACCTGACCGGGCTGGCCTACCTGGCGGCCTTCGTGACCTACCGCGTCGCGCTGATGTTCAGCTGAGGCACCGCGCCGCCATGACCCTCTACCACGCCATCGAAACGCTGCTGGTCCCGCTGATCGTGCTGGCATGCGCGGTGTCGGTGATCGCGCGCTACGCGCCGCGCACGCGCGAGCGCGTCAAGGCGGCGCTGGCCGCGCGCCTGGGCGGCGGCGCCGCCACCGGCTGGCGTGCCCGGCTGGTGCGCTGGCTGGCCCCGCAAGCCGCCGCGGGCTGCGCCAGCGGCTGCGACGACGGCGGCTGCAATACCTGCGGATCCAACACCGCCGGCACCACCTCCGGCACGCAGGACAAGCCTGCCGAACAGGTGATCCGCTTCGTGCGCAAGCGCTAAACGGCGCGCTTTCCTCCTCTACAAATCCACGCAGAAACGGGTACGCCCGCTGCTTCCGCCCGGCGCGGAGGCAGCGCTTTGCGCTCGCCTGCGAGCTGTCCTGCGGCGATAAAACATGCCTGAAAGGGCTGGCATTTTTGCACGCAGAAACGGGTACGCTTTGCGTACTGGGCTTGCCTGGTGCGCATATAGGGGACGTCCCGCAAAGGCAGGCTCAGCCTTGTCCCGACGCCTTTGCTGGCCTGCCCCGGCAGCACCTGAAACGCTTGGCGCCGGTCACGCAGAAACGGGTACGCTTTGCCGGCATCCCTCCCGACGGCCGCTTGTTCTCCCGCTTGCGGGAGAGGGGGAGCAAACCGGCAGCCTGCAATTTCCGCCAAAGCGAAACGCCCTCCGGATGGAGGGCGTTTCGCCAGGCGCGGGAACCTGCTGCTTACTTGACCGTACCGTAGAAGACCAGCTTCAGCGGCGTATTGTCGGCGACGGCATTACAGGTCACGGTAAGAGTGAAGTCGCCCTGCGCTGTGCCCGTGACGTTCTTCTGATGATCCGCGACGCCAGGCGACAACTCCACCGGGCCGGTGCTGGTCCACGCCCAGTTGATGCACGCGGTGTACTGCGCATCGTCGCCAAGGTGCTTCATGCGCGCGGTCACCGGGATACTCATCGGCGGCATCAGCAGCAGCGTCATCGGATCCTGGTTGTCGCCAACCAGCGCCCAGACCGGGTTCTCGGTCACCGTCAGCGTGGCGCTGCGGCGTTCGCCCAGCCTGGTGCTGACAGCCGTCACCGTCAGGCTGCTCTGGACCGGACCCTTGTCGTTGGCGAGGCTGGTGCTGACCGTGGCGTCATGCGTACCCGCCGCTTCCGATGCGGACAGCGTGTCCGAGGTCGCCGTGTAGGTCCAGGCGCCGTCGAACTCCGCGGTCACGTCCTGGCCGTCGTGGCGCAGCACACGCGAGCTGAAGGTTTCCGGACGGTTGCTGAAGACCTGCAGCGCATTCACCTCGCGGCCGCCCTTGGTCGTCACCACGCGATAGGCGGCGGCGCCGTTCTTCTGCACTGTCACCACGATCAACCCGGCAATGGCATGCCCGTCCGGTGCGGTCACCGATACCGAGACACTGGCCGTGGCCACGGCGGTGGGTGAGCTGTTGCTCGCCTTCAGCGTGGCGCTGTTCTGGCTGGCCGTGACCTGGACCGCGGAGCCGCTGCTGGACCATGCCCAGCTGTTGACGCTGGCAGATACATCGGCGCCGTTGCTATCGACCAGCGATACCTTGACCGGCAGCTCCTGCCCGTCGCTCATCGACAGGCTGCTGTTCGGGATCGACAGGCTGTAGCTCAGCGCCGAGGCCGGCACCACGGTGATGGTGGCGGATTGCGCGGGCAGCTGCACCGTGGTGTTGTCGGCGCCCTTGACGCTCGCCACCACCTGGACAGTGGTCGTCCCGGTTGCAATACCCTTGACCACGGCGCTGGCCGGCGTGGTGGCACTCGGCTCCACGGTGGCAATGCCGCTGTCGGCACTGGTCCAGTTGAAGGTGGTGTTGCCGGACACGTCGATGCCGTTGCTGTCTACCGCCAGCGCGCTGATGGTGATCGTGCGGCCGACGCCGACCTCGCCGGAGGTCAAGCTCATCTTCACCGTATAGGTCAGCGGTGTGGAGCCGCCCGCGTTTGGCGTGGTGGGCGTGCTCGAACCGCCGCCGCCACCGCCGCACGCTGCCAACAGCAAGGTCATGGCAGAGCCTGCCAGCCAGGATGCCCACGTTCTCAGTCTCATGATGTTCCCCCCAGTCATGTGTTTTTTCCCGCGCTACCAGCCTAGGCACAAAGGTGCCAGCGCAATACCGGCCAGAGGACTGAGGTGCGGCGCACAGAACATGCGCGTGGTTCATCCTTTCAATGCAGCGGCACCGCCATTCGGGCGAGGCAAACATGACCGGCAGGGTCCCGGCCGCAAGCCGGCCCCAGCCGTTTGGCGCAACCCGCGCATGGCAGTCCCCCGATCGGGCCACGCCCGCACCCGGCGCTCTCCCGCGCTTGACCGGGGCCGGCCTTGTCGACTAACCTTTGCGGGTCATCCGGCTCCTGCCGGATGCGCATCAACCACGAGCGGCCCCCGGCCCTCCTCCTCCAGGCACGATGAACCGTTACACCAGCACACTCAGCCAGGCTGCCGATGCGTCCCGCATCGCTGCCCGCGCGCGCGTGCTGGCTGCCCTGGCATCGGGCCGCGCCCTGCGCGCTTCCTCGCTACTGCTAAGCCTATCGACCGGTTGCCGGGCCTAGTGCCCCGTGGCAGTTCGGCAGCCTTTCGCCACCGTTTTTTCCGTTTTTCCTTTACTTCCCTTAGCGAGGAAGGAGACCCCGTATGCTCAGCAATCCCGCCACCAAGTACCAGCCCGCCACCACCGTCGACATCCCTGACCGCACCTGGCCCGCCCGCACCATCACGCGCGCACCGCGCTGGATGAGCACCGACCTGCGCGACGGCAACCAGGCCCTGATCGAGCCGATGAACCCGGCGCGCAAGCTGCGCTTCTTCGAGCAGCTGGTGAAAATCGGCCTGAAGGAAATTGAAGTGGCGTTCCCCGCCGCCTCGCAGACCGATTTCGACTTCGTGCGCATGCTGATCGAGCAGCAGCGCATCCCCGAAGACGTCAACATCGTGGTGCTGACGCAATCGCGCGAAGACCTGATCCGCCGCACCGTCGAGTCCGTGCGCGGCGCAGCGCGGGCCACGGTGCACCTGTACAACCCGATCGCGCCGGCCTGGCGGCGCATCGTCTTCAATGCCTCGCGTGAAGAGATCAAGGAGGTCGCGGTCTCGGGCACGCGCCTGATCAGGTCGCTGACCGGTGCCATGCCTGGCACGGCATGGACCTATGAGTACTCGCCCGAGACTTTCAGCCTGGCCGAGCTCGACTTCTCGCTGGAAGTCAGCAACGCCGTCTCTGCCGCCTGGCAGGCCGGCCCGGACCGGCCGATGATCCTGAACCTGCCGACCACGGTCGAATGCAGCACGCCCAACGTGTTCGCCGACCAGGTCGAATGGATGCACCGCCGCCTGGAACGGCGCGAACACATCGCGCTGTCAGTGCACCCGCACAACGACCGCGGCACCGCGGTGGCCGCCGCGGAGCTGGCGCTGATGGCGGGCGCGGACCGCGTCGAAGGCTGCCTGTTCGGCAACGGCGAGCGCACCGGCAATGTCGACCTGGTGACGCTGGCGCTCAACCTCTATACGCAGGGCGTGGCACCCGGGTTGGACTTCTCCGATATCGACGCAGTGCGCCAGTGCGTTGAGCACTGCAACCAGCTGCCGGTGCATCCGCGCCACCCGTATGTGGGCGACCTGGTGTTCACCGCGTTCTCGGGCTCGCACCAGGATGCGATCCGCAAGGGCTTTGCACAGCAGCAGCCGGACGGCATCTGGGAAGTGCCCTACCTGCCGATCGACCCGGCCGACCTGGGCCGCAGCTATGACGCGGTGATCCGCGTCAACAGCCAGTCCGGCAAGGGCGGCATGGCCTACCTGCTGGAGCAGGTGCATGGCATCTACATGCCGCGCCGCCTGCAGATCGAATTCAGCCGCGCGGTGCAGGCCATGACCGACGACACCGGGCTCGAGGCGAGTGCCGAGGATCTTTATGGTTTGTTCCAGCGCAAGTACCTCGCGCAGCAGACACCGCTGCGCTATGTATCGCACCAGCTGGTATCTGACAGCGGCGGCGCCACGGAGATCGAAGTGCAGATGGTGCGCGACGGCAAGCCGTGCAGCGTGCGCGGCACCGGCAACGGGCCCATCGATGCCTTCGTCAATGCGCTGGACTTGCCGGTGCGCGTGATGGATTACCACGAGCATGCGATGACCGCCGGCGCGGATGCGCGCGCGGCCTGCTATGTGGAAGTGCGCGTGGGCGATTCGCCGACAGGGTTCGGCGCCGGCATCGACGCCAACCTGGTCACGGCGTCGCTGCGCGCGGTGATCTCGGGCGTGAACCGGCACCTGCAGGCCGGCTTTGGCGCGGCGCAGGCCCCGCAGTCCGCCGAGGCCGCCGAGGCCTGACACCGCAAGCCGCCGCAAGAAAACCGGTGTGCCCCGCCCCCACGGGGCACACCCGGAAAGACGCCCTTGCGGACGCCCACGACATGCTCGGTGCCGATCCGCACACGCTGCATGCGTGCTCGGATCTTTCGCACAGCGTAAGGGGCAGCATCGCACCGCGCCACGAATAATTCCGCATGTGTTTAGAAGCGCCGGCGCAACTGGCACCGCGGCGCCTTCCTCGCTGTAGCGCCTGCGCCACGCGCGCCGGCCCCGTTCCCTGCTACTTGTTTTGGGTCAAAGCCCAGCCCGACCTGCTCGGCCAAACTGGGTCCGGATTTGATACCAGACCAAGCAGAACCTCATGAAAACACTCTCTCTTCGCACCCGGGTCACCTGTTCCGCCATCGCCGCCTGCGCCATGCTGGGCGCCTTCGCCACCCCTGCCGCCGCCGCGGACGATGCGCAGGGCAACTGGATGGTGCGCCTGCGCGGCACCTATCTCGACATGGCCAACAGCTCCGACCCTGTCGGCGGCGTCGGCCCCTCGGACCGCATCACGGTCAACAACAAGTGGATTCCCGAGTTCGACGTCACCTACTTCTTCACGCCGAACATCGCCGCCGAACTGGTCCTGACCGTGCCGCAGAAGCAGAACGTCTACCTGGACGGCAACAAGGTCGGCACCTTCAAGCATCTGCCGCCGACGCTGCTGGTGCAGTACCACTTCATCCCCAACGGCACCTTCCGCCCGTATGTCGGCGCGGGCCTGAACTTCACCCGCATCTGGGGCGAGAACATTGCCAACAACGCGCTGCAGCTCGATAGCTGGAGCGTGGGCCCGGCCCTGCAGATCGGCATGGACTACAAGCTGACCAAGAACTGGTTCCTCAACGCCGACATCAAGAAGATCTGGCTGTCGAGCGATGTGAAGGCCGGCGATGTCAAGGTGTCCAAGGTGAACCTGGATCCGTGGCTGTTCAGCATGGGGGTGGGGTATCGCTTCTGATCCTGCAGTGCCATGCAAAAGGCCGGCGCCAATCAGGCGCCGGCCTTCTGCTTTTCCGGATGAGCGCGGGTGCCGACCTACCGGAACGCCGGCTCATCAAAGCTGCGCAGCTTGCGCGAATGCAGCTGCTCGACTCCGTTCTCACGCAGGATGCGGATCGCCTCCAGCCCGATGGTCATATGCTGGCTGACACGCTGGCGATAGAAGGCGTTGGCCATGCCGCGCAGCTTGAGCTCGCCATGCAGCGGCTTGTCCGACACGCACAGCAACGTGCCATAGGGCACGCGCAGCCGGAAGCCGTTGGCCGCCACCGCCGCGCTTTCCATATCGATGGCAATCGCGCGCGACTGGTTGAAGCGCGCATACAGCGACTTGGACTTCAGCTCCCAGTTGCGGTCATCGGTCGAGACCACCGTGCCGGTGCGCATGCGGGTCTTCATCTCGTTGCCGGACAGCCCGGTCACGCGCGCAACGGCCTCCTGCAGGGCCACCTGGATCTCGGCGATTGGCGGCACCGGCACCCACGGCGGCAGGTCGTGGTCGAGCACGTGGTCGTCGCGCACATAGGCGTGCGCCAGCACGTAGTCGCCGAGCTGCTGCGAGCGGCGCAGGCCGCCGCAGTGGCCCACCATCAGCCAGCAATGCGGGCGCAGCACGGCCAGGTGGTCGGTCATGGTCTTGGCGTTGGACGGTCCCACGCCGATATTGACCAGCGTCACCCCCAGCTTGTCTTCGCGCACCAGGTGATAGGCCGGCATCTGCGGCAGCGCGCGCGGGCGCGAGGCGTCGTCGGGTTCCGCGCCGCCCAGTTCCTGCATCACGTCGCCGGGTTCGACAAAGCGGGTGTAGCCGCCGCCGTCGCTGCTGGCCATCAGGCCCCGGCCCAGCTCGACAAACTCGTCGACATAGCGCTGGTAGTTGGTGAACAGCACGAAGCGCTGGAAATGCTGCGGTGCCGTGCCGGTGTAGTGGTACAGCCGCTGCAGGGCCAGGTCCACGCGCTCGGCCGGGAACAGCGACAGCGGCCAGGCCTCGCCCGGGATCGGCTCATAGGTGCCGTTGGCGATGCCGTCGTCGATGCGGCTCAGCTCGGGCAGCACGAACGATGCCTCCAGCTCGCGCGCCTGGGTGTAGCTGATGTCGGTGGTCGAAGCCTCGATCACGAACGGCAGCGGGATCGGGCGCCGGCTCAGCCCCACCACCACCGGCACGCGGTGATAGCGCATCAGCCGCTCGATCTGGTCGCGGTAGTAGTCCGCCAGCAGGTCGGGGCGGGTCACGGTGGTGCCATAAACGCCCGGGTAGGCCACCGTGCCCCAGGACGGCCGGCTGTCGGTGACCATGGTCTCGATGTTGACCGAGATGCCCAGGTACGGATAGCACGCATGCGCGGCCGAGGGCAGCGGCTTGCCGCTGGCGAAGGCATCGAAGCGCGCGCGCACGGCGCCGACAGAAGCTTCGTAGATGTCGCGGATGCGCGCGATCGCCGCATCCGCGTCGGTGAACTCGGCAAGCTGGTCGGCCGGATGTGCGGAGGAAAAGACGGGGGCGTTCATGGAGGCCATGATACCGCGCCGGCGCGCCGGCGTGAGCAGCACCCGACCCCGCCGGAAGCCAAATTGACGCGCCCGCGCCCGCTCGCTACACTCCGCCAATTGCGCGGCACGGGTTCCCGTGCCGTTCTCGACTCGCGGCGCCCCTGGTGGCAAGGGGCGGCGAGGGGCCGTACACGCTTTACTGGGAGAGCCGCCGATGGAAATCCGTAACCTGTTGCCCGACGACATCGAGGCAGCCAGACAACTACTGATCGCCAACGGCTGGGCCCACCGGGTTGGCGGCCCGGAGAAATTCGCACGGCTGGTGGCCAACTCCCAACGCGTGGTCGTCGCGGTGGAGCACGGCGAGATCGTCGGCTTTGCCCGCGCGCTGTGCGACGACGTCTGCGACGGCTTCCTGTCGATGGTTGCCGTCGCGCCCAGCCACCGCCGGCGCGGCATCGGCCGCGCCCTGGTGCGGCACATCGTGGGCAACGACCCCGACATCACCTGGATGCTGCGCGCGGCGCGTTCCTCCGAAGCCGCATTCTTCGGCCAGCTCGGCTTTACGCCGTCGATGGTGGCAATGGAGCGGCGCAGGCCCTGATCCGCCAGCGCGCCCGGCGCAGCGTCAGCGGGCGCCCATCTTGTGCCGGAACTCCTCGGCCGTACCCACCTGCCGGAACAGCGGCCCGCCCGGAGCGAAGCGATCCGCGCTGGCCAGCGGCCCCACCACCACCGGTTCGAATCCCGCATCGCGCACCAGCTGCGCGGCCACATCGAGCGCGGCCTTGTCGTCGCCGGCGATGGGCACCGCCACCAGGCCGCCCGCCCGGTGGTGCTCGCTGGCAAACTGTGCCGCCCCCATGAAGTTAAAGGCCCGCACCACGCGCGCGCCCCGCAGGTAGCGCGCGGTGGTGATGCCGATGCCGTCACGCCTGACCTCTTCGGTGATCGGGCCATCGCGGTGCTCATAGGCGTTGGTGGCATCGAGCACGATCTTGCCGCGCCAGGCATCGGCATGGTCGCGGCTGAGCTGCGGCAACGCGCCGTAGGGCGTGGCCAGGAACAGTACGTCAGAGAACGCAATGGCCTCGGCCACGGTGCCGGCGCGCGCCAGCGTACCCAATTCTTCGACCAGCGGCTTGAGTGCCTCCGGGTGCCGCGACGAGAACAGGACCGGGTGTCCGGCCTTGACCCACAGCCCGCCCACGGTGCCGCCGATGCGGCCCGAGCCGATCACGCCGATACGCTGCGCGGCGGCCTCGCGGCTGGCCGCCGGGCCAGGCTGGGCGCGCGCGGCGCGCGGCAGGGGCACGGCCAGCACCAGGGCCGCGGCGCCGGCGCCAAGCCAGCGGCGGCGGGCAGGATCGAAGCGGGATGCCTTGGCGTTCATCGCAAATCCTCCGCAGTGGACACGACCATCCGTCCCGTACGTCATACGGGCCGCTGGGATGACTCTAGGCGAAAAGCGATGGCCGTGCGTGGACGGCTAGCGGTCGTTGCGGATCGGACCGAATTCGGCCGGCACCCATGCATACCCGGCCGCATCGCGGCGCACATGGCCAAGGCCCGGGAAGGGCATATGCGCGCCCCCCACCCACAGCCGGCCCTTGGCGGCATCGGCCAGGATGCGCTGGCGCGTGATCACGGCCTGTTTGCTGTCCACGTCAAACTCGATCGCCACTTGCGGGCGGCGGAACTGCACCGCATGGCTGTGCACGATGTCGCCCCACAGCAGCAGGCTGTCCTTGCCCGAGGTGAACAGGTAGCCACTGTGGCCCGGAGTATGGCCATTGGCCGGCACCGCGCGCACACCGGGAACGGGCTCGACACCGGCGCCGCCGTTGAAGGGCCGGAAGCGCTGCGCCGCCTGATACGGCGCGACCGCGGCGCGCGCCATGGCGAACAGGCCCTGCGCCTCCTTCGGCGCGGCGGCGGCATTGGCTTCGCTGAGCCAGTAGTCGGCATCGGCCTTGTCGACATAGACGGTTGCGTTCGGGAACGCCGCCTTGCCGTTGGCGGCCAGGCCGCAGGCGTGGTCGCCGTGCAGGTGGGTCAGCAGCACGGTGTCGATCTGTTCCGGCGCGTAGCCCGCCGCGCGCAGGTTTTCGCCGATGCGCCCGAGCGTGGGCCCGAAGCAGGCAGCCGCGCCCGTATCGACCAGCACCAGGTGGCTGCCGGTATGGATCAGGTAGGCGTTGACCGCGGTCTGCATGCCCGGCGTCGATTCGACGAACATCCGCGCCAGCAGGCTCTGCACCTCGCGCGCGCTGGTGTACTTGAGGATCTTCGGGTCCAGGTCGATGTAGCCGTCATAGAGCGCCGTGACCTCGAGCTGGCCGACCATCATGCGGTAGTAGCCCGGCACCTGGGTCTTCTGCTGCGCCGGCGGCGTGGCGGTCTGCGCAGTGGCGATGGCGGGAAGCACGGCGGCCCCCATGGTGACGGCGATGGCGGCACGCAATACGGCCTGGCGCAGCCCCGGGCGACGGCCCGGCTGTAAGGTTGCATGGCACACCACGGACTGCTGCTTCATATCCTGTTCCTGTTCTGGTTGGTATTGTCGAGGAGTAGGCCGGAGCGGCAAGGCCGCGCGGCCAGGCATATCTTAGCCGGCCCTTGCCCATCAAGGCCGCAAGCACCAAAGCGTACCTACTTCTGCGTAAAAAACGGGGCCGTTTGGCCCCGTCTTCCATGCATGGGAGCTTGCGCTGCCCTGCGTTCACTCCGGCTGGATATTCGCCGCCTTGATGATGCGCCCCCACTTGCCGGACTCTTGCAACTGGAACTTCGCCAGCTCCGCGGGCGTGCTGGTGAACACCTCGGTGCCGGTCGACTTGTAGAAGCCGGCCGCGGTATCGCCGCGCGCGGCCTTGACCATCATCGCATTGAGCTTCGCCACCACCGGCTGCGGCGTGCCGGCGGGCGCATAGGCCGCGAACCAGTAGCTCATCTCGTAGCCCTTGACGCCGGCCTCGTCGATGGTGGGCACGTCCGGCGCCAGCGGCGAGCGCGCCTTGCCCGACACCCCCAGCGCGCGCAGCTTGCCGCTCTTGACCTGCGGCAGGCCGGTGGCCGTGTCCGTGATCATCATCTGGATCTGGTTGCCGAGCAGGTCGGTGATGGCCAGCGGGTTGCTCTTGTACGGCACGTGCAGCAACTCCACATGCGCCATCTGCTGGAACAGCTCGCCGGCAATGCGCGACGACGAGCTGCCGCTGCCGAAGCTGAGCTTGCCCGGCTGCTGTTTTGCCAGCGCGATGAACTCGCCCACGGTCTTGGCCGGCACCTGCGGGTTGACCACCATGATCTGGCCGCCGCGGCCCAGCGCGGTGATCGGCGCGTAGTCCTTGACCGGGTCGTAGGGCAGCTTCTTGAACAGGTGCTCGTTGGCCGCATGCGTGGTGTTGGTGCTGATCAGCACGGTGTAGCCGTCCGGCGCGGCCTTGGCCACGTCCGACGCGGCGATGAAGCCATTGGCGCCCGGCTTGTTGTCGACCACCACGGTGACCTTGCTGTCCACGGTAATGGCCTGGCCGATGGCACGCGCCAGCTGGTCGGTGGCGCTGCCGGCGGCGAACGGCACCACGAAGCGGATCGGCTTGTCCGGGAACTCGGCCCAGGCCTGCCCCGCGGGCAGGACCAGCGCAACCGCGGCAACGGCCAGTGGCTTGAGAAATGGGTACATCGTGGTCTCCTGGTGAAATCGTTGTTGGTGTGAAGCGATGGATCAGTGGCTATCCGCGGTGCCGGACGCGAGCCGCGGCGGCACCGGGATCTCAAGCTGCAGCAGGCGGAACGACAGCGCCTTGCCGTGCGTGTCGAGGTTGAGCGCGTCGTTGACGCCGCCATCGAGCACACCGTCGAGGACGAAGTTCATCGCCTGCAGCGACGGCACCAGGTAGCGCGTGACGGCCGTGGGCCGGCGCTCGCGGAACAGCGCGCGCACGGCGTCCTCGGTCACGTGCGCGACCAGGTGGTCGTAGTCGCGCGCGTCGTAGGCGATCACGCTGATGTTGGAACGGTTGCCCTTGTCGCCGGTGCGGCCGTGGGCGAACTGGTAGAGCGCGGCAGTGTCAGTCATGGTCGGACCTCTTCAGGCAATGAAGGAATGCGTGGCCGTCACGGCCTCGCGCGGCACCAGGCACGACACCGCATTCAGGCGCGCGCGCTGCGCGGTGCGCACGCCGCCGCCGCCGGCCGGGCCGCAGGTATAGAGCGCATTGACCTCGCGCTGCAGGGCCTGCGCCACCGCCAGGTCGTGATGCGCCAGCGCGGCGCGCAGGCGCACGTCCTGCGCCGCTTGCTCATGCGGCTGGCGCTGGGCGAACATGGCGCCGCCATCGTCGGCCAGCACGCTGAGCACGCCGATCAGGTCGAAGCGGATGGGTGCCTCATGGCCCAGCAACTGCATGCGCCGGCGCAGGATGTCGGCGGCCAGCCGCGCGCGGGCGGCGGCATTGGGGCCGGCGTACGAGATCTCGCCCTCGGCCAGCCAGCCGCCGTGGCTGAACACATTGGCCTTGAGCTGCGCCGGGCGGGGATGGCCGCGCACATTGCGCACCGCCACGCGGTCGGGGGCCAGTTGCGTGACCGTGACCGTACCAATATCTGCGACCACGTCGGGCGTCAGGTAAGCGGCCGGATCGTGGACCTCGTACAGCAGCTGCTCCTTGACCGTGCGCAGGTCGACGCAGCCGCCGGTGCCGGCGGCCTTGAAGATCTCGATGCCGCCGTCCTCGGCCAGCTGCGCGATCGGGAAGCCCACCGCATGCACATCGGGTACGTCCTTCATGCCGGGATCGGCAAAGTAGCCGCCGCAGACCTGCGCCCCGCATTCGAGCAGGTGGCCGGCCATGGTCGCGGCGGCCAGCCGGTCCCAGTCGTCCCACGACCAGCCAAAGTGCGCCATCGCCGGCCCCACTGCCAGCGCCGGATCGGCCACGCGTCCGCACACCACCACCTGGGCGCCGGCAGTGATCGCCTCGGCGATGCCCTGTGCTCCGATATAGGCGTTGGCGCAGACGAAGCGATCGGCGTCAAATGCATCGCCAAGAATGCCCTGCAAGCGCGCGCGCCCCGTATCGTCGGACAAGTCATCGCCCTCCACGACTGCAACGCGCGGCGCGGGCAGGCCCAGTTCCTGCGCCAGCTGCAGCACGCGCCGCGCCGCGGCGCGCGGATTGGCGGCGCCGAAATTGCCGACGATGGGAATGCGGTGTTGCAGGCACAGGCCCAGCACCGGCTCCAGCAGCGCATCGAGCAGCGGCTCGTAGCCCTGTGCGGGATCGTTGCGCCGCGCCAGCTGCGCCAGCGCCAGCGTGCGCTCGGCCAGGGTCTCGAAGATCAGCGCGGCCGGCTGGCCGGAGGCAATCAGCGTGCGCACCACCGGCAGCGCGGCATCGGTGCGGTCGCCGGAGAAGCCGGCGCCGGAGCCGATCAGCAAGGGAGCAGTCATGGTCGGGGGCAGGTTGTTGGTGGGGTCGATCCCATTCTAGGGCGGGTACGTTCAGCCAAAAAACGGATTATTTGGATTAATCTATCGATTTAGTGGATAAATCCGCCCGGCCCATGAACCTCTCGGTCAAGCACCTGCGCGCCTTCGTGGCGCTGGCCACCTACCGCAACTTCACGCGCGCGGCGCGCGCCTGCCACCTGTCGCAATCGGCCTTCAGCGCGCTGGTGCAGACGCTGGAGGAACAGGCCGGCAGCCGGCTGTTCGAACGCACCACGCGGCATGTGGAGCTGAGCAGCGACGGCGTGCGCTTGGAGCAGACCGCGCGCCGGCTGCTGGCTGATTTCGAAACCGCGTTCGAGGACCTGCGCGCGCACGCCGAGCGGCGCAAGGGGCGGGTGTCGATCGCGGCGCTGCCGTCGCTGGCCGGCGGCGACTTGCCGCCGCTGCTGGCGCAGTTCCGCGCGCTTTATCCGGGCATCGCGCTGGAGCTGTTCGACCAGCTCGCCGACGGCTGCATCGAACTGGTCCGCCAGGGCCGCGCCGACTTTGCACTGGCCCCGGCACCGGCCCAGGACGAAGACCTGCGCGTGGAGCCGCTGGTGCGCGACACCTTCCACCTGGTGTGCCCGGCGGACCATGCGCTGGCGCGCAAGCGCCGCATCACGCCGCAGATGCTGGCGGGCCTGCCGTTTATCCAGCTGTCGCGCACGACCAGCGTGCGCCAGCACCTGGACGCCGCGCTGCATCCGTTGCGCCTGACCAGCGTGATGGAGGTGGAGCACCTGGCAACGGTGGCGGCGCTGGTGCAGGCGGGGCTGGGCGTGAGCGCGGTGCCGTCGCTGGCGCTGTTTCAGTTCCGGCGCGAGGGGCTGGCGATCCGGCCGCTGCAGCTGCCGTCGCTGGTGCGCGATATCTGCCTGGTGCGGCTCAAGGACCGCGGCGACTCGGCCGCGGCAGCCGCGATGATCGACTGCCTGCAGGCGTTCTACCGCGGCGGCAAGCCGCCCGCGCGGCGCTGAAAACCCGGCAGGAGCGGCACGCAGAATTGGGTACGCTTTGCTGCCGATGGCGCCTCAGAAGTGCCCGAGATAGCCGCCGTCCACGGCCAGCACCTGCCCGGTGACATAGGATGCGGCCGGCGACGCCAGGAACACCACCGCCCCCGCCACTTCCTCCGGCTGGCCCCAGCGGCCCAGCGAGGTGCGCTGGCGCAGCCACTCGGCCACGCTCTCGTCCTCGACCATGGGCTGGTTGGGCTCGGTAGCGAAGTAGCCCGGGGCGATCGCATTGACGGTGACGCCGTGCCGCCCCAGGTCGGCCGCCATGGCGCGCGTGAGCGCATCCAGGCCGCCCTTGGTGGCGGGGTAGAGCACGTCGCCGGCACGCGCGACCTGGCCCGCGATCGAGCTCACATTGACGATGCGCCCGTAATCGCCGCCGCGCATGCGCTGCGCGGCGAGCCGGCACAGCGCGTAGGGCGCCACCAGGTTGGTCTCGAGCATGGCGCGCAGGTCGCCGGCATCGAGCTGCGCCATGGTGCTGCGGTTGCGCGCGCCGGCGTTGTTGACGAGGATGTCGAGCCGGCCATGGGCGGCGTCGATGCGGTCGAACGCGGCCGCCACGGCGGCTTCATCGGTGATATCGAGCACCAGCGCCTCGGCGCTGCCGCCGCGCGCGGCCAGCGCGGCGACGGCCGCTTGCACGCGCTGCGCATTGCGCGCCACCACCAGCACATGGGCGCCGGCGTCGGCCAGCCCGGCGGCAATCGCCAGGCCCAGGCCCTGCGCGCCGCCGGTCACCAGCGCCACGCGGCCGTGCAGCGAGAACGGGGTACGGGAATCGGGGGAGGGGGTAGGAGTAGCCATGCGGGGGACTATACCGCAGCCCCCCTGCCCGCGGCTTTCAGCGGATCAGCTTGCCGGTGGACGAGACGATCGACATTTCCACGAACGACGAGCCGGTATGGCGCTCGGCGCTGTAGCTGATCAGGATGCCGCCAAGGTCGTAGTCGCGCATGCCTTCCAGCGCCGTGACCAGGCGCTCGCGCGTCAGGTCGGGGCCGGCGCGGCGCAGCCCTTCGACCAGCACCTTGGCCGACATGAAGCCCTCCATGCCGGCGTTGGACGGCTCCACACCCTGCTGCTTGGCCAGGCTGCGGTATTCGCTGGCCAGCGTCATCTGGCTGGAGTTGGTGCCCGGCACCACCTGCGTGATGATCAGCCCGCGTGCATCGTCGCCCAGTTCACGGATAAAGGAATCGGCCGCGTTGTTGGACAGCGTGACGAACTGTGCCTCGCTGCCCGCGCGGCGCAGTTCGCGGATGATGCGCGCCGCCTCGGAGCCCGAGCCGATCACCAGTACCGCCTGAGGGTTGGCCTTGTTCATGGCGGCCACGCTCTGGGTGATATCGCCCATGGGCCGGGCAAAGCTCGCCGTCGCCGCCGGCTGCACCCCACGCGCCTGCAACGCGGCGCTGTAGCCTTCGAGCACGTCCCGGCCAAAGCCGTCGTTGGCGTAGAAGATGCCGATGCGGCTCATGCCCGAGGTGGCCAGGTGGTTGATCGCGCGCGCCACCTCGTCCTGGTACTTGGCGCGCACATTGAACACGTAGCGGTTGACCGGCCGGTGCAGCGTGATCGCGCCTGTCAGCGGCGCCACCAGCGGCACCTTCTGCGCGGCGATGATGGGCAGGATGCTTTCGTTCTGCGGCGTGCCGCGCACCATGAAGAGCGCGAACACCTTGTCCTCGTCGATCAGCTTGCGCACATTGTCGGGGGTGCGCTTGGCATCGAAGCCGTCATCGTGGGTCACCAGCTCGATGCGCCGCCCGGCCACGCCGCCGCTGGCGTTGATGGTGCGCAGGTACACCTGCGCGCCGGCGATCTGCTCCTTGACCGAACCGGCCACCGGACCGGTGACGCCGGCCGACTGGCCGATGCGGATGGTGTTGCGGGTCACGCCCGGTTCCGCCAGGGCCGTCTGCGCGGCCCATCCCAGCGTGGCGGCCAGCATGCCGCACGCGATCCATTTCGCTTTCATTGTCTCGACCCCTTGCGCCTGTCCGGCTGGCTTCATCGTTTTATTGCGGCACGGCATGGACGGCCGTGCGCCGTCACGCAAGTTACCGCATGCGTCTCATGGGGGCAAACCGGGAAAGTTCGGGGTGTTGCAGCAGCCTCACACCGGAACCGCGCAGGCAGTTCCGGTGCGAGCCGGGGCGCGCCAAAGGATGCGCGTCAAGGCGCGCCGCAAGGGCGCGCGCAAAGAGATGCGACAGCGCTGGACGACAACCAGCGGCGATAAGCCGGTGGCTTAGGGGAAAGCCGGTACAGCCGGGTCCATCCCCGCAAAGCTGGCTTCCGGATGCGCGTTCGCGAGCAGGGTTTCGATTTCCTCGACACGGCCGCGCGGCACGTCGACCATCAGCAGGATCTTGCCGGCCTCGATGTCCTTTTCGAACGCACGCAGGCGGCTGTTGGGTGCCGAGCTGCCGATCATGCTCGAAGCCCACGCGCCAAACACCGCGCCCAGCACCGCCAGCACGCCGACGAGGCCCCACTGCGGGGTGTCGCTGACGATCGGGAACATCGCCACCACCACGCCGGCCACGACGCCCACGCCGCCGCCGACCATCAGGCCCATCTCGGCGGCATGCACGATGTCGGAAGTCTGGAACAGGTTGGCCTCATGCAGGCCGGTCATGTCGGAGCCGTCGCGCGCCACGAAGTGGATGTGGCGGTTCTCGAGCCGGGCAAGCAGCAGGTCGTCCATGGTGCGACGGGCACTCGCCAGGTCGGGCAACAACCAGAAGATGCGTTTGCGCATGTCTCTCTCCTTTTTCAGGCCGCACCGCCGGTGAGTTTGAACCTGGTCAGAAAGTACCGCTGGCGGCGCGGGGTTATTTCTTTGTACGCCGTTCAAGGGGCCAGCGCAAGGCGCGTTTCCGTGCCTGCGCACCCTCGCCGCGGATGTGATGCGCACGTGCCCCCGCACATGCGGGGCACGCGTCACGTCAGGCGGAAATGCGCAGAAAAGCGCGTCAGAAAGTGATCGGCAGGCGCAGGTTCACCTGCAGGTCGGGGGTGTCGCGCGTCAGCCCCGCACCCACTGAAAGGTTCACCGTGTAGCGGTTGTTGAAGCGGTACGAATAGCCCACCAGCAAGGTGCCCTGGGTCACGCGCACCGAGCCCGGCACGGTCTGGCCGTTTTGCTTGGTCGGCCAGATGATGGCCTGGTCATAGCCGATGCTGAACGACGCCTTCTCATTGAGCGACAGGCCCATGCCGAAGCTGAACTCGAAGATGTCGCCCGGGGCGATCTTGCCGAGATTCTCCTTCTCGCCGTTCAGCACGGTACGGCTCACATTGTCGCGCGCAAAGTTGTGCAGGTAGCTGAAGGTGCCGAAGAACACCGCCGGGTCGGTCGGCAGCAGCCAGGTGATGCCGGGCTGGAGCGCCTGGAAGCCGGTGCCGGTGGGCAGCCCGAGCGGCAGGCCGGTGCCGGTGGCATTGCCCACGCAGCGCGTCACGCAATCGGTCACGACTTCGAACGGGTCCTTGCCGGTATTGGACTTGTAGCGCAGCCAGCCGACGAAGTACGGAATCTTCTCGTTGCCGTAGTTGAGCTGGTAGCGCACCGTCGCCTCGACGTCGCCGATGCCGCTGCCGCTCGCATTGAACACGCGGTCGACGGCCGTGCCGGTGAAGACCTCGCGGCTGACGGTCTGGCCCGATGAGTGCACGTAAGGCACCTTGGCTTCGATTTCCAGCCGCTTGGTCAGGCCGTAGCGAAACGCGACCGACGGAATGTAGGTCGAGGTCTTGACCTCGCGCACATCGACCAGGCCGATCAGGATGGCCGGGATGACCGTGTAGCCGACCAGCGCGACGCGGTTATTGGACGAATAGCCGTACTGGAAGCCGGGCTCGATCACCAGCTTGCCCTGGGCGGTCAGCACACCGGGCTGGTCGATGATCGGCGCGATCTCGGGCGGACGGCGGTCTTCCTCCGGCGGGCGGCCCACGGGTTCTTCCAGGGCCACGGTCTGCCGGTCGGCGGACTCGCCCGCCTGCGGACCCTGGGCCATGTCCTGCGGTGGCTGGAGAATGATCTGCTGCGGGTTGTTGACCGCGTTGGGCGCTGGCTGGGTGGCGCTGGCAGCGGCCGCCGCGGTGGCGGCGTTGGTGGCGTTGTCGGACGGCGACACGCCGGGCCCCGCGCGCTGGCCGCCGCGCTTGTTGGCCAGCACCTCGGTGCCGATCACGTTGCGCAGTTCGCGGATCACCGCCTCCTGTTCGGCCAGAGCCCGCTTCATGGCGTCGAGCTGGCTGGCCTGTTCGGCAAGCTCCTTCTGCAGTGCTTCCAGTCCGGCTGCGGGTGGTCCCGCATCCGGCGGCGTTTGGGCCTGCGCCAGGCCGCCGAGCAACAGTAACGTCGAGCATCCCGCATTGCGAATGCCCTGCATCGACCGCTTCTTCATGACGTCTTCCTCCCCCGGGACGGCAGACTGTTCTTGCAGGAGCCTGCGACCTGTACTGCCCGATGCCTCGCTACGACTACCTCATGCTTGCGGCCCGCATCAGCGCGTTGTTCAGCGTGGTGTTGGCCAACTGCGACCGGAATGCCTGCAGCGTATTTACGCTTGCGTCGATTGTCATCAGGCTCCGGATGCTCTGGTTGTTCAAGGTGTTCTGGATCACGGTCGTTGGCGTCCCCGCCAGCGATCCCACCGATGCCGCATTGCCCGGGCCGTTCTGGATCACGTTCAGCAGCCCATTGCTCACGACCTGACCGGTGGCCGTATTCACCACCGCCGCCGGCAAGCCGGCCGCACCGCTGGCGCCCGAACCGGCCCCGGGCGTGCCGGTGCTGCTGGCCGAGGCGCCATTGGCCGCCGAGGTGGCGCTCCCATCCGAACCGGCCGCGCCCGCCGCCGCCAGCGCGTTGGCGACCGCCGTATTGGTGCTGGCAACGATGGCCGGGCCCAGCGTCGAGGCAAGCCGCGCGGCCTGGTCGGCAGTGATGCGGCTGACATCGGGGATGTTAATGCTGGTGGCAACCACCAGGGCGCCGTTGATGTACACCGCGCGTTCGATACCGAACGAAACCTGCAGGCCCGGCATCTCGAAGCCGCCCCGCATGTCGTCGAGCTTTTCGTGTGCAACCGGTTTCCAGCCGGCCATGCTGCCGCGTGCGGCAGCCAGAGGGTTTTGGTCCTGCCCGTCGCTCGAGGGCATGGCCCCCTGCGATGGAAGCGCCGACGCGTCGACCGCGTCGGGCTGTGGCAGCATGGTGGCCTGTGCCGTGCCGGCACAGGCCAAACCGGCGCCGAGCAGCATCGCCGCGGCCGCATGACCGGCGCTGCGAGGGGCTGCTGGGGTCGGGAAGGAAGTCTGCAACATGATGCGTTCCTCAAAAATCGCCCGCGCCATGCTTGGGCATGACGGTGAAGAACAGGCTATCCCGGTTGACTCCCATCCAGTAAGGACCGCTGGGCGCAACGCGCCAGTCGGCTGCAAGGTTGAACCGCGCCCGTTCGGTGCGGTTATGGATCACGAACAGCAGCTGGCTGTCCCAGATCTGCTCGAAATGCTCGCGTGACATCGCGCGCGTGCCGCGTGCGGGATCGCCGATCAGCACGCGGTCGCCCTTCACGCCCTTGACCACCACGAAATGGTGGTAGCCGTTCTCCACAATCAGCACGATGGCCGGCACCTGCGTCTCTTCCAGCTTGGACAGTGGCAGCTCGTAGCCGTCGGCCTCATAGCCGAGCGCGGCCAGGAAGCGCTTCATGTCGAGCAGCGAGAACCCCTCGGCGCGGATCTTCTGCTGGTCGCCGTTGAGGTACATGTTCTGGAAGACCGTGGCCTCGTTCATCGGATGGCCGTACTGGTAGCTCAGCAGCGTGGCCACCGCGGCCGAGCCGCAGCTGAAGTCGAACTGCTGCCGGATCGTGGACTTGAAGCGCGCCTCGCGCACGCTCGTGACCCGGACGCTGTAGGGCTCGCCGACCGGCCCGTATATCAGGGTGTCGGCAGCCTGGGCACATGGAACGCCCCCCGCGGCCAGCAAGAACGGTACAGACGCCAACAGGTTTCGCAGCGGCTTCATTGCTTGAACTGGACGTTGACGATAGTGGCGTTCTGGATCAGTACGTTGGAGCCCGAGTTCTGGATCGCGGTGGGAATCCCTGCCGCATTCGAGAAGGCCCCGTCCGCGATGTTGTTGGTGCCGGACAGAATATTGACCGCGGCGTTGTCGGCCACGGTACCGTGCAGGCGCATATCGTTGACCGTGACTTCGGCGCCGCCACGAATGTCATCCAGTTTAGACACGGGTACGGCTTTCGCCACCCCTCCGAACAAGGAAGTTGCGGCCGCCGGCTGCGCGGTGGTTGCAGCCGTGTCCGGGGCTGTGCCAGAGGCAGCGCGCGCCGCTGCCATGGCGGCGTCCAGCCCTGGCGGCTCAGCGTGCGCCTGCAGCACTGGCCAGGCGAGTAAGACCGTCGCGAATGCGCCGACGGCGAAGCGGACCGATTGCATGATGTCGTCTCCCCTTGCCTGCCGGCCGCCCCCATCCGGGCGGCTGCAAGGCAATCAGGCTTGCTTGGGGCATGACAGGGCCCGCGCGCCCGCACACAGGATGCGGGCGCCGGCCCTGCCGGCATGAGTGCGAGCTGCCGGTCTGGCCCGGGCACAAGTCCCGGGCCGGACCGTGGCTGCACGCCTTACCGGTTGCCGCCGACCTGCAGGTTGGCCTGAACGTTCACGCTTTGCTGCACGAGCGAGGCAGCGCCGCTGTTCTGGTTGGCCATCATGATGCCCGCCGCCGTCTGACCAACGCTGGTCATGGTGTTGGACATATTGAAGGTGCCCGCGTCAACAATGTTGTAGCCGCCATTACCGCCAGCGCCGCCGACTGCGCCGTTGCCGGTGCCGCCAGTGCCGCCATTGCCAGTGCCGCCCGCGCCGCCGGCGCCGCCGGTAGCACCCACCGCACCGTTGCCAGCCGTGGAGCTGCCATTGGAGGCCGAGCTCGTTGCGCTGCCGTTCGTAGCCGAACCGCCAGCACCGCCCGCGCCGCCAACGCTGGCTTGCGTGCCGCCCGCGCCGCCGGTGCCGCTTGCCGCGCCCGCCGTTGCCGTCGAGGTCGCCGCGCCGCCGGCGCCACCGGCACCGCCGGTGCCGCTGCCGGCACCGCCGTTCGCGCCTGCAGCTGCCGTTCCGGCACCGCCCGCACCGCCACTCGCGGTACCTGCGCCGCCCGAACCGGTGCCTGCGCCAGCCGTGTTGGTACCGGCCGCTGCGCCGCCTGCGCCGCCCGCGCCGCCAGTGGTAGTGTCGCCACCCGCACCATTGGCATTGCCGCTGCTGCCACCCGAGCCGCCGGCCGAACCTGCCAAGCCGCCCAGGGCGCCGCTGGCACCCAGGCCACCACCGCCGATCGCGCCGGCACTGCCGCCGCGGCCGCCGGCGCCGAGCGATGCGCTCAGAGCGCCGCCGCCCTTGCCATAAGCATCGCCGCCGCTGCCGCCCTTGCTGCCCGCTGCGGAGAGCGCGCTGCCGCCATATGCCTTGCCGTCACCGCCACTGCCGGCCCAGCCAATCGCCTTGCCGCCGGCACCGCCATTACCAGCCGTGGCGCTGCCGTTGGTGGCGTCGCCATTGGTGGCGCTACCGTTGGTAGCGCTGCCACCGGAGCCGCCGCTGCCGCCGTTACCGCCGTTGCCGCCATTGCCGCCGCGCCCGCCTTCGCCGGTACCGCCAAAGCCATTGCCGCCCCGGCCACCGGCTGCACCATTCGCGTTACCCCAGTTGGTGGCGTAATTGCCGATCGGGCCAATGCTGTTGTTGGAAACCGTCCCATTCAGCTTGCTGATCGCCAGTGCCTTGCTGGTGTTGAAGGCGTTGCTGACGCTGGAGGTTGCGCTGCCACCGTTGGAGCCCGCGTTGCCTACGCCATGGTCAAAGTCGATCCTGCTCCTGTTGTTCGAGTTGGTCGTGGTCTTGGTCTTGTTGACGCCAACCGTGGTGGTCCTGGTGTTGGTGCTGCTGTCATTGGCCTGGACTGCGGTCGAATATTCGTTTGCCGCCGCGCCGCTGCCACCCTGCGTCGAGGTCGCTGTGGCGGTTTGCGTGTTGTCGCCGCCACCTCTTACCACGTCGTTGTTATTGGTCGGATTTGCCCAGGCCTGTCCCGCAAATGCCATGGCGATAGCCGACGCCAGTAAGGTCTTTTTCATACGAAGCTCCCAGGAGAATTGCACAGTGTCACAGCGGCTCAGCCTCCGGCCGGCGCTCTTGCGAGGAACGACGGCTGGAGGTTCAGGTCCGGCACCCAGCCAAACCAGACTCCCCCTGCGCATAATCGGTGCCAGCTGCGCCACCTGCGGTGCCAACTCCTTGTATTACAAGGCCTGCCCGGCACTCTGGCGGGAACTTTCCGCGGCTTTGCGCGACGCCTGCCGGCCTCGCCCCTGTGCACGGCAGACGACATGTCACACCGCTGTGACACGGCCACTCCCGGCCTACCTGAGGGGGCTCCGGGGTGGTCGGAAAACGCCTTACTTTTCAGGGTCTTATGCAGGCAGCCAGGATTTGCCCGAGGCGCGGCCTTACGTATCGGGACTGAAACACGGCATCGAGGGTGCCGTCGTCGCCGCCCGTGTGAGGCATCTCCCCATTGCCGCGGCGGCGCCCCGATGTCCTGTTCTCGCCGCACGGCACAACCCGCTCCACCGCACCGGCGTTGTCCTTCCCGGCAAGGCATGCAGCGGCGCCGGACCGACTTCACCCGTGCTGGCGCAACCCGCCAAGGGGTCTCGGCGCAGACGAGATGCATCGCTGCAACACTGCGCCGGCGCAGTTGTCCCGCAAGCGCCACTGCGGCTATCCATGCTAGGCTCTATGTCTGATTTAAAGTACATTAGAGGCATTACAGACTTGTCATCTCTCCGCAAGGGAAACCATGAGTGAAGCCGTCGTTCCCCTGTATCACCAGATTTACGTGGTATTGCGCCAGCAGATCGTGGAAGGCCGCTTCGGCCAGGGCCCCTTGCCGGGCGAGATCGACCTGGCCAAGCAGTTCCATGCCTCGCGCGTGACCATGCGGCGCGTATTCGACCGCCTGGTGCAAGAAGGCCTGGTGCGCCGCCACCGCGGGCTTGGCACCTTCGTCAATCCGCATCCGGTGCGCCCGGCGACGGCGGCCGGCGAGGAACGCGGCACCAGCCTGCTCGACAACATCATCGACATGGGCCAGAAGACGTCGGTGAAGGTGATCTCGATCGACGAAGTCCATGCCACGCCCGATGTGGCCGAATCGCTGCAGATCGAGCCGGGCGATCCGGTGGTGAAGATCGTGCGCGTGCGCCACTACCGCAACCGCCCGCTGTCGCATATCACGGTCTACCTGCCCGCCGACCTGGGCCGGCCGATCACGCGCCAGTCCCTGGAAGAGCAGCCGGTGCTGCGGCTGCTGGAGGCCGGCGGCGTGAAGCTGGGCCGTGCCAGCCAGGTGCTGTCCGCGCGCCTGGCCGACGTGGTGGTGGCGCCGCTGCTGGACGTGCCGGTAGGCGGCGCGCTGCTGGCGGTGCGCCGCGTGGTCAAGGACGCGGCCGGGCGCCCGGTCCAGTTGCTGCTCGGCCAGTACCGACCGGACCGCTATGAGTACCGCATGGAGTTGTCGCCGGCCGGCGTCGACAGCGCCAACGTCTGGGTGGAAAGCGAAACCCGCCCGGGCCTGCGCGACTGACCCCGCGGACCGCCGCCGACTTCCCGCAGGCGGCGCTACAAGGGATGCGCCAGGTAACGTTCCGAGCGATACTGCGCATCTCTGATCACATCAAGCGAGGAGCCGTCGCCATGCCAGTGTTCCGCCTGGTCCCGTCCAGCCCGACCCGTCTGCCTTCGATCCCCCGCCGCGCCGCGGTGCAGCGCCTGGCCATGGCCAGCCTGGCCGCGTGCGCGCTGGCCCTGCCGCTGTCCGCCGCGGCCCAGGGGCAACCCCAGGTGGCCGGCGGCAAGCCGATCCGGATCCTGGTGGGCGCGCCCGCCGGCGGCACCACCGACACGCTGGCGCGCACCATCGCCCAGGAAATGTCCCAGGAGCTCGGCCAGCCGGTGGTGGTCGAGAACCGCCCTGGCGCCGGCGGCAATATCGCCGCCGACCTGGTCGCCAAGAGTTCGCCGGACGGCAGCACGCTGCTGATGAGCTTCACCAGCCACACCATCAACGCCACCCTGTACAAGAAGCTGCCGTTCGACCCGGTGCAGGACTTCACCCCGATCACGCTGGTGGCCACCGTGCCGAGCGTGCTGGTGGCCACGCCAAAGCTGTCGGCCAGCAATGTGCCCGAGCTGATCCGCCTGGCGCGTTCCGAACCGGGCAAGCTGAACTTTGCCATCGGCTCGGTGGGCTCGTCGCTGCACATGGCCGGCGACATGTTCAAGATGATGACCGGCACCTACATCGTCAACATTCCGTACAAGGGCACCTCGCCCGCGCTCACCGACGTGCTGGCGGGCCAGTGCGACCTGATGTTCGCCAGCACCATCAACGTGCTGCCGCATGTGCGCGCGGGCAAGCTCAAGGTGCTGGGCGTGACCAGCCCCGCGCCGCTGCCGCAGTTCCCGGGCGCGGCGCCGATCGGCGCCACCGTGAAGGGCTTCGAGTCGAGCGCATGGTTCGGCCTGTTCGGTCCGGCCGGCATGCCGCACGAAGTCACGCAGGCGCTGTATCACGCCGCGCGCAAGGGGCTGGAAACGCCCGCGGTGCGCAAGCGCCTGGAGAACGACGGCGCGCAGCCGATGGGCACGCCGCCCGACGCCTTCGCCGCGTTCGTGAAGCAGGACGTCAGGCGCTGGGCCGCCGTGGTCAAGTATTCGGGAGCCTCGCCGGAATGAGCCACACCCCCGCCACGCTGGCGCAGAAGCTGGTGGCGCGCGCCGCCGGGCTGGCGCATGCGGAGATCGGCACGATCGTGATCTGCCGGGTCGACCTGGCGATGTCGCACGACTCCAGCGGCCCGCGCCGCGTGGCCCCGCTATTGGAAGAGCTTGGCACCGGGGTCTGGGACCCGTCGCGCTACGTGGTGGTGACCGACCATTTCGTGCCGGGCGGCGATGCCCAGGCCGAGTCGATCCTGCGCTTCACGCGCGACTGGACGCGCCAGTCCGGCGCCCATTTCATCGACGCCGAAGGCATCTGCCATGTGGTGCTGCCGGAGCGCGGCCATGTGCTGCCGGGCCGCCTGATTGTCGGCGGCGACAGCCACAGCCCCACCGGCGGCGCCTTCGGCGCCTATATGTTCGGCGTGGGCGCGACCGAGATGGCCGGCGTGCTGGCCACCGGCGAGATCTGGCTGCGCGTGCCCCATACCATCCGGCTGCAATGGGACGGCCAGCTTGCAGCGGGCGTCTGCGCCAAGGACATGATGCTGTTCCTGTGCGCCACGCTCGGCATGGGCGGCGGCCGCTATGAGGCGCTGGAGTACACCGGCAGCGCCGTCGCCGCGCTGCCGATGCAGGAGCGCATGACGCTGGCCAACATGAGCGCCGAGCTGGGCGCGCAGACCGGCCTGGTGGCGCCCGACGCGGTCACGCTCGGCTGGCTGGCCGAGGCCGGCGTGCCGGCGCAGACGCTGGCCGCGATCGACCTGGCCCACTGGCGCACGGACCCCGATGCGCCGGTGCTGGCCACCCACCGCTTCGACGCCGCGGCACTGGTGCCGCAGGTGGCGGCGCCGCACTCTCCGGCCAACAGCGCGCCGGTAGACCAGGCCGCCGGCGAGCCCGTGCAGATCGCCTACCTGGGTGCCTGCACCGGCGCCAAGCTGGAAGACCTGCGCATGGCCGCGCGCGTGCTGCGCGGGCGCCGCGTGGCGGCGGGCGTGACACTGCAGGTGGCGCCGGCCTCGCGCCGCGACCAGCTGCTGGCCGAGCAGGAGGGCACGCTTGGCATCCTGACCGACGCCGGCGCCACGCTGCTGCCCAACGCCTGCGGCGCCTGCGCCGGCTATGGCGCGGCGCGCTTCCCGGACGGCAGCCGCGCGATTGCGTCGACGGCGCGCAACTTCTCCGGGCGCATGGGCGACGCCGGCAGCGCGGTGTGGCTGGGCTCGCCGATGACCGTGGCCGCCAGCGCCGTCACCGGCCGCATTACCGATCCGCGCACCCTGCTGGAGTAACGCTGCGGGCCTGACTTCGTACCCGCCTGGCGGGACAGACTTCTTGCATGACCTCTGCTATCGCCCCCGATTCCACTGGCCGCCTCTGGCGCTTCGGCGACAACATCGACACCGATGCCATGGCCCCCGCCGTGCTGATGAAATCGCCGCTGCCCGTGCTGGCCCGGCATTGCCTGGCCTCGCTGCGCCCGGAGTTCCCCGGCAGCGTGCAAGCCGGCGACGTGCTGGTGGCGGGTGCCAACTTCGGCATCGGCTCCTCGCGCGAGCAGGCGCCGCAGGCGCTGCGCGCGCTGGGCGTGGGCGCCGTGGTGGCGCAGTCCTTCGGCGGGCTGTTCTATCGCAATGCCATCAACCTGGGCCTGCCGGTGCTGGTCTGCGCCGACACCAGCCGCCTGGCCGACGGCGCGCACGCGGTGCTGGACCTGGCGACGGCACAGCTGCGCCTGGACGACGGCAGCCTGGTCGCGTGCGAGCCCATCCCCGACTTCCTGCGGGCGATCCTGGCCGCCGGCGGGCTGGTGCCGCACCTGAAGGCGCGCCTGGGCAAGGGCTGAGCGAACCTCAGCGCGCAGGCGGCGGCGCCGCCGCGCGCAGCAGGGCCAGCGCCTCTTCATCGCTGGTCTGGGAGAAATCCAGGTAGAAGGCGCCAACCGCGCCGAAGCTGGGGGGCGTGTTCAGGCAGATCACCTCGTCGGCCGCGGCCGACAGGCTGGCCAGCCCCTGCTCCGACCCCACCGGCGTGGCCGCCACCACCCGCGCCGCCCCGGCCATGCGCACGCCTTCAAGCGCGGCGCGCATGGTGGCGCCGGTGGCCACGCCGTCATCGACCACGATCACCGTGCGCCCGGCGCGCTCTGGCACCGGCGCACCGCCGCGATAGCGCCGCTGGCGCCGCGCGATCTCGTCGAGCTGGCGGCCGCGCTCGGCATCGAAGCTGCCGCTTTCCACGGCGCGGCGCGCCCAGGGATCGTCATTGACCACGGTGTGCGGGCCGCCGCCGCCGGCATCGCCCTCCACCACCGCGCCCAGCGCCAGCTCGGGATAGCCGGCAGCGCCGATCTTGCGCACCAGCAGCACGTCCAGCTGCGCGTCGAGCGCGCGCGCCACCTCGAACGCCACCGGCACCCCGCCGCGCGGCAGCGCCAGCACCAGCGCGGGCTGGCCCAGTTGTGCGGCGCCAAAACCCAGTTCGGCCAGGCGGCGGCCCAGGTACTGGCCAGCCTCGCGGCGATCGGTAAAGCATGGAGGCAACGACATGGCACGCTCCGGAAGGTCAGCGGCACTCAGGCCCGCACTGCCCGCAAAGCAAGCGGCGCAGGCAACCCTCAGCCAATATAGACCCTGCCGCGGACGGCGTTGGCGCAAGTCGCCGGCGGCAGCCGGGCGCGCGCAACGCCGGGCAAGTCGCCCCGATTGGGCGCGATTGCGCAACAGTGTGTTCAGGCTGGGGCGGCTGACTGCGCCGCGCTGCAGCATTAGGATGGCTGCACGCGTTGACAACGCCGATCCGCAGTTGCCGGGTGCAGTGCCCGGCCCTTGAGAATGAGCCTGACATGACTTCGCCATCCAACACCCGCGCCGAGCTTGCGCGCTCCGACCACCAGTCCGCCCCCGAAGCCGGCCCCCTGGCCGCGCCCGACATCCCGTTCGGCTCACTGGAAGCCGCGGCGATGGCCGAGCTGCCCTACACCTTCCGCCCGGCCGGCACCTGCACCCGCTACTACAACGAGTTCTTCGGCTGATCCGCGGGCGGCGCGCCCGACCCCATCACGGTCTCGCATAGCGCGGCCAGCCGCGCGGCCATGTCGCGCGCCGCGGCCGGCAGGTCCGGCTGCGCGTGCAGGCTGAGCTCGACGTCGGGCACCGCGGCGGGCCAGCCGCCGTCCTCCAGCACCTGGTGCTGAGCCGTGGCCAGGCGCCGCGGCAGCAGGGTAACGCCCAGGCCGTCGGCCACCGCGGCCAGGATGCTGGCCAGGCTGGCACTGACAAAGGCCACACGCCAGCGCCGTCCGCCGGCGTCGAGCGCGTGCGTCATCTCGCCGCGGTACAGCCCGCCCACCGGAAACGCCACTAGCGGCACCGGGTCGCGCGCCACCGCCGGACGGCTGCGGCTGTCGATCCAGCACAGCGGCTCGGGCCAGCTGGCCAGCCCCGGCGCCTGCCCGACCCGCTGCTTGACCAGCACCAGGTCCAGTTCCCGGTCCTGGAAGCGCTGCCACAGCTCATGGCTCATGCCACTGGTCACCTCCAGCCGCATGCCAGGCCAGTCATCGGCAAACCCGGCCAGCACCGGCGTCAGCGGCCGCGCGGCAAAGTCCTCGGGCACGCCGATGCGGATCTCGCCCTGGCCGGCGCTCTGGCGCAGCTGCCCCACCGCCTCGGCCATCAGCTGCTGCAGGCGGCGCGCGTAGCCCAGCAGGCGCTCGCCCTCGGGCGTGGTGGTGACGTAGCGGCCGCCGCGGTCCAGCAGCACGCAGCCGAGCTGGTCTTCCAGCCGGCGCACCTGCTGGCTGACCGTTGACTGGGTCAGGTGCACGCGCTGCGCGGCGCGGGTAAAGCTGCCGCTTTCCGCCACGGCGACAAAGCTCTGCAGCAGCACGGGATCGAGGCGAGGGTCCTGCATGGCCGGTTATCCATTGGTTTTTCCACTGCCGGCGATTTCATCATTTAATTTCCCAATTACCAAGCCCCGGCGTACAGTTGGCACGCTGCCCCGGCCCGCGCCCTGCGGCCACCGGGAACGCCCCTCAAAAGACCCATGCCGCCCTGCTCGCGAGCATGCACTCACTTTTTTGCCAACCATGACCACTCACCAGGAATTCATGCGCGAGGCGGTTCGCCTTGCCGCGGCCAACCGTGACCGTGGCGCGCGCCCCTTCGGCGCCGTGCTGGTGCTCGACGGCGAGGCCGTCGCCACCGGCGTCAACGACATCGTCCACAGCCACGACCCCACCACCCATGCCGAGATGGAGGCGGTGCGCGCCGCCGCGCGCAAGCTGGGCCGCCCCGATCTGCGCGGCAGCGTGGTCTACGCCAGCGGCCACCCCTGCCCGATGTGCCTGGCGGCGATGACCATGGCCGGCGTGCAGGCGGTCTACTACGCCTTCGACAACCACGATGCCGCGCCCTACGGCATGTCGAGCGAGGCCGCCTACCAGGCGCTGCGCCTGTCGCTGAACCCGCCGCCGCTGCCGCTCACGCGGGTGGCGGTCGATCTCTCTGCGGCGCAGCTCTACGGCCCGCGCGCGCCCCGTGGCTGAGGGCGCGCGCGGCGCCACCCCGCGCTGGCTGGTGCTGGCCGCGGTCGCCGGCATCGGCCTGAACCTGCGGCCGTTCCTGACCGCGGTGGGGCCGCTGGCCCCGGCCATCCGCAGCGGCACCGGCCTCAGCTACCAGGGCATGGCCTGGCTGACCTTGCTGCCGATGCTGCTGATGGGCGTGGGCGCGTTCTTCGGGCCGGCCATCCGCGAGCGGCTGGGTGCGCGCACCGCGGTGCTTGGCGCGCTGGCCTTGCTCGGTGCCGGCTGCGCGCTCCGGCTGGGCGTGGCGGACGGCACCTGGCTGATCGCCTCGGCCGCGCTGTGCGGGCTGGGCGTGGCCGTGGTGCAGGCCGCCTGCCCGGGCCTGGTCAAGCAGGAATTCCCGGGGCGCGTGGCGCCGGTGATGGGGCTGTACTCCGCCGCGCTGATGGGCGGCGGCGCGCTCGGCGCGCAGCTGTCGCCCGACGTGACGGCACTGGCCGGCAGCTGGCGCGATGCGCTGGCGCTGTGGGCCGTGCCTGCGCTGGCAGCGTTGGCGCTGGCCTGGGTGGCACTGCCGCGCGCCGCGGCGCGCGGCCCCGGGGTGCCGGCAAGCCGCCCGGCGAGGGCAACGCGCGCGCTGTTGCGGCGTCCGCGCACCTGGCTGCTGATGGCCTGCTTTGGCGTGATGAACGGCGGCTATGCGTCGCTGGTGGCGTGGCTCGCGCCGTTCTACCAGGACCACGGCTGGAGCGCTTCGGCGAGCGGGTCGCTGGTGGCGCTGATGGCGGTGGCGCAGGCCGCCGCGGCGCTGCTGCTGCCGCTGCTGGCCGCGCGCAGCCTGGACCGCCGCGCCTGGATGGCGCTGGCGCTGGCCATGCAGGTGGCGGGCTTCGGCGGACTGGCGCTGTGGCCCGACGCCGCGCCGCACGCGTGGGCCGTGATCGGCGGCGCCGGCCTCGGTGGCTGCTTTGCCTTGTACCTGGTGGTGGCACTGGACCACCTGCCGGACCCCGACAGCGCCGGCGCGCTGAGCGCCCTGATGCAAGGCGGCGGCTTCCTGCTGGCGTCGCTGGCGCCCTGGATCACCGCCATACTGCACGAACGCACCGGCGGCTTCGCCGCGGGCTGGTGGTACCACCTGGCCTGCGCCGCGCTGGTGGGCGTGCTGACCATGCGCCTGGACCCGACGCGCTATGGCGTGTCGCTTGCGCTGCCGCCGATGCGCGCAGTCGCTGCTCAGTAGGTCCTGTAGGGCAGGAACTTGCCCGACATCTCGATGCGCACCCGGTCCCCGTTGGGATCGGGCTCGCGCTGCAGGTCCATGCGGAAGTCGATCGCGCTCATGATGCCGTCGCCAAACTCTTCATGGATCAGCGCCTTGAACGTGGTGCCGTACACGCTGATGAGTTCGTAGAAGCGGTAGATCAGCGGATCGGCCGGCACCTGCGTCGGCAGCGAGCCCTTGTACGGCACCTCGCGCAGCCAGGGTTCGGCCTCGGGCGGCAGCCCGAACAGCTCCATCACCGCGCGCGCGCCGGCGGCGTCGAATGCCATCTGGCCCAGGCACGCCGCGGTTGTCCATTCCTTGCTGCGGCCGACGCGTTCGGCCACCTGCGCCCAGGCAATGCCGCGGGTGACCTTGGCTTCGATGATGAGGTCGGTGACGTCGCTGCGGTTCATGCTGACTCCATGACAGTGGTAGGTTGGATGGAACCACTCGGACTGCCGCGGCGGCAGGGTAGTCATACCACCCCGGCGTCAGCCCATGTCAGCGTGTCAGCGCGGGTTCGACGATGGCCGCGGCATCCGCAGGCGCCATCTCCTGCGGCAGCGCGAACAACGCCGCGGCGGGCGGCGACAGCCCCTGCAGCCATTGCAGGGCAAGCACGATGAGCATGACCGGCATGACGCCTCCTTCAAGCACACGAGGCCACTTCCGACTGGTATAGCCCATGGCGCAAGCTTCATGCCATTTCCGCCCCACCGATTTGCGCGACTGAACGCACCGTGATGGCGCCGTGACGCTGCCAGTGCCCCCCCGCCGGGCCATGCCGAGGCATCGCGCACCATCGCGGCGTACCCGTTTCTGCGTGCCCGGCCAGGCCGCCCACAAAGGGTGCGGCGCCCGCTCCGGGGCCCGTTGCGTTGCGAGAATTATTTCCCGTGTAACGTCACATTACCTCCGCCCCGGCACGCGCAGGCCACGCCATGGGCCTGCCGCCATGCGCGCAACGCCTTGATACGCAAGGGCTTCCGGGATGCCGCGCGCCCGGGGCGGGCCTGCGCCAGCAGCACAAGCCCTTGTGAGACAGCCTTACAAGTGCAAGCACGCGCTGCGGGGTCGGCTCGCTACATTGAAGCCATGTCCAACGCGAACCCGCCAGGAGCCCATATGAAACGCGCCCTCTCGCTGCTGGTGCTGCTGTCCACCACGGCCGCACTGCTGTCCGCCTGCATCGTAGTGCCACCGCGCGGCGGCCCGCCGCCGCGCCACCACCACTACGACCGCTATTGACCGATCCAGCCGCTTCGAACCGCTTCCAACCGCCCCAAGGAGAATCCACATGAAACGCCAGCTCCTGCTTGCCGCAGCCGTCCTCGCCACGGGCGGCGCCTTCGGACTGACCGCCCCCGCCGAGGCCCATCCGGTGGCGGTCGCCCACGGCTATGGCCATCCGCCCCCGCCGCCGCGCTATGAACCGCACCCCGCCGCGCGCCGCGGCCAGGTCTGGGTGCCGGGACACTGGGCCGCCGCCGGCGGGCGCTACGACTGGCGCAGCGGCTACTGGAAGGCGCAGCGTCCAGGCTACCGTTATGTGCCCGAGCGCTGGGTGCGCGGCCCGCACGGCTGGGTCATGCGCCCCGGCCACTGGGCCCGCTGACGCCGCCGCGGGCGGACCTGCCGGCCGGCCCCGGGCCCGCCACGCTGTCCTCCCGGCAGGCGGTGGCAAGTCCGGTGCAGGCCGGCGCAGCCGGCGCCGCAGCGCTCATCCCGAGGTGGGAGACGTCTCTCATCCAGAAGCACTAGGCCATGCGCCCGACCTGCCTGAAAATCAGGCAGGCCTATTTCGAAAACACATATGAAAGCGGCGTTTCATGATTGGAGCAATCCGCCGCAGATATATTACCGATACCCCACCATGGGGTTAAGAACACTACTTACAGGGGGTGTAGATAATGCTATCTGTTTCAATGCTGCAACCAAATTAAATCCGGATGTCACATCCGTGAAACCTCCTGGACCCCGCGTCAGCGCGGCGTTTGCGGAACCTGGACCGGTGCGTTCGGATGATTTTTGAAAGGATTATGTATGTCCTTTCATTCCCACCCCCACTCGTCCCAGACCGGCCCGCTTGCATTCCATTCAACCAGCCCATAAGATGAATTTAAGCCGATTTAGGAGCGAGAATCTTTCGGGTTCGGGTTCGGGTCAACCTTCCAGCCACCGACAAGTTCTATCCAGAAGAACGGGACTGCCGGAGCATGGAAGCATGGGGGTCAGACAAGCAGCCAGTCGCCGCAGGTGACTGCTGTCCTGCAATGCCCTCCATACGCAAAGCGCCCCGCATTCCGCCCCCGAGTAACGGGGAGTGAAGTCAATGAACGCGTTGCTGATCGAGGAGCATCCACTGCTCCGGCTCGGGCTGTTGCAGATGCTCGAGAACATCCAGGAGTCTGCCCAGGTTGCCGCCATTGCGCCCGCGGACATCGCCAGGCTGGACACCCGGCACCACAACGCAGACCTGCTGGTATTCGGCATGCCCGCCGATGTGGGGTCTGGCTGGCCGCAGCTCGAACAGGCCCGCGAAGCACTGTCGCCGCAACGCATCCTGATCCTGGCAGACATCTTGCCATTGCATGTGCCCAACGCGGACAGCGCCCGCGGCGTCTGCGGCTGCCTGCCGAAATCCGCTTCGCTGGCGGTGATCGAGGCGGCCATCCGGCTGGCGGTGTCAGGCGTGCAGGGGCTGCTGTTCTCGGCCGAAACCGGCTCGATGCCGTCGGCGTCGCGTTCGGCCATGCCGGCCGTGCAGTCGCTGGCCTCGGCCGCGCCGCTTCCGCTGAACCCTGCGCACGCGCTCACAGGCGAGCAACTGTCGCTGGTGGCATGCGCCGGCACGCCCGGTGCCGCACGCACCACCGTGGCGGTGCGCGACCTCACCGGCCTGCGGCCGGGGCAGCCGCTGTCGGCCCCGGCTGCCACCAATGCAGCGCCGCTGGTCGAGGAAGAGCCCAGCTACGACGAAGCCGAAATGCTGAAGATCACGCCGCGCCAGTACGAGGTGCTGGTGCTGCTGGCACGCGGCTACCCGATCAAGACCGTCAGCCGCATGCTCAATATCTCGGTGGCAACGGTCAAGAGTCACGCCTGCACGCTGTACCAGCGCCTGAAGGTACGCAACAAGGGCGAGGCCGTCTATGCCGCCCTGCAACGTGGCGCGACGCTCGAGTGGGTCAGCGGCGATGAACGCTTCACGCGCGGCAGCACCGCGCGCCCTGTGGTTGCGTCCCGCACCGGCGAAGCCGCGTTCCAGGCCGCCAGCCCGGTGCTGTAGTTCAGGACCTTGCGCCGCGCCCGCACCAGACGGGCCGGCGCAGGTGTCTGCCATCTGCCGAACATTGGAGGGGTCACCATGCCGGCAAGCTCGTTCCTGCCCACCGTTTCGGTGTGCATCTACACGTGCGACCATCCCGAGCAGCTGCGGCACACGCTGCAATCGGTCGCTGATTCCACCATGCCGCCGCACCAGCTCATCGTCACCGACGACAGCAGCGGCTACGACACGCGCGAGATGATGCGCCGGGACTATCCGGACATCACCTACCTGGAAGGCCCGCGCCGTACCCCGGCGGCCAACCGCAACCGCGCTCTGTGCGCGGCCACCGGCTCGCATGTGCTGTTCCTGGATGATCAGACGCTGCTGGGTGCGACCTTTCTGCAGCAGATGGCCGAGTGTATTGCCGACGACCATATCCGCCGGGCCACCGCCGGCTGTGCGACGCCGCTCATCCTGACCGGGGCCGAACTCTGCCAGGGGCAGCGCTGCGATCCACGCAAGCCGGCCTTCCTCGGGTATCCGACGCAGAACTATCGCCATGGCGAGCGGTTGTGCACAGTGCTGCTGCGCAGCGCCGTGTTCCCGCGGGAACTGTTCGCGAGTGTGGTGTTTGACGAGCAATTGGCCGGAGGATATGACGAGCTCGAACTGTCTGGCTGCGCAGTACAGGAACACGGCTACCGCATCGAGATGGTCGCGACTGCTGTCAACCAACGCTTGCCGTCGCTGTCTGGAGGCCGGTCTTGCCCCGCCAGTGAAGCCTCTCGCCTGTTTGTGGCGTGCCGTCGCAATGGCCACGGCAGGCAACGTCCGTCCAAAGCCCTGTTCCTGCTGATGGCGCTTCCTCATGACCTTGGGCGCAATCTGCGCGCAGCAGGTCCGCACGGAATCCGCCTCTTCTACGCTACAGCGAGCTACCTGTGGTGGCTGCTGCGCAACCGTTATGCCGATGAGCGCTTGGGAACTGGGCCCGCTGCTGGCCTGCGCACGCCTGTGCCGCGCGAATAGCGCTATCGCGTACCCGTTTCTGCGAACCGTGGTGAACAACGTATGTCCGCATCATGGTGGCTTTTCACTCCATGCGGCGAAGGCATTGGCAACGCCGAACCGAAGCTGCCCCTAGAGACGAGCCTTCGTGTCAAGCTGGTCAGCAGGCGGGCGGGTGGGCCTCTGCGCATCGCTCCGGTAGGCGGGGAAGAAGCCACTCAGGTCGTCCAGTACCGATGCCGTATTGCCCGCCAGCGCCACATACCGTTGCGGATCGACCACCACCCGTTGGGTGCGAAACACATGGGTATCAGCTGAAAAGCCGGCCTTGAACTCGAACAGCGAATCCTGCTGCGAGCCCAGGCCTCCACCCAAATGAAGGCGCTTGTAACCATTCTGGCGCCCCCATTCTCGGGCCGTGTGGATAATCAGCTTGGCCGGCTGACGGTGGCGGAATTTGTCTTCGGCCGCGGACAGGTGATATTGCATAATGCCGGCCTGTGGTGCCACTGTGAACGTCGCGCCACCGATGATGCGCCCTTCTTCCTCGGCGACGAACAGTAGCAACTCGTCGCCGAGTTGCTCGATCAGGGCCTCATAGTAGGACTGCCCGAAATAGTAGTAACTCGATGCACCAAGCCTGTCCATGGCGCGGTTGTAGACATCGACAAAACACGGAATGCTCTCGAATTTCGTGTCCAGCCGTACGGTGACACCGGCGCGCCGAGCACGGTCGATGCCGCGCCTATGACGAGACTGGGTTTCGCGCCAGTGTTCCTCCGGCGTTTTGCAGAGATCGATCGAAACCGTTGGACCGTGCACTACCACCAGGCCAAGTCTGCTCCGCCAGTCCGCGTTGAGGATCGGATGCAGCCGGATAAACCATGACACGCAGCCTTGCTCGCGCAGGAATGAAACTGCAGCCTGCATGGCCTCGTCGGCAAAGCCATCCCGCGCCGCCCCGGTAACAACAGGGCCGGCATAGCCATAGGGCGACGTTGCATCCCAGATGCCTGCACCGAGCTCACGACGCAAGATCGGCACCAGCAACTCGTGTTTGCCATCACTCACATGCACCGCCAGTGCAATCCCGCCATCAGCATGCTCAGCGGCTCGCAGCCAGCCCGGCTTTTGGTGGCAGTCGTGCCAGCAACGCTTCAGAAGATCGCGCCATTCGGCATCATCCGATCTAAACAGATTGGCATGCACCAGGTCTTCCCAAAGAGTCATTATTTTGGTCGACCGTCACGTCGCATTACCCCCAGCACCGCAAGACGGTCACTACGGTCTTTCCCGTATCAGGGTTCACATGAATGTGCCGCAAGTACTGCAGTGATATGCCCTGCCGCTCCGTACCGAGCAACTGGACAGCGTGCCTGGCTGTCTTGCGCCCGGCCGGAATCGCGGCCGCACAGGCCAAAAATAATAGCAATGCCAACATTATCGGAGTGCACCTGCTTTGCAGGCGCGTCGGCATACCGGCATTGAACGTGCAAATTGCCAGCCCGATGACGGCACCTGTCAGGGTCTCCGCAATGGTATGGTAGTGTCCCGCCACCAGCACGACGCACATCAGGGCCGACATCCCAAGCCCCGCCAACCACCCACAGCGCGCCCCACGTACGCTGATTCGCGCGCCCATCAACATCAGCAATACCGGGTAGGTCGCTGTTGTCAGCATGGCATGGCCGCTGACAACGTACAAGTCAATCGCGGGCCAGGACCAGCCACTGGACGCGAACGCGAGCTTGTCCGCGGCAACCAGGGCCGCCCCCGATCCGAACCAGACCAGCCAACGCAAGGCGTGGCGCCATTGCCCAGCGCCGGTCAGCCATAGCGCAATAGCGGCCGCCAGCGGCAAAACCAACCTGCTGTCCCCAAGCAGGATTAGTGGCATCCAGGGACTCATCGTTGCCCCCGCCGCCGGCCGGCGCGGCTATGACATATCCATCCGATCATGCAACCGCTCGCGTGGCAGACCGCATCACAGCACACGCCATCGCGCCAGTCTGCTCGATCTCGGCCGCGGTCAGGGTCGGGTGCACCAGAAACATCAGGCTGGTCGCACCCAGCATGCGCGCCACAGACAGCCGCTCAGCCGGGCGCCAGCCGGTATCCTCGAAGGCCTTCTCCAAGTAGACCTCTGAGCACGTTCCCGCGTAGCAGGGCACGCCGCCGGCGTTGATTTCGGCCATGATGCGGTCGCGGTCCCAGCCAGCGTTCAGCGCATGCGGCCGGACGTAGGCGTAAAGCTTGTACCAGGCGTGCTGGCAGTCGGCAGGTGGCAGCGGCACGTGCAACGCAGGACAGCAAGCGAGCGCCTGGATCAGCGCCATCGCGTTGGCAGTGCGCTGGCGAGTCCAATGCTCCATGCGCCTGAGCTGCAGGCGGCCGATCGTGGCCTGCAGCTCCAGCATGCGCCAGTTGGTGCCGAAAGACTCGTGCAGCCAACGGAATCCAGGCGGATGGGGGCGCTGGTACACGGCCTCCCAGCTCTTTCCGTGATCCTTGTAAGACCACATGCGCGACCAGAGCGCCTCGTCGTTGGTGGTCACCATGCCACCTTCGCCGCCGGTGGTCATGATCTTGTCCTGACAGAAAGACCAGGCACCGACATGTCCGACTGTGCCAACAGCACGCCCGCGATAACGAGCCCCATGCGCCTGCGCACAATCTTCGATGACCTTCAACCCTCTCGATCGCGCCAGTTCCATGATCGGGTCCATGTCGCACGGATAGCCCGCGAGATGCACGCAGATGATCGCACGCGTTCTTGGCGTCAGCACGCGCGCAATGGTATTCGCCGTCAGATTGCCGCTATCGGCATCGACATCGGCAAACACCGGAATCGCACCGGCATTGACCACGCACGAAATGCTGGCGATGAATGTCCGCGGCGTGACCACCACCTCATCCCCGGGGCCGACGTCCAGCGCCTTGAGGGCAAGGTCCAGCGCGAGCGTACCGTTTGCCAGCGCGACCGCGTAGGACGAACCGGTCCACTCGGCAAACTCCTTCTCGAACGCCCTGCATTCGGCGCCGGTCCAATAGTTCACCCGGTTCGAAAGCAGTACCCGCTGCACGGCGGCTGCCTCCTCGGTAGTAAAGCTCGGCCAGGGAGAGAAACCGCTGTCTAACATGGTCATCCACCTCAGCAATCGAAGTCGGCACGGGCGTCGCAGTCTCCATGGCATCGGCCACAAAGCCGAACAAACATATGGGGGACTCGTTGCACGATGCCGCCCGCTTTGCTCATGGAAGCTGCGTTTATCTAATCAGACCTGACCTCGGGCGTGAAGCCGGCCAGATGGACTAGTTCGCACAGTTGAGACTCATGTGCGCTCTCCCGGACTTATGCACTTTCGTACGCGAACGCACCTTGCGACATTACGCGTCGCCGGGCAAAACCCATAATGGCTTCCATCTGCACCAGTGTCGAAGGCATTCCGTCGCCCGGACGGCATTAAAGGCAAGTCGGGCGTCAATGCCGGCAGCAAGATGCCGGTTGCCGCCACAGCCTTTCCCTAAGAAAACTCAAAACAATGGAGAACGCCGCGAAACCGCTGTTGTGTGTCCCGCCATTGGGCGCACCTGGGTTATGGTCTGGTCGCAGCCGGACCTCAGCTGTGATGACGTGAGGCCTTGGCAAATGAAAAATCTCCTGTCGCAGTGGCTTATAGCGCTACCAAGACGCCATAAGGTGGCACTCATGTTGTCGGCGGACCTGCTGGCGTTGCCCCTGTGCTTCGCGCTGGCGTTGTTCCTGCGCGCGGGCAATCCCGAACTGCTGGTGCAGTACGGCATGGCGCCGCCGCTCATCATTGCCGCATGTACGATCCCCGTCTTCTCGCTGAGCGGGCTGTATCGGACTGTGATCAGATATTTTGATCTGAAGGTTCTCTGGACCACCGGCATCAGCCTGGCCTGCCTGGTCGGACTCACCTATGCACTCTCGTTCCTTGTGCATCTCGACCGGCTGCCTCGTAGCGGTCTGCTCATCTACTGGTTCATTGCATTTGCCTATCTTGTGACGTCACGCTTCGTCGCACGCTCGTTGCTGACGTTCTCCCAAGAAAAAAATCGCCAGGCTCAGCGCGATCGCTCGGCGTTGCGTGTTGGCATCTTCGGTGCTGGCGAAGCAGGATTCCAGTTAGCCATTGCCATGCGATCAAGCGTTGGCCACAAGGCGGTATGCTTCTTCGACGACGATATTACGCTCAACCGCAATATCTTCGCCGACCTGCCGGTCTATCACAGCAACCAAATGCGCGAGCAGATTCAGCAGCACGGCATCCATGAGGTCGTACTGGCGGTGCCGTCACTGTCTGTCGAGCGCCGCCGGCAGATTATCGACAGACTGCACCGCTATTCAGTCAGCGTGCGCACGCTGCCCAGCCTGTTGGAACTGGTAGATCGAAAAATCAGCGTGCAGTCCATCCGCGACGTCAGCATCGAGGACCTGCTGGGCCGCGACAGTGTCCGACCTCGCGAAGAACTGTTCGCCAAATGCATCCATCGCAAGACGGTCATGGTCACCGGCGCAGGCGGGTCCATCGGCAAGGAGCTGTGCCGCCAGATCGCGACCCAGGATCCCCAGCGCCTGATCCTGTTCGAACACTCGGAGTACGCGCTCTACGCGATCGAGCAAGAACTCAGGCTGCGTTACCCCGAGTTGGAGATCACCGCACGGATCGGCTCCGTCTGCGATGCCACGGCAGTCTCCGCCGCGCTGCGCGGCCAGCGTGTGGACACGATCTACCACGCCGCGGCCTACAAGCATGTGCCGCTGGTGGAAGCGAACATGCCGGAAGGCATACGCAACAACGTGCTAGGGTCGTGCACAGTCGCCAATCTTTCGGACCATTTCGGCGTGCAAACCTGCGTGCTGGTGTCCACCGACAAGGCTGTACGGCCCACCAACGTGATGGGGGCCAGCAAGCGCATTGCCGAGCTCGTGTTCCAGGCCGCGGCCGCGCGCCCGAGCACGCGCACTACCTTCTCGATGGTTCGCTTCGGCAATGTGCTGGGCTCATCCGGCTCCGTGGTACCGCTGTTCCGCAAGCAGATCCGCGAGGGCGGGCCCATCACGATCACGCATCCGGATGTGATCCGCTTCTTCATGCTGATCCCGGAGGCGGCCCAGCTCGTCATCCAGGCCGGCGCCATCGCCAAGGGCGGTGAGGTTTTCGTGCTGGACATGGGCAAGCCGGTACGCATTGTTGATCTGGCGCGCACGATGATCGAGATGTCCGGGCTGGTCGAGCGTACACGCAAGAATCCAAGTGGCGACATTGAGATCAAGTTCGTCGGGCTGCGACCGGGCGAAAAGCTTTACGAGGAACTGCTGATCGGCGGTGACGTCACGCCCAGTGTGCACGAACGCATCATGTGCTCGCATGAGCCATGCTTGGAAGAGGCCGATCTGCACAGCAGGCTGGACCGGCTATTCGCCGCCTGCGAAATGCGCGACGAAATCGCGATCCAGACGGCGGTGCAGTTGATCGTGCCGGAATACGCTCCCTACAGCTCGCTGGATGCAACCCGCTCTGGCGAACGAAGGCCGAAATCAGCGGAAGAGGCCCGCGAGCCGTTACACGCGACGATCCGGAAAATCACGGCACGTGGCCTGCTTGGCGACAGTCCGGATGAGCTCAAACCGGCAAGTGCCGTGAGTCGTGGCGATGTGCCCTGACCCACGAACCGGCGTTGAAGACGGATAACGCCGGACGCTATATCGAAGCTGTCACCTTCCAATGGATTTACATCCTTCCCGTGGCCCATCTCGTGAACCGGCAGTTCCCTGCCAAGGGGAATCGGCAATGAAAGGACCTCGCATCCTGGTGCTTACAAGGTACGGACGGCTTGGCGCATCGTCTCGTCTGCGCGGCCTGCAATTTCTGCCATGGCTGGAACGCGCCGGCCTGTCGGTGACGGTGCAGCCGCTGCTATCTGATGCGGTTCTCAGACAGCGCTACAGCCGTGCCGGTTACGTCATCACGTCGCTGCTTCAGTCCTATGCGCGACGTTTGCTCGCGCTGGTCAGGCGGCGAGACTTTGACCTCATCTGGATCGAGAAAGAGGCGCTCCCTTGGTTCCCGGTCTGGCTGGAAAGTGGCCTGTTGAAGGGGGTGCCATATATTCTGGACTACGATGACGCGCAGTTCCATGTCTATGATCTCCATCGTTCCGCACTGGTGCGATCCTTGTACGGTCGTCGTTTGGACACCCTGATGTCGGGCGCCCGCCTGGTCATCGCCGGGAACGAGTACCTGGCGGAGCGCGCAAGGCGCGCAGGCGCGAGTTGGGTCGAGATTGTCCCGACAGTCGTCGAACTGGGCCGCTACACCGTCCAGCGTCGACTGAGCGAGAATCCTGCCACGCCTTTGCGTATTGTCTGGATCGGCTCGCCCTCCACTGTCAAGTACCTGGGTGTTCTGAAATCAGCCCTAGCTTCCCTGGCCGACCACCATGAATTCACCCTGCGCGTGATAGGCAGCCAGTTCAGCGCCCCGGGCGTGGACGTGGAATGCATCCCCTGGACCGAAGACACGGAGGCTGCCTCCATTGCGGATTGCGACGTCGGTATCATGCCGCTCGTCGATTCTCCATGGGAACGAGGCAAATGCGGGTACAAGCTGATCCAGTACATGGCATGCGGCCTGCCAGTGATCGCCTCGCCAATAGGGGTCAACCAGGAGATTGTGCGGGATACCTTTAATGGCTTTCTGGCGCGGGGCGAGGCGGACTGGATCTCGAGACTGTCGCTATTGCTCACTAGCGCCGAGCTTCGAGACACCATGGGGAGAGCTGGACGCGGGCTCGTCGAAAACCTCTACTGCGTGCAAAAGATAGCCCCGAAAATGGCGACCATGTTCTCGCAGGCCGCAACATCAACACGATGACATCCAAACTCAAACCTGACACTCCGGCCGGATACGAAAGGGAAGACGGCTAGCCCCGCCAGGAAACTGCGCCTCGGTTCGCTCATGGTTAGACGGGCTCCACCCTGTGGGTATCCAGATTTCCGGCAACGACGTCACGGGCAGCGGACCTCATGATCCTCTGCACGTCAGGCCGGACGACTCAAGGCCCAATCCATGGATGTGCGATCCGGGCAAGCGATGCTCCACGCGCCCTGCGTCTGCCGGCGCCTACTCGAACCCCATCTCGCGCAGCATCGCCGCGTTGACCTTGCGCACGTCGTACTTGCTTTCGGCGATCTGGCGCGAGCGCTGGCCCATGTTTACGACCTTTTCCCAGTCCTCTATCAGCTGCATCATGGCCTGCTCCAGCGCGCCGACTGACCTGACCGGCACCAGCAGGCCGTTGTCTCCATCAACCACCGTCTCGCGGCAGCCCGGTGCATCGGTGGTGATGATGGGGCGCCCCATCGCCATGGCTTCGAGCACGGAACGCGGTGTGCCCTCTCCGTAGGAAGGCAGCACGTAGATGTTGCAGCCAGCAATAGCCGGGCGGACGTCGGACAGGCGACCGAGGTAGTCGATGGTTCCATCGGCCACCCATGCGTCAAGTTCCTGCTGCGCGATGGCGTCGGGGCCGTTGTCGATCCAGCCGACCAGGCTGAAGCGCGCTCTGGCGCCCCGCGCCCGGATGCGCCGAGCCGCCTCGGCATACTCGCGCACGCCTTTGTCGCCCAGCAGGCGGGCGATCAGCAGGAAGCGGGGGCTGTCGTCCGGCAAGGGCGCGACTTGGAAGCTGGCGACGTCGACGCCGGAGCCGTTGACGATACACGAACGCCTGTCGGGTGGCAGGATCTCGGACCGGCGGAACAGCGCCTCGTCATCCGGATTCTGGAAAAAGGTGGTATCTGTCCGGCTGAGTGCCAGCGCATACAGCCGCTGCACCACGGCACGCAGGCCGTTCCTGCCCCTGTCCTCGCCAAAGGCGTAGCCCAGCCCCGTGATCAACGCGAAGCGGCGTGGCACACGGGCCAGCCAGGCCGCCAGCATGCCGTAGATGACGGGCTTGATCGTATAGCACATTACGCAGTCAGGCCTGACCCGCCGCATCAGGCGATGCAAAGCGAGCAGCGTGCGCGCGTCGGCCAGCGGGTTCTTGCCGTTACGTTCGAGGGGAACGTGATGCACGACCACGCCGCGCGACTCCAGCGCGGTGCGGATGGAGTGTCCCACCGGCATGTCCGGCGCGGCGACATGCATCTCCAGTCCCTTTTCCTGCAATGCCTCCATGAGCGGGCCGCGAAACGCGATCAGCGACTCGGCAAAGCTCGCGATCATCAGAAAGCGCATGCCGGCCTCCAATTGAATTCAACCCGGCAGGCCTGTTCGGGGGAAGTCTGCTGTGCGGTTTCGTGTGCTAACCAAGCCTGGAACATGAGCACACACCACAGCGGATGCTGCCAATTGCGCTGCCCGGAAAGATGTTCTGCCCACCGCCTGCGAACCGGTTCCGGATTCAGATAGCCCTCGCGTCGCAAGCGCTGCGCGTCAAGAAGATCCTCAGCCCAGTCACGCAGCGGCCCTCGCAACCAGGCGTCGATCGGGACGCCAAAACCCATCTTCGGCCGCTCGATCAGTTCACTGGGCACGTAGCGGTCAAGCACGCGTCTGAGCGCCCACTTTGTGGTGTAGCCGACGCCTTCCCGGCGGATCTTGTAAGCCAGGGGCAGGCGCCAGGCAAACTCGACCACGTGGTGATCGAGGAACGGCACGCGCGTCTCCAGGCTTCGCGCCATAGCCGCGCGGTCGACTTTGGTGAGGATGTCGTCGGGCAGATAGGTCAGCATATCGGACGCCATCATGCGTTCTACGTCGCTCAGCGTCTCGAGCGAACCCATGGCGCTGTCCAGCACAGAGGCCAGCTCCGCCCCACCCACGACGATTGCCTTCGGGAATTGCCACTGGGAAACCATGCCAAGGTAGAGCTCGTTTGCAGAGCGCGCGGCCATGACGCCGGCACCTTTGTGGACCTTTTCGCCCACGTTGGCCCAGCGCGAAGCCATGGGAAGCGATGCTGCGATCTGATTGATCCGGCGCGGAGAGAGGCGGGTCAGCCCCCATGCCGCTGCGGCGCGCACTGGGCGGGGAATGTGAGCAAGTCGATGCCACAGTTCGGCCGTGATCTGGTAGCGGTTATACCCGCCGAACAATTCATCGCCCGCGTCGCCCGAGAGCGACACCTTAACGTGCTGCCTGGCCAGTTCGCTGACAAGCAGCGTCGGGATCTGCGAGGAGTCGGAGAACGGCTCGTCGTAGATTTCGGGCAGCTCCGGGATGACCGCCATCGCATGCTCCGGCGTGACGTACAGCTCGGTATGGCTCGTGCCCAGATGCCGGGCGACGGCCTTCGCGTGCGCGGCTTCGTTGTAGTCCGAGTCATGGAAGCCGATGGAGAATGTGCGGATCGGCTGGGACGACTGGGACTGCATCAGCGCCACTACGGTCGAGGAGTCGACGCCGCCGGAAAGAAAGGCGCCCAGTGGCACGTCCGACATCATCTGGCGGCGCACCGCCTCGCGCAACAGCGCCTCCAGCCTGTCCACCGCTTGTTCGGGGTCACCTGAGAAGGGGTCTTGCTTGCCATTCAGCGCCGCCGCGGCGCCAGACCAGTAGGCGCGCGGCACAGGATCGGGCGCCTGCATGGAGACGGTCAACAGGTGCGCCGGTGGCAGTTTGGCAATGCCGTGGTAGATAGAATGGGCACCGCTCACGTTGTTGTAGCGCATGTACAGGCTCAACGCGTCGCGGTCGATGCGGCCCTCGAATGCCGGATGCGGGCGCAGTGCCTTGAGTTCCGACCCGAAGAGAAAGGTACGGCCTCTGCCTGCCCCTTGCCAGCCGTAGTAGAGCGGCTTTTCTCCGATCCGGTCGCGCGCCAGCGTCAGCGTGCGCGTCTGCCGGTCCCACAATGCAAAGGCGAACATCCCTATGGCGCGCCGGACGGTGGCATCGGCGCCCCAGGCATCGATACTGGCGAGCAGCGTCTCCGTGTCCGAATGCCCTCGCCACTGAGGCGCGGCGCCGACGCCTTCGAGCTCGGCGCGGATTTCGAGATGGTTGTAGATCTCGCCGTTGAACACAATGACGTATCGGCCACCGGCCGCCATCATCGGCTGCTGGCCGGCGGGGGTGAGATCGACAATCGCCAGGCGCCGGTGCGCGAAGCCGAACGGCGCGTGCGGATCGCACCAGAGATCGCCGTGGTCCGGCCCACGGTGGCGGATCCGGCGTGCCATCTCGGACAGCATGGCCGCACGGTCGGGCGGAGCGGCAGGCAAGCCGCCAAGAAATCCTGCGAATCCGCACATCGTTGTCTTCCCCTATCTTCCGGTTACGATCAGACGTCCAGCGCCTGATGCATCTGCACATACCAATGCATCGCCTCGGCCAAGCCGTCGCGAATGCGGTGAGTGGGCCGGTATCCCAGCAGCCGTTTCGCCTTGCCGATGTCCGCCTGGCTGTGGCGCACATCGCCCGCCCGGAAGGCGCGATGGACCGGTTCGGTGTCGGCGGCGATGCCGTAGGGGCCGAGCCCATCGCGAAGAAGCTGGAACAGCGTGCTCAGCGTGGTGCGGTCGCCGACGGCGATGTTGTAGACCTGGCTGTCGCCCTCCTGGCTTTCGCTGGCGGCGGCCAGCAGGTTGGCCTGCACGGCGTTCGCGACGTAGCAGAAGTCGCGGCTCGTTTCCCCGTCGCCATTGATGTAGACAGTCTCACGTCGCAACAGCGCCGCGATCCATCTCGGGATCACGGCCGCATAGGCGCCGTTGGGGTCCTGGCGCGGTCCGAACACATTGAAGTAGCGCAGTCCGACGGCATGCACGCCGTAGCAGCGGGCGAAGACGTCTGCGTACAGCTCGTTCGCGTACTTGGTGACCGCATATGGGCTCAAGGGCTTGCCAATGTTTTCTTCCACCTTCGGCAGGCCCGGGTGGTCGCCGTAGGTGCTGCTGCTTGCCGCATAGACGAAGGTTTTGACCTGGGCGTCGCGGGCGGCGACCAGCATGTTCAGGAAGCCGCTGATGTTGACACTGTGAGTCGAGATGGGGTCTTCCAGGCTGCGGGGCACGGAGCCGAGAGCCGCCTGATGCAGCACGAAATCCACCGGATACACGTCGGCGGCTGCTCCCTTGGCCTGGGGCTCGCGAAATACCATGGCGCTGCGGCAATGCTCGAAGTTGCGGATATCCCCTTCGATGAACTGGAAATTGGCCCACTGCCTGGGCGACACCAGCGCCTCGACCTCGCAGAGATTGCGGCGATGGCCAGTGGAGAAGTTGTCCAGGCCTACAACGCGCTGGTCTAGCCGCAACAATGTTTCCAGCAGATTGCTGCCGATGAATCCGGCGACGCCGGTGACAAGCCACGTGCATGGCGTAGCGGCCAGGCGGACCTTGAGAGGCGCGTAGCTGTTGGCTTCCATGGCTTGCTCTTGTGCCGTGCCGGTTCCGGCTGCTTTCCGGGCATTCCTACAGGCGTGCGTCAACTTCGCTCCTCGGCAAGATTCCTTTCACGTCGAACAGCACCGCATGGGGCTTGCCGAAGGCCTTGATTGCTCTCACGCCCATGGTGACGAACTGGTGATGGGGCACGGCCAGCACGATCGCGTCGTACTGATCGCACCGCGGAGGCTCGCGCAGGCACGCCAGGCCATATTCCTCCTCGGCTTCCTCGACGTTGATCCAGGGGTCATAGACGTCGATCTCGGCGTTGTAGCCCCGCAGCGTCGTCACGATGTCCACGGCCTTGGTATTGCGCACGTCCGGACAGTTCTCCTTGAAGGTCAGGCCAAGCACGAGGATGCGGCTGCCGAGCACGGGAATACCCCGACGCAACATGAGCTTCACCACCTCGTCGGCAACGTGGAAGGCCATCTTGTCGTTGATGCGCCTTCCGGCCAGGATCACCTGCGGGTGATAGCCGACCTCCTGCGCCTTATGCGTGAGATAGTAGGGATCGACGCCGATGCAGTGCCCGCCAACCAGGCCCGGGCGGAATGGCAGGAAGTTCCACTTCGTGCCGGCAGCCCTCAGCACTTCGAGCGTGTCGATTCCCAATTTATGGAAGAGCAGGCTGAGTTCGTTCATCAGCGCAATGTTCACGTCCCGCTGGGTGTTCTCGATGACCTTCGCGGCCTCGGCCACACGAATGCTGCTCGCGCGGTGCGTGCCGGCCACAATGATCTTCCGGTAGAGCTCGTCGATGGCCTCGCTGACCTCGGACGTACTGCCGCTGGTAACCTTACGGATATCCGGCAGCCGGTGCTCCCTGTCGCCCGGGTTGATGCGTTCCGGGCTGTATCCGCAGAAGAAGTCCGCGTTGAATTTCAGGCCGCTATGCCGTTCCAGCACCGGCACGCAGATCTCCTCGGTGGCGCCTGGGTAGACGGTCGATTCGTAGATCACTACGGCGCCTGGCGCCATTGCGCGGCCCACTGTCTCGCTCGCCAGGATCAGCGGTGTCAGGTCCGGACGCTTGGCCTTGTCCACCGGCGTGGGTACGGTAACGACAAAGACCTTGCAGTCCCTCAGGGCCGCGGGGTCGCTGCTGTAACTCAGGTGGCGTGCGCTGCGCAGGTCATCCGGGCTGACCTCCAGCGTGGCATCCCGGCCGCTGCGCAGCTCATCGATGCGCGCGGCATTGATGTCGAAGCCCACGACGGGCCGCTGCTTGCCGAACTCCACCGCGAGCGGCAGGCCGACGTAACCCAGGCCGATGATGGCGATTTGTGCATTACTGAGGTCCATGGCCGTGATCTCCTGGGTGAGTGAGCCTGACGGGGCCGGCATGGAAGAGCGGACTTTTGAAGGATTATCCGGGGCGGGCAGCGCTCTGTGCGCGGGGCTTCGTGCCTTGGCGTACAGAAGACCGGATGGATAGCGGGCGCGCCGCGCCTTCAATCGGACCGGGCGAATCGGAAATCTGTGGATACATTGCGCAGCTCGGGCTGTTTCAGTGGATTGGGGAAATACTGGCCCAGGGTTCTTCTTCAGCACCGTTGCCGCCCGCACATTCCCGGGCCGGGCAGCAAGGACAATTGGCCGGCAGCACAACTTGAGACGAAGCTGCCAAACTCGGCCGCAGCCGACCGCTGGGGTCTGGCAACGACGCCGCGCTATGGCTGTCGTTCTAAAGGCTGAATGCGATGCTGCGCGCCCGAGGAAAAGCGCATGGACGGTGCCTCGCCCACTGCGCTCTCATCCTCAGGGATGAGTCCTCCGATCAGACGCCCAAATGCAGCCTGCCCGCTTTCCACCCATGGCGGCGAACCCGACCAGTGTGCGAGAGCGCACCGAGTAATTGCTTGTGCCTCCCTACGATGCAATAGCTGAGACATGCATGGGGCACCATGTCCGCTCGTATCCATAAAGGAGACTGCTATGAGACCGATCCCGGCCGGGAAGGACTCAGGTGGGGTGGGACTAGGATGGCTCTGCCATGCCATCACATCATGCTTCGTCTTGCTTGGCTCTGTATTGGTGCTGGCCGCACGCGCCGCGTCGCCAGGCACGTATTCCGGGTTGAAGACAAAAGTTGCGGCAATCGGACCCGACGCTGTGCCAGACGTGACTGACATGGTACGGTGGGGCCACATGATCAACCTGCCGCTCCCCGTCACCCAGCCCATGTTCAGTACCATCAGTGTTGTCTGACAGGCGCGACAGCATGATCAGGTCCATCCTTGTCATCTGCGTCGGCAACGTTTGCCGCAGCCCGATGGCAGCGTGCCTGCTCCGGCGCGCCTTGCCGGGCTGCGAGATCGCCTCGGCAGGACTCGCGCCTCCGATTGGCGCGAATGCCGATCCGCGTGCGATCAGGCTGCTGGCAGATGAGGGCTGTGATCTCGCCAGCCATCGCGCGCGCGCCGTCGACGCGATCATGGTGGCAGCTGCCGAGCTGGTCCTGGTGATGGACAACGAACAGCGCACGGAACTGGAGTTGCTCTTTCCGCAAGCCCGGGGAAAGACATACCGCCTTTGCGAATTTGTGCCTGCGGATGTGCCGGATCCGTACGGCGGCTCCCTCAGTATGTTCAACATCGTACTGGGGCTGATCAAGCAAGGCATCGAGACGTGGTCGGCACAGATTGAGGCTGCAACATCCGCACACACCGATGGAGACGCATCATGAAGACAGCCGGTACACGCGAAGCCGTGTCCAACGGTCAGGGTGCCTATGCCAAGCCGATTGGCCTGACCGCCTATCTTGATGCTGCGGCAGCTTTGCATCCCCCGTGCCCCGGCATCTGGAAGGTCACCGGAGACTTCGGCCTGCGTAATAGCAAAAAAAGCCGCAGCGCGCGCAGGCATGATGTGCTTGCGACCATCTAGCAGCGGGCTTCGCAGACGTCGCATTCAGTGTGCGACAACGCACCGAATCGGGGAGCAGCCCCTCCTACGATGCAATCGTCGGGGGGCATGGCATATACGGTGCGATGTCCACTGCTATCAGCAAGGAGATCGCCGTGAGACCAGTCAATTGGCGCATTCATTCCCGGACCTTCGCTACCGATCGCCATAATGTCCTTTCCAGTCTGGCGATAGTTATTGCTACAGGTCTGCTCGCGGCTTGCGCCGCGTCGCCGGGCATGTACTTCGACAACAAGGCGGTAGTGAGTGCAATCGGGCCCGATGTCGTACCCAAGGTGACACCGATCACCCTCGATCTGGTGAAAGCTCAACGCAGTAAGGCTCGTACGGACAACGAGCGGGTCGAGGAACTGTTCGCGACTCCGCAGCCTTATCGGATCGGCCCTGGCGACATCATCTCGGTCGTGGTGTGGGACCATCCGGAACTGGTCTTTCCCACCCAGACCTACAGCATCGGAGCCGCCTTTGAGCCCCCCACGTCGACCGGTGGCTCCAACGTGCCTGGCTATGTGGTCAGCGCGCAGGGCGATATTCAGTTCCCCTACGCCGGCGTCATGAAGGTGGCCGGCAGAACGGCAAACGATGTTCGCAACCAGATGGCGCGCGTGCTGTCGCGAGTGGTCAGGGATCCGCAGATGACGGTTCGCGTGCTCGGCTTCCGCAGCCAGCGCGTCTATGTCGACGGCGAGGTCAAGACGCCTGGCATGCAGGCCATCGACGATGCGCCGATGACGCTGGTGGAAGCGCTCAACCGCGCCGGCGGTGTGCTGAACCTGACCGGTGACAACAGCCGCATTCGTGTTACCCGCGGCGAGCGCAGTTGGTATGTCAACATCCCCGCGCTGTTGGCCAAGGGTGTCGATCCGGCCCGCATCATGCTGCGCTCCGGCGATATTGTCCGCGTGGAACAGCGCGAGGACAACAAGATCTTCGTCACCGGCGAAGTGGTGCGCCCGGCCTCCCTGCTGATGCGCAATGGGCGGATGACACTGAACGAGGCGCTTGGCGATGCCGGTGGGGTCAATCCGAGTTCGGCCAATGCGGAGCAGATCTACGTGATCCGCAAGGCGGCCGATGGCGAACCCAATATATTCCACCTGGACGGCAATTCGCCAGCAGCGCTGGCCATCGCCGAGGGTTTCGAGTTGGAACCGAAGGACGTGGTGTATGTGGACGCACGCCAGGTCGTCCGCTGGAGTCGCGTGATCAACCAGCTGATACCGAGTACGCAGCCGGTGTTCAGTGCCACAAGCGCACTGCGATAACGGGACGCGAGAGATGGTTCGCTCAATCCTGGTCATTTGCGTCGGCAACGTCTGCCGCAGCCCGATGGCGGCTTGCCTGCTGAGCCGTGTCCTGCCCGCATGCGATGTGGTTTCTGCCGGGCTCGCCCCGCCAGTTGGTGCACCCGCCGACCCGAGCGCTGTCAGGTTGCGTGCGAGCGAGGGATACGATCTCGCCGGTCATCGCGCCTGCGCTGCCGATGAAGCGCTCGTGGCGGTGGCAGGCCATATCCATACGGATGTTCGCCGGGCATGTTCGTTATCGTGCTGGAACTGATCAAGCAGGGCATCGCATCATGGTCTATGCGGCTGGAGGAAGTCGTACCGGCCGATGGTCAAGGAGAGGCATCATGAAAACGGTCAGTACGCGGGACAATGTCCCCGCTGGTGCGGACGATTGCGGCACAGCAGTGGATCTGACCGCCTATCTCGATTTGCTGGTTCGCTATCGCCGGACCTTCCTGTCCGTAGCCGGGCTGGTCATCGGCGTAGGCCTTGTCTATGCCCTTGTTGCCAAGCCGATCTACCGCGCCGACATGACGGTGCAGGTGGAGGAATTGAGCGGCAATGCCTCCAACAGGCTCGCGGCCGGCGTCTCGCCGGTGTTTGACGTCAAGCCCGCCGCTTCTGCCGAGATCGAACTCCTGCGTTCACGAATGGTGGTCGGCAAGGCGGTCGACAACCTGCGCCTGTATATCGAGGCCGCGCCGCGCTATTTCCCCCTGATTGGTCCGGCCATCTCCAATTTCAACCCGGAGCTGTCGCGCCCGGGGCTGTTTGGATGGGGCGGCTTTGCCTGGGGACATGAGTCGATCACCGTGCCCCAGCTCGACGTGCCTGCGCCGATGGAGGAGCGCAAGATCATGCTGACAGCGCTGGGTGACAACCAGTATCGGGTGCGGTTCGCCAGCGACAATGCCGAGGCTACGGGCACAGTTGGAACGCCGTTGGCAATCACCACCGCCACCGGCACGGTCACCATGCTGGTCAGCCAGCTCGATGGGCGCCCCGGCAGCCAGTTCGTGCTCCGTCGACTGCCTCGCAGCGCGGCCATCACGCGGCTGCAGGAGCGGCTGATGATCGGCGAGCGTGGCAAGCAAAGCGGCGTGCTTGGCGTGTCGCTGGAAGGCATCTCGGCGAGCATGACGGCAGCGGTCCTCAACGAGATCGGCAACGCCTATGTCGACCAGAACATCCGCCGCAAAGCTGCGGAAGCGGAAAAGTCGCTGGCCTTTCTCGAGCAACAGCTACCGGTGCTCAGGCAGCAGGTCGACGCGGCCGAGACCCGTTACAACGCGATGCGCAATCAGCGCGGCACGATCGATCTCAGCGAAGAGTCCAAGCTGATCCTGGGACAATCGGTGCAAATCCAGACCAGGCTGCAGGAATTGCAGCAGAGGCGGCAGGAACTGGCTGCGCGCTTTACTGCAAACCACCCGGCCATTGCACTGATCGATAATCAGATTGCCGGCCTGAACGCTCAGTTGAATGGCGTATCCGGGCGCATCCAGAAGCTGCCGGATGTAGAGCAGAACGTGCTGCGCCTGATGCGCGACGTCAAGGTCAGCACCGAGTCGCTCCAGTCGCTGCTAAACGATGCCCAACAGCTCAGGCTAATCAAGGCGAGCAAGGTGGGCACCGCGCGGATGGTCGACCCGGCAGATGTACCGCTCAAGCCAGTGCGCCCTAACCGGGTGATGATTGCCGGAATGTCATTGGCCATGGGCTTGTTTGCCGGCCTTCTGGTGATCTTTGTGCGCCACGCTCTCGATGGCGGCATCGCCGATGCGGATGAAATCGAGCGGCAGACAGGCATGACCGTCTACTCGACCATCCCCTTCAGCAGGCAGCAGTCGCTGCTACCATCCGGAGGCGGGCTACTGGCGCTCCAAAAGCCGGACGACCCCGCCATGGAGAGTCTGCGCAGCTTCCGCACCGCGTTGCGGTTCGCCCTTGCAGGCAACAACAGCCGGACGGTGGTGATCAGCGGCCCCGCGCCAGGCGTCGGCAAGTCCTTCATCTGCGCCAACTTCGCCGCGATTGCCGCAGCCGGGCACCGTGTGGTGCTCATCGATGCCGACCTGCGCCGCGGCGGCTTGCATGGCCTCTTCGAGGCCAAGCGGGGTCCCGGCCTGACTGAGCTGCTGATGGGTGCGCCGCTGGAGCACGTCATACAGCGGCAGGTGGCGCCCGGCCTGGATTTCATCTCGACCGGCACCAAGCCTCCGCACACGGCGGATCTGCTGCTGAGCCCGGGCATGGATTCTCTGCTGGCGCAACTCAAATCGCGCTATGACCTCGTGCTGATCGATACGCCGCCAGTGCTCGCGGCCGCTGACGCCGGCATCCTGGCCGGCAAGGCAGGCGCCGTATTCCTCGTGGCGCGCGCCGAGAAGACCACCGCCGGCGAGCTGGTCGCGGCGCAGCGAACCATCCGCCAGGCTGGCGCAGAGGTCAAGGGCGTGCTGTTCAACGGGCTCGTGATCGAGGGACGCTGGTATCGGGCCCACAATTACTTCGGCAAGTATCGCTATCTCGCCGAGTACGGCAATGCACCGACCAAGCAGGCTTAGATAAACGGTGGCGGCCGGTACGGGCGCCACCGTTGCCTTTCAGCCACCGTCGGCCTCAGTTTCGTTTCTTCGGCGTTCAACCAGCCATGCCACTTCTTAATGCGCCTGCCGTCTCTTCCGTAGTGATCGCCGGCGCCGGCGGCCTTGGGATAGAGCTCTACGATTATCTGTACGAAGAGGCATTGCGCGGCGGGCCAACCGTGGCTGGCTTCCTTGACGACACGCCAGGCAAGGTTCCCGATGGGGTCGATGCGCCCAATCTGGGGTCAGTTCGCCAGTTCCGCCCCGCACCGGGACAGGCAGTGCTGGTCGCGATCGGCTCCCCGCAAGCGCGTCAGGAGGTACTGTCGTGGCTCTTGCAGAACGGGATCACGGTCCCGCTGTACGTGCATGACAAAGCCCTGATCTCGCCTTCCTCCCGTTTGGGCATCGGGGCCCTGATCTTTCCTTTCACCGTCGTCAGCCGGGGCGCGGTGGTGGAAGACGGCGTGGTTGCCAATGTCTTCTCGGGGATTGGCCACGGTGCTTGCGTGGGCGCGTGCTCGGTGCTTTCGCCGCACGCCGTGCTCAATGGCAACACCGCGGTCGGACCGGGGTGCTTCCTCGGCACACGTGCGACGCTCTACCCCGGCATAAGAATCGGTGCGGAATGCGTGGTGGACTCACACACCGGCGTTTCGGCCAACGCCAAAGACCGGCAGTTCATCACTACCGGGACTCACCAGATTACCTCACGCCGCATTCGCGACCAGTGATATAAGATTACCGGGACTTGACGCAGGGACGCTCGGAAGAGTCCCGGTAAGCTCCGGTAAGCTCCGGTAAGCTGCGGTAGGCCAGCAGGCAAGCAGCATTTGCACCAGGGCTTATGCACCGTCGGCCCTGCTCATGGAATCGCCGATCTCTCTTGCGCCTCCAGGCATGTCGCCCCCGTTACCGCGATGTCAGGCGACATCGACATCCGGCATGCTGCGCTTGCTGCCCCGGAACCGGGGGGCGGAGAATTCTCCCGCGGCGCTGATACCGTCGCGTGCCAGCACTTTGATGACCGTCTTCCACAGGATCACCACGTCCAGCCACACCGATACGTGGTCGACGTACCATACGTCCAGCCTGAATTTCTCCTCCCAGCTGATGGCGTTGCGTCCGCTGATCTGCGCCAGCCCCGTGATGCCAGGACGAACGTCATGCCGGCGCGCCTGCTCGGCCGAGTAGAGCGGCAGGTATTCCACCAACAGCGGACGCGGGCCCACCAGGCTCATGTCGCCCTTGAGGACGTTCCAGAGCTCCGGCAGCTCGTCAAGGCTCGTGGCGCGCAGGAATGCGCCGAATTTCGTCAGCCGTTCGGGATCAGACAGCAGCTCGCCATCCTCGCCGCGGGCGTCAGTCATGGTGCGGAACTTGAGGAGCTCGAATGGCTCGCCGTGAAGCCCTGGCCGCACTTGCCGGAAGAAGACCGGCTTGCCCAGCTTCAGCCGGATCGCGCAAGCCAGGAGCAGCAGCGGAACGGCAAGCACCAGGAGACCCAGCGAGGCCAGGCAGACGTCAAAGATGCGCTTCATGATGGTTCATCCTGCCGTTGAAATCCGGCCTCAGGCGATGGAGGTGGGCACCGCGTCGCCGCATGGAGGAATGCCCGGGGAAGGTGTGAACATTGCAGGCAGAGGCCGCATCCCGCGCCTGCGCCTGCGCCTTGGCCTGGTTTTCGGCCACGCACGCGAGCGCTGACTGCACGCCTCCACTGGCTCAATATAGTCAAGGTGACAAGCATGCGTTGCGCGGCTATGTGATGGCGGGCACGGAACGCAAATTGCCGGTGCAAGTGGCCTGTGCTACAGGCCCCGGTCACGTTGCACTGGCGCCTCGCCACCATACACTGGCGTACGGGGCAAGCCTCCGATTCTGTTGGAGAGCGCACCGAGAGATGGGAGCCCTCCCGCTAGAGTGAACGTCGACGCGCAGGCAAGCAGGCAATGCCTTGGGGCGAGACAGGTCCGGAGAACCGAAATGAAAGCAACCACAGCATGCGGCGAGGGTGGCGGCGGAGTCGACGCTAGCCCCGCGGCGATCGCGCATCGCCACCTGCTGCATGGCGCCGATGCCATCTGGCAGGAAACCAATTGCTATATCGACCTCTGGGTGGAACTGCTGCATGGCTGGGGGCTCGATCCGCGCGCGGGACTTCCGTTCACGGTTGCCCAGGACTTTGAAGGGGATCACTTCACCTTCTTCAAGTACCCGCAGATGGATCTGGAGACGCTGTACGGAACCGTCGTGCAGGAAATGGCGGTCTACGACACGCTCCAGGCGCACGTCCTGGCCCAGGTCGAACGCGGTCACACCGTACTGCTTGAGGTCGACAGCTATTACCTGCCCGACACGCACGCCACCGCGTACCGGCGCGAGCACGTCAAGACCACCGTGGCCATCGACCGTATCGACAGCCAGGCCCAGCGCCTCTGGTACTACCACAGTCTCGGCTATCACAGCGCGCAGGATGAAGACTATCGCGGCCTGCTGCGGCTTTTGCCTGAACTCAGCGGCAATGGCAATATCCTGTTCCCTTATGCCGAATGCGCGAAGCGCGTGCGGCCATCGCTCGAGTCGTCCGCGCTGGTCGACGCCTCGGTCGCGTTGATGGACTACCACCTGGCCCGGCGCCCTGCGGCCAACCCGGTGGGACGCTGGCGACAAGTTTTCGGCAAGCATATGGACGCGCTGCTGGCACGTGATGAGGCTTACTTCCACTTGTACACTTTCAATTTCCCGCGTCAGCTCGGCGCCAATTTCGAGATGCTGCACCACTGGCTGTGCTGGCTGCGCGAGCAGGGACGCGAGGTGCCAATGGCCGCTATCAACGCCGCACGGACCATCGCGACAGAAAGCAAGGTATTGCAGTTCCGCCTGGCGCGTGCGGTGGCACGCCGCCGCGCCGATCCCTGCACGGACTGCCTCGACACACTGGAAACCTGCCATGACAGGACCATGGAAGGACTGATCGCTGCCTTCGGTGGCGTCGACAATGATCCGATCGGCCAAAGTCAACCATCATAGCCAAGCGAATGTTCCACGTTGACAGCGTAAATCTCGCCGGAAGGCGGCGGAACAGCATGCGCCCCCACCTTGCCCTCATGCACGAGGCGGACACGCCTGCTGCTGCCCGGCGCAAGGTGGAACCAGTTCTCGGCGGCATGGTAGGCGTGATCCTCGATGTGCACCCAGCGAGCGAAGCGCTGGGTTGACACGGTCAGCCACCACTCACCTGCCGCTTGCTCAAGCTGTGCCCGCAAGCCTGGCGCCTTGAGCGCCGCGGCACGGCGGTCGGGCAAATAGACGGCCTGACTCAGTGGCTCGCCACTGTCGGCAGCAAGCAATGTCGCCACCACGACGTCATGCGTCAGCGGGCCGAAGCGGTAGGCATAAGTCAGGTCGACGAAGCGGTCAAGCAACGCAGCAGCCTCCACGCGCTGCGCACTGCGGGCCGGCAGGCACAGGCTGTGCCGAGCCTGCGCCACGACCGCCTCGCCATCGCGCAGGCAATCCAGCTCCAGCCGCAATGCACGTGGCTGCGGCGTTTCGTTGAGCACGTGCAAGTGCAGTCCGTTGAGGCCTTCATCGGTAATCAGTACCTGCAGCGGCTGCCAGACTTGCCTCAAGGCATGCCAGGCCGATTTGGGACGGCCACACGCGTCGACGATACCCCAGCCGGCGCCAGGCATCAGATCCTGCAATTGCCAGACCAGACCACCCGCGCAACTCGACCCGACACGCCGCCATTCGCTGAAGACTTCGGTCATGACGTCCGCGACCACGGCGCGCGACAGCATCAGGTAGCGCCGGGGCTGTTCGTACCGCAGGCGCGGCGGATCCACGTCATACAGCACGCGCAAGTAGTGCTCGCGCACATCCTCGAAGTCCCACGGAGCGCCGGCATCGCGCGGCACCGTGGCCTTCCAGCGCGGCGCGTGCAGCGGCGCAGACAAGCCGTGCTCCGTCAACGTGCGGTCACCGGGAACATTGGCAAAAGCCAGGCATTCGGAAGCGAAGCGCACTTGCGCCAGGCGTGCGTCGGCCAACGGTCGCTGGTAGGCCCCGACGCCGTAGTAGTGGCTGATGCCCGTGTCAGGCTGGAACGGCCAGCTGCCGCCGGTCGGCGAATTGCTGACATACACCACGTCCGGCCGATGGGCGGCAACCAGGCCCGGAATCAGTTCATCGAACAGCGGTTGCTTCCAGTTGCTGCGCGACGCGCCCAGCATCGCGGCCTGCTGCTCTGCCTCGCTACCGCCACACAGCACCGCGAGACTCGGATGCGCCCGGGTTGATGTCAGCCACTCGCTGACTTCGCGCGTGATGTCATCGGTAAGGCCAATGCCAGGCCCGATGCCGCCATAGTCAAAATTGGCGAACATGAAATCGTGCCAGACCAGCAAGCCAAGTTCGTCACAGATCCGGTAAAACGCTTCGCCCGGATAGCAGGTGACGCCGCTGATTCGCACCATGTTCATGCCGCCCTGGCGCGCCAGCGTCAACCAACGCCTGGATGCTTCATCGGTGTCTGCCAGGCCGGGCAGGTCATGGCTTGAGATGCAGGCCCCGCGGCAAAACACCCGCTCGCCGTTGATGCACAGTGCGAAGTGCCCGGACTCGCCAGCACGATCCGACGATACCGTGCGAAAGCCCACCCGGCCGCAGTCGATGGCGCGCCCCTCGATGTTCGCATCGACGCCGTAGAGGCAAGGTTCGCCATGCGTATGCGGCCACCACAGCCTGGGGCGTTCCACGCGCACCGTGCCCACCAGGGTGTGATCGTCAACGCGCGACAGCGAGCCGGGATAGCCGCAACCCTCCGCGTCCCTGGCTTCGATCGATCCCGAAGCCGGCGCGGAGGCCGGAAAATGCAGGCGCAGCGTGATGACACCGAGATCGCCCTGCACCTGTCCCCACAGGTCAGAGCGCACCCCATGCAGGATGTCGTCGCTGGCCGGGTCGAGCAATTCCACCGAGCGCCAGGGACCCACCGCATGCACCGGCGGGCACCACCCCGGCATGTGGCCAAGCAGCGTCGTGCGGACGGTGCGCAGCGTCGGCGGCACGATCATTCGCGGCTTCCAGCGCACGGGGCCGCGCTGCTTGCGCAACCATGGATAGAGCGCGCGAAAGCAAAGGTACAGCAGGTTGTCGCCATCCAGGTCGGCCTCGACCTCATGCGCGACGAACATATGCTGCGCGCTCAGCACGAGCTTTCCGTTAAGCCAGGCTTCGGCCACCGTGGCGAGCCCGTTAAAGCGCAGCACGCGGCGGCCACGGCCGGCAAAGCTGACGCGATACCAATAATCATGCAGGTGCAGTGGCGGTGGCGCCGAGTCGTCCCAGCGCCCGGCAGCGCGCAGGGCGCTGGCCACCGTGCCGGGCACGGGTGCTGGCAACCAGGCTGCGGCGGGATCCAGTGCGGCGGGGCTATCGGCGGCGCCGGCGGGCGTTTGCACCCAGGCCCACTCGCCGCCGAACGCGGCACTGCCGATGGCGACGCCGGGACGGCTGCCGGGCGATGCCTGCCGAGCGGACGCCGAAGTGCCCGTGTCCGCGTTAGTTTGCGCCTTCATGGACTGCCTTCCCTGAGAAAACCTGACAGGACCGGAACGCCAGCATGGCGGAGCACGCGTGACAGCACGGGACGGCCGCGCCGGGCGAGGCCCCGGCCGCATCCGCCGTCACGGCACCTCATTGGCCGAACGGATGCGGCACGTAAAGTCGTCCAGTCGCGCCGTGCTGGCACGTACTAGATGCCTCCGAGCACATCACGCACCCGCTGGGGCCAGTTCGCCAGCTTGAAGCCGTGATGACGCAGCAGTGCCAGCGTCAGGCGCTCGATGCCAAAGCCCACGCAGCCGGTGTGCGCCGGCGCGCCGTCCGCGGTACGCAACGGCCACGCGTGCGCGAAATGGTCCATGTGGTAGTTGAAACTCATGCAAGCCGTGGGTGGCGCGCCATCATTGATCGGCACCAGCAACTCGAACTTCAGCTTGAGCTCGCGCTGGCTGTCGGCCACGATCTTGCCGCCACGGCCAAAGAACGGATCGTTCGCCACGTCAACCTCGTGCGGCAAGCCAAGCAGGCTGGCCAGTTGCGTACCACGTTCCATCCATCGTTGACGGAATTCCACGATCTGCCCGGCCGTGCCGAGCCGGACATATTCGCGCTGGCGGAACATCTGCATGCGTGCAGGGTCGATCGAAGGCTCATGGCGGAAGCAATACGTCAACACGTCAACCACCAGCCCCTCCCGAGGCATCAGACCGCGGCTGGCCAGCACCGGGTAGACGGGATAGCACGCCGCAGGGGCCAGCACCACATCGGTGGGCTGCTGCTGATCGGCCCATTCCTCACCGTGCTCCAGGCGCGCCAGCAGACGGTGATGCTCGCGATCGCCACCACAGAAGCAATGCACCGTCCCAGCCAGCTGGGGAAAGCTCTTGAGATATTCACTCGCTTCAAAGTCCTTGCGCGGCATGGCAGGAGGAAATCGCATCACCTCCGCGTCCTGGTCGGCGCCCAGTTTGCTGATCGCGTAGTTCAAGCCGTCGGCAATACTCTCGAACAGTCCGCTACGACCATAAATGCCGTCGACCGTGGTGGGGAAGAGCACCCGGGCGTCAATCAGCGCCTGCCGGTAAGCCCGGCGGCCCGTGTCAGGATCCTGCGCCGGCGTGGCCACGGCATGATGGTCACCCGGGGCAACGGATGAGTCGTCGCTTGGCACGTAAGCGTTGCTGGTATCGTCCATGGACGGCTCCTCAGGCAGACCGGTCCGCCAGTAGCAGATTGGCGGTATTGGTCAGAATGCGATCGTTGTTGATCATCAAGGGGGCGGACCACAGATCCCGCAGGTGGCGTCCCAGGCTGAACGGCGTGCCATGCTTGTAGCCCGCCATGCCGCAGACCAGCATCGCGATTTGCACCGCTTCGAGCGCCAGCGACGACACGCTGGTCTTGAGCCCGTTCATTTCCGCCGCCAGGTTGAAAATTGCCGACACACTCTGGCTTGCATGACGCTGGCGTTGGTGAGCCAACGCCAGTTCCAGCCTCCCCTCCAGCATCTGGATAATGGCAACCGCTTCGGCCACGCGCGTAGCCGAGGGCGGAAGCGTGCCAGGCCGGGCGCGCGCCTGGCCCTGGAACAGCACCTTGGCGCGCTGAACCGCATCCGCGGCGATGCCGGTCCACAGGGCAGACCACAAGATGTGCGACACGGGGGTCATGGTGACGTCGGCAATCTCGCCGAACGACACGGGCAGGATCTGATCGGTATGCCCGCGGGCTTCCAGCCGGAATCCATTGCTGCAGGTGCCGCGCATGCCCAGGGTATCCCAGGTGGAGAGACTTTCCAGTACGTAGTCTGGCTTGAGCACGCTTACCATGACCTGGTCCGATGGCGAGGCATCGGGATGGCGGCGTGCCGTGACGAGGATCCCGTCGGCGTGGGCGCCATAGGAAATGGTCGGAGCCATCTTGAGCAAGTGCAGGTTGCCGCCATCGGCGTTAACCGCGCAGCCGCTGCTGCGCAGGGCACCGCCAATCGCCTCTTCGGACGTGGCCGAAGCCAGCAGCAATTGGTCGCTGGCCAGGCGCTGCAATAGCTGTGCGTGCCACGAGCTGGTGCTCGCATGATTGACCAGGCATGCCACCTGTATCTGGTGCATGGCGTAGATCATTCCCGTCGAGGCACAGGCACCGCCCAGCACGCGGCAGACCGCTGCGATCGTTTCCAGCGACGCGCCATCACCGCCACAGGCTGGCGGCACCATGGCGCCCAGCAACCGCTGCTCACGCAAGACTGCAAACGCCTGGTGCGGAAAACACGCATCGGCGTCGACCTGGTCTGCATGCCTGGCTGCTTCTGCCGCAGCCAGGCGCGCTCCGGCCAGCAAGTGTGCGGCGTCAGCAGTCTCTGCGCGCGGAAAGGCCTGCTCGACGCTGGCGAGGACCGGGCTCATGCCGCCTCCTGCTCTTGTTTGATCTGCTCGGTCGCCGCAGCCAGTGTGCTGATGCTGCGGAACAGCTGGCGGGTCAGCATGCGGTCAGGTATCTCGATGCCGAAGGTATTCTCGATCGCGAGCATGACTTGCACCGTTGCCAGTGATGACAGTCCCGCTTCGTATAGATCGGCCTGGTCGTCCAGCGATTCAACTGGTACGTCAAGTCGGGCCACTTCTAAAAGTATGGTGCGTATCGCTGCTCGCATGCCGGGCTCCAGGTTGAGGTACAACGCCTTGGTGACCTATTGGGCCTGAACGTCGCACGCGCATCAGTGCGTTTTCACACCAATGCGCGTGCTCAGAACGTCCGCCAAACGCTCGCAGAAACGGGTACGCCCACACAAATGGCGGTGCGGTTTCTGGCGTGCTTTGGCGTGCGTCAGTCTTTCCCTACCCGATCGGCTTGACCGGCCAATGCGGGAGGCTTCGCTACCGCTCGGGGCAACGGCATCCCCAGATAAGGATTGATGGTATTGAAGTCCGCCCGGTTGCTGCGCCGGGGCATGACACCGTTGAGGATGCCACCGGCCAGCCTGGCATTGGCGTGCGCCAGGCGCTTGAGGGCTTCATCAACCTGCGCCGTCGCCGTGACATCGGCGCGCACCACCACCAGCGTGGAACCGGCCAGGTTGGCCACCAGCGTGGCATCGGCCACCGCCAGCACTGGCGGCGTGTCCACCAGCACCAGGTCGAAGCGGCCCGCGCACAGCCGCAGGGATTCCGCCAGCGCGGGCAGCATCAGCAGCTCGGACGGATTGGCCGGCACCGCGCCGCGACTAAGCAGGAACAGGCCGTTGACCACGCTCGGCTTGACCGCGTCTGCGATTGCGCTGCGGCCAGCAAGCACTTCTGCCAGCCCGGGCTCGGCAGGCAGGTCGAACCAGTCCGCCACGCGGCCGCGGCGCAGGTCTGCGTCGACAAGCAGCACGCGCTGGCCGGCTTCGGCGAACAGCACCGCCAGGTTGACCGCGGCGAAGGTCTTGCCGGCGGCGGCGGCGGGGCTGGTCACCGCGACCACGCAGTTGGGCGCATCGCGCAACGCGAAATGCAGCGCCGCCCGCAGCGTGCGCAGGCCTTCCACGGCGAGCGAATGCGGGGCGCGCCGCGCCAGCAGGAACTGGTCGTGCAGGCCCTGGCGCATCAGCCGTTCGGCGCGCGCGCGCTCGTCCTCCGGGGCGGCGGCCGTGGCGGCGTCGATCACGCTGGTGACAGACTCGGGCCAGCCCAGGCGCACATTGGGCGGCAGCACAAAGCCAGAGGCGATGCCCAGGCGGCGCTTGGCATCGACCAGTCGTTCCAGCGCGGTCTGCTCGTTGCTGAAGGCGATATCGCCCAGCATGGCCATGCCCAGGCGCTGTTCCGCATCGGCGGCGCTGGCTACCGACGGGCGCATGCGCTGGCGCAGGTTGACCGCGGCCACGCCCAGGCACAGGCCGAGCAAGGCGCCGGCGGAGGCGAACGGCCACGTGCCGAGACCGACCGGTGTGACCGGCGCGATCGCGGCATCGACCACGCGCATCTGGGTAGAGCTGTCGGACAGCATCAGCGACAGCTGCTCGACCTTGCTGCGCAAGGACATGTACATGTCCTCGGCCACCTTGACGTCACGCGTGAGCGCCACCGATTCGCGCTCGGAGGCCGACAGGGTCTGCATGCGCGCGTCGATCTCCGCGCGCTCGCGAGTCATCTGCTGGATCTGGCTGTCGACGGTGCGGACCTCGTTGGCCTCGGGCGTGAAGCGCTGGAGCAGCCGCGTGCGCTCAAGCCTGAGCGCTGCGATCTGGCGTTGGTACTCCATGCTGTTGCTCAGGAACGACTGCGCGTCGCGGCTGGGCTGCAGCGAACCCGTGCGCGCACGGTAGCGCGTGAGCGCCTCTTCGGCGCGCGTGAGTTCGCTCTGCACGCGCGGCAGCTCGCCTGACAGGAACGCGAGCGTGCCGGCCGCGTCCTGGCGCCGCTTGTCGGTCTGGCCGTCGATATAGGCGCGCGTGACCCCGTTGACGAGTTGGGCGGCAAGCTGGCGGTCCGGGTATTGCCAGCTCACGCGCACGGTGCCGCCCGGCGCGGACAGCGAGTCGGCCGCGCCGCCCAGGCTCGCCGGGGTTTCGCTGCGTTCGCTTTCCACCGTGAGTCCGCGGCGCACGGACTCGGCGGTGCGGGCCAGGTCGTGCCGCGTGAGCTGGAAGCGCGTACCGGGCGCGGCCTCGATCTTGTCCACGCGCAGCACAATGCCGTTGGCCATCGCGGTCTCGCCGGCCCGCCCTTCAAGCAGCAAGGTGTCCTGCTGCATCAGGCGGTAGCGGCCGTCGCTGCGCACCTCGAAGGTGAGTGGCTGGTCTACCAGCGCCTCGGGCACGGTCATGCTGGCGATTACCAGGCGCTCGCCGCCCCAGGCATAGCCCAGGCTGGCAGGCCAGGTGCCGCGCGGCTGGCCGGGTGTGGAAAAGCGCTGGACCAGCGCGCCCAGCAGCGGCGCACGCAGTGGCTGCGCGGTGATATCGAGCCGCAGCCGCTCCACCACCGGAGCGACCACGGCGCGGCTCTTGAGCAGGCCCGCGTCGAAGGCCGCCGGGCCCTGCATCTGGGCGACGCTGCGCATGCCGCCATCGCGCCCCTCTACCTGCACCAGCGCCTGCGCGCGATACTGCGGCGGCGCCGACAGCGCCACCAGCAAGCCGGCGGCCGCACCGGCCACGCCAGCCGCGGCGATCCAGCCGAGGTGGTCCATCAGCGCACGCGCCTGCGTGGTGCCCGGCTGGGCATCACGGCGCGGGGTGGCGCTCTCAGCCGGTCCACCGGCATATGACAGTCTGCTCACGAGTACGGCTCCTCAAATGGGATCGGCGCGGCGTATGCACGCCGCGCCTCGCAGGCCACGCGCCGAAGCGTGCCGCTCAGGCGCTGGCCAGCGCGGGCAGCAGGCGGTCATACTCGCGCTTGACCAGCTTGTAGCACTCGCACGAATGCTTCTCCAGCCCGCAGCGGTCGATCACGGTAATATGGCCGCGGCTGTGGTGGATCAGGCCCAGGTCTTCCAGCTTGCCGGCCGCTTCGGTCACGCCTTCGCGGCGCACGCCGAGCATGTTGGCGATGACCTGCTGGGTGATCACCAGCTCGTTGGAGCTGAGCCGGTCGATGGCCAGCAGCAGCCAGCGGCACAGTTGCTTGTTCAGGGAGTGGTGGCGGTTGCAGGCCGCGGTCTGTGCAATCTGCGTGAGCATGGCCTGCACGTACAGCAGCGTCACGCGCTGCAGCGTGGGCAGGCGCGGCAGCTCGCCGCGCAGCAGGCGCGCGGGAATGCGATAGGCCATTCCGGGGCTGCGCACTTCCACCCGGCTGGGCATGGTGTCGCCGCCGGTGACCACGGGGATGCCGACCAGCCCTTCGTTGCCGACCGCGGCGATCTCGACCGTCGCGCCGTCCTCCAGCAGCGACAGCAGCGACACCACCGCGGTGGTCGGGAAATAGACGTGGACGATGCGCTGGCCGGAATCAGTCAGGAGTTCGCCGGCGCGCAGACGGACCAGCTCGAAGTGCTGCGCCAGCGTCTCCCACTCGCCGCGCGGCAGCGCGCTGAGCAGGTGATTGACATGCAGATCCGATCGATGCGTAATCATTTTCGTACCCCCTGTCCAATCCCGTGTCCGGGAACAACGCTCTGCCGGCCTGGCTCGGCACGACTGCTATCCGAGAACCGGCTGGCCACGCCACCGACCCAGATGCGGCGCTCTTTGCAAGCCAGTGCCTCTATTTAGCGTCATGGCAGCGCGCTCCGACAGTAGGCGAACGGCTGGGAAACGGTCATCCATCGGGAGGTTGGACGGAAAGGCGAGAGTGCAGCGGGCGCTGGCAAAGGCGCCATGCGCCGCGGCGGGCGCGATGTCTGCCGCCGCCACACGAGGCGAGGCAGCATGGCGGCTGGAAGTGGTTCCGGGCTAATCAGCCGCGGCAGGCACGCAAGCCTGGATGCATGGCATGCCCTCCGCTGTCGGCATGAGACCCGGGCTATCGTGCAAATGGCGGATGCACCGGCTTGCCCCCAGCGCCGGATCAAACCGGTTCTGTGCCACGCGCCAGAGGCGGCGCACAAGCCACGGGTTGCCCGCTGCAGGCACGGCCTGCCGGCTCATGGCGTGAACTCGCCGAAATGCGCGGCCAGCAACGGCACGCTGGCCAGGTATGAGGCTTCGAGCTGGTCCAGGCAGTCTTCGCAACGGTCCGGCTTGCGGCTGATGACCGCGCGCATCAGGCGGAACTGCATCACCATCGCCTCCGAGGCCATGGTGTAGCAGGCTTGCGCCGCCTTCTCAGGCACCTCCTGCCCATGCATCACCAGCCAGCGCAGGTAGCGCGCCAGCAGCTCGAAATTGGCGCCGAGCTGGCGCAGCACGCCCGACGCGTAGTGGTGAAAGCCCGGTTCGCCGCGCGCCATCAGCCGCTCGAGATGCTGGGGAAACACCGCCCGAAACAGGGTGACGGGGTTCTCGCGCGGACGGTTTCCCAGGTGAAAGCGCAGCAATGCCAGCGAGGCCTCGAGCAGCGTCTCGGCAGCGTGCGGGTGCCCGTTGCGGCGGACCACGTCGGCGTGCATGAAGGGCAGCGCCTCGGCACTGCGCACGCCCGGTGCCAGGCGAATGATGGCGGCGTAGTCCTCGCCGGTCGCGGTGTGGTAGCCGTCGGAGTGGTAGTAGCCGACCGCGCCGGCCTCGGGGATCAACACATCGATGGCAATGCAGGTGGGCATGCAATGGCGCAGGTAGCCGGCGCCGCGGGGTGGCGGCAACTGGCTGCTGTCCAGCTCCATCACGACGATATGGCCGCGCGAGGTCTGTGCCGCCACGTGCGACTCGAGCGAGTCGTAGAACGTCAGGGCGTGCACGGTGAGGCCATACAGCCGCTCCAGGTCGGCATCCGGAAAGCGGCACTGCGTGAAGTGGTCGGCCTCGAAGTCCTGCCGCACCGCGCAGGCCAGTGCCGCGACCGGCGGCAGGTCCAGCCCGTGCAGCAGCTCGATCCAAAGGTCGATATGGCAGTTGACGTGCGACCACACCGGATTGCCGCCGCGCAATCCCGGTCCGCCCCGTCCACGCATCCTGGTGTCGCCGTGCACTAGTGACCTCCGCCCCTGCCATGCCGTTTCATGAGCGGGTACGGACGGCCCATGCCGGGCCCGCGCGCGTGCCTGACGAGCGATACGGCAGGCCGAGCGCCGACACCAGTCATTTTTCCGTCTCCCCCTGAACCCGAGCCAGATACTTGCTGCCATTGGCCGTGATGGCGATCTTGGCGCGCGCGGTTCTGGCCAGTCTGTTGGACGGCGCACAAACCGGCAAAGGGTTCAGGCGGTTCAGGGGCACTCAGCCGCAAAGTTGCGCGCATGGTGCTTCTGGTTGATGGAGGAGCGCGAGCTGATTGGTTATCGTCAAGGAGACGTGTGGGCGGGCAGTATGGCCCGCACGCCTTCAAAGCCCGCATGGTCCCCCGGTCGGCGGGCTTCTTTTTTGGCTCGCCGGCTAGTGTCCTGTTCCGCAAATACCTTGCCATGAAATTTTGGCAAGCCATCTACGGAACAGGACACTAGCTGCGCAATCACGAGGGGAACGACAAAGGCACAGTGGCACCCGGCGAGGCCGCCGGGTGCCACTGTGCCTGATTCTCGCTGGATGCCTGCTGGTTCAGGCTACGAGTGGCGGCGGCACGCGATGCCGATGCTGAGCAATGATCAGCGCCCTCAGGCTTTCCACACGCAGCCGCGCTTCGCGCTCACCGGCCGCGCGGGCCGCGTCGGCGGCGGCCAGCTCGCAGTCAAACTGACGCCCGTGCAGTTCACCGCGATAGAGCAGCGGCTCATCGCTGCCCTCGTTGGCACCCGCGTGGCAACCATGGTCAAGGCTGGCAGCCAGCCTGATCTCGAAGCAGCACGCCCACTTGCCTCTGCCTTCGCGCACAGCAAAGCCGCGAACGACGAGGAATTCCAGTCCGGCCTCCATATGACCCCCTTACTTCCCCGGGGCGGCCTGCCTGCAAACTGGGCTGGCTTCTGCCTCCGGGCGAATCAAGCATAGGCAATCAGGTGCGATGCGCACTCATCCGGTGGATGTAGGCCTGCTCGCTCAAAGGAGGGAGGCGGTGGTCCCGCTGGCGCCCGTCAGCGACAGCGCCATGCGCGGGAAGCACTGGCCGCCGGCCCACACCAGCGCGGTGGCAGCGCAGACCAGTTCAAGCGGTGCCGGCAGTGCGAGACACCCGCTGGCACCGAGCAGCGCGGCATGCAGCATCAGCGAGGCATCGAGGCGATCGGACAGCACCAGCCAGCGCCGTGGCGCCAGGCGTGCCTGCAGCTGGTCCAGCAACGCACGCGGGTCGCCCTCCAGCGCGCTGCAATCGATCAGCGCAATATCGGCCGGGTCCGGCTTCGTCTCCGAAGACGAAGCCTGCGTCGATGCGCGCGCCGATTCATGCAGCCACTGCGGCGTGCGCCACGTGATCGGCTGCGGCACGTCCAGTGCGTTCAGGCGACGCGCCAGGACACGGCACATCATTTCATTGCTGGCGATGAGATAGGTCGGCATTGACTCGGTCTGGCAGCGGGCCCGGGCCGCAGATGCGCTTGCCACCCGGTCGGGAGCCGGGCCGCGTGGGCGGCCCGCCTTGCAGGGCATCAGGGCAGCGCCGGCCGCCGGAAAAAGTGTCTGCAGATGCCTTTCATCACAAGGTAGCAAGCCGCCGCCGCCATTGCCTCATGCTTTTGGCCGAGAGCCGCACGCCAGAAGGATGAGGCGCGGCCCGTGAAAGCCGCGCCGCCACCCGTCACGCAGCCTGGCAGGTGGGGTCGGGTGCCGGCACCCGGGTCACCGGATTAACGGGCGTGGCGGGCCCGGCCCAGTTGAGCGTTGCACCCTTCTGCAGTGCAACGTAGACGGCTTCGCCCTTGTTGCGTACGTGCAGGCGCTGGTACAGCGTGCAGGCATGCGTCTTCGCGGTGGCTACCGAGATATTCAGCATGCGGCTGACCGTCTTGATGGGATAGCCCCGCGCCAGCAGCGCCAGCACTTCATACTGGCGCTCGGTGATGTTCAGCAGGTGCGCGCCGGCCGACGGGGTTTCGTGGTACGTCGCGTGCGCCTGGAAATGGCGCTGGGGCGCGGGCACCGCATGCTCGAGCACGGCCTCGCCGATGCCTGCGCGCAGCGCCACGACCCGGGCCTCGCCCTGCCCTGCGCTGCTTGCCACCGGGGCATGGCCGGCATCGAGTTCCGGTTGCCAGGCGTGGTGGCTGCCCTGGGCACGCGCCGGGAAGCACTCGCCGCCGGCCAGCACCAGGCGCACCGCGGCATCGAGCGCATCCGCACTGCAGCTCTTGGCCACGCAACCGCGCACCGGGTCAGGCAAGCCTGCATCCGGCAGCGATGGCGCCGCCTGATCGCTGAGGACCAGCACGCGCTGCGGGCGTAGCCGCTGGCACAGTTCCTCCAGCATGGCCCAGCCGCCGGCGTGATCGGCTGGCAGGCCATAGATCAGCAGGTCGGCATCGTACAGCCACAAATCTGAATCGACTGGGGCGAGGGGATCGATATCGATCAGGTCACCAGGAATATGTGCTTGGGCCAGCAGATGGCGCAGACCCAGGCGCAGGAGGGGGTGAGGCTCGATCAAGAGGATGGTGGCCATGGCCGCTCTCTTATTATTGCGGCAAGTACGGACCCTGCGACAATCCGCGCTTGCTTGTCGGAAATGCTCCGCTATCTTGCGGTTGCACTTCCATACGATCCGCCATCGCTCCAGACCGCCCGGCAGCCTTCCCGTCAGGCTGCAGGTCCGTCCTTCCCGTGGAGATACCGGATCGCCCCGTTTTGCGTGTTAAGACGCTTATGTAGAAAGAGTCTTAGATGCGACTGAAGTCTGATCTAAGTATTTATAACTCCTGACCTGCAGCATATGAAACGCGTAGGTCGAATGCAAGGTGATGGTGCGCTGCGGCGGGTTTTCCCCGAGCACTGCCTGACACCAGCATACGGATCCCACAAGGGCAGCGGGGATGACTTTCCAGTGAAAACGCGCATAAAATTATCGGCATTGCATTTACCTATGCATTTCGGGCCGGATGAATTCTCGCTCGCTTCAAGTGCCTTATAAATCAAGAAGTTAGCCATTCAGCGCATACCTGCCCATGATTCCCGGAATGATGACGGTCAGCCTCACCCGCAGCGAATTTGCAGCGGTGCGCGCCTATGTCCAGGGCATGCCGGCGGCCATGGTGGTGCCCCGCTACCTGGCCGACGAAGCCGATGACGACGAAGCCGGGGCCGAGTCTGCGCTGCGAATCCTGCTTGCCCTGCGCGACCGGATGGTCCAGCTCGCGCACCTGCACGGACGGGCGGACCTGGCCGAACTGCTGCTGGCCGGCCCTGGCCGCTCCAACCGCGGCATGGATCGCCGCGTCGACGCGCTGGCGGAGCTCGAACGCTTGGGTACGGCGGCGCCGCGCCCCCAGCACGGCGTGGAGTTGTGGTTTGCACCAGCCTTGGCGCGGCGCTTGCGCAAGGCTGAAATTGTGACTCTTAATACTCTTTTTGAGCTTGCAAACCGACGCGGCAGCGCCTGGTGGCGGACCGTCCCGCGCATTGGCGCGCTTGCCGGCGCGGCCGTCAACCGCTGGCTCGGCGAGAACCGCGCTGCCTTCCGGGATCCGGACGGCAAGCCATTGCTGGGCGAACACGTCGGCAACCGCACTCTGCTCGAGCGAGGCAGGCTGGGACCAGGGCTGCGCCAGCCGTTGCCGCTGGAATGGATGACCGCGTCGCCCGCGTTGGCCTCAGACGCCAGCTGCCCGTACAGCCAGGGCCTCGACGTGGTCCAGGCCTGGCTGCGCGATGCCGCTGGTGACAGCGGCAGCACGTTCTCGGCCTACCGCAAGGAGGCGGAGCGCCTGCTGCTGTGGGCAGCGCTGGAGCGGCGCAAGGGCCTGTCGCAGCTCGATCTGGACGACCGCCGGGCCTACCTGGGCTTCCTGGCGCAGCCCGAACCGGCCAGCCGCTGGTGCGGACCACGGGCGCCGCGCTACCTGGCCGGATGGCGTCCGTTCACCGGCCCGCTCAGTCCGGCAAGCGTGCGGCACAGCATGCGGGTGCTGGCCGCCCTGTTCCGCTGGATGCATGGCAACGGCTACCCGGGCGCAGCGCTCTGGCCAGCCCGGATCCCGGATGGCACCGATGCCTCGACGGCAACAAAGGCGGCGCGGCCGGACACCTTGCAGGTTGCCGAGACCAGCCTGGCCCCCTTCCTGTCATGGCTGGAACGCCGGGGCGGCGACGGCGATGGCCAGCGCTACCGAACGGCCCATGCGGCAATCCTGCTGTTGCGGGAACACCGGCTCAGCCTGGACCGGCTGACCTCGGTCACGCGGCGTTCGCTGGCGCCGATGCAGCAGCCTGCGCGGGTTCCGGAAGACGGTGTGGAAAGTATTGTGCCAGACGGAACGCCTGGCTTTGGCCTGGCCACGCAGCACGCGCTGGCCCGGCATTGGCGTGACCGCAATCTCCAGTGGGATGGCGCGGGCACCGAAGACGCCTCGCTGATCGGTCCACCGGCCGCGCCGCCGACCCGGCGCGCGCAGCGCAAGCTGGCGGCATTGCCGCAGGCCGGCTACTCGGTGCGTGGCCTGCATGCCCTGCTGTCCAGCATGCTTGAGCGCTACCGCAAGACCTGTGATCCGGAGTTTGGCGCGCGCTCGCCGCGCGACCTGCTGGCCTGAGCGCTGCGGCGGCAATGCTGCCGCAGCGCCGCCATGGCGTGCCTTCCCGGCTCAGAGCAGCGTGTTATCCAGCCCGAAGCGGGCCTTCAGGGCCTCGACCAGCGCCTCGCGGGCACTGCGGTCGCTCAGCTGCACGTCCAGCATCACGCGTCCCGAGTCCCATTCCTTGATGGTGCCCAGCAACTGGCCGCTGTCGGTCCGGATCTTGTATTGCCGGCTGATTTCCTTGACCTTGCGCGCCTTGCCTTCCTGCGCGTGCTTGCGGATGGCTTCAACCTCGCGGCTCGACAGGCCGTCATTGATGATGCGCGCCACGAGTTCTCGCGTGCGCTCCTCGCCCGCCAGCTTGCAGTACAGCGTCAGCTCATAGCCCGCGGCGATGCCGATCGCGCTCGGGCGCTCGCGCATCACGCCCAGCACGGACTCGGGCAGGCGCAGCAGCGCCAGCGTCTTGTTCACGGTGCCGGCCGACATGCCGGTCAGCTCGCAGATTTCCTCTTCCTTCTGGACCTTGCCTTCGTCCAGCAACTGGCGCCAGGCGATCGCATTGTCCAGCGCTGACTGGTCCGAGCGCTGCTCGTTGAGCATGAACGACAGCCGGTAGAAGTCCAGGTCGCTCAGGTCGTTTTCGACAAAACATTCCATCTCGAGCTTGCCGGCAGACGCCAGGGCTCGCTTGCGGTAATGACCGTCGATCAGGATGTAATGGCCGGGGCGCGCCGGATCGGGCGCGGCCAGGCCGGGGGTCTTCTGGCCGTGCGTGGCAATGGATGCCGCCCGCTCCTGCACCACGGCGGGATCGTAGAGGCGCCGCGCGTTGAGAGGATTGTCGTGCAGTTGCGCCAGCGGAATCCTGATCAGCTGCCGACCCGCGGCGGCTTCGCCAGGACTTTCAGCGCTGAAAACAGGCGCTCCATCGGCTCCCCTGCCCTGCAGCAAGCCATTCGGATGCTGGGAAATGGCCGCTTCCGCGCGTGCGAAACGGTCCAGCGTATCGTTGCGGGTCTTTTCGGCCGCCATGCCGGCCAGCATGCCAGCCTTGAGGCTCTTCAGTTTGGTAGCCATGCCTAGTGCTCAATCAAAGACAGTATTTCATCGACCATCATGTCGACCTCCTGCACCGCCTCGCGTGCGCCGGCGACGCCGTGCACGGTGCAGCCGATCGCCTGGCATTCCCGGAATGCCGAGCGCGACCCGATCATCGAATTCAAAAGCGGTACGTCGCCGTCGTCGCCAAGGATTTCAATGGCCTGGCGCGCGATCGAGACGCGGCGCTGGACCATATTGGCCATCACGCGGATCAGCAAGGACTCATTCTGGACCTGGGCGTGTTGCGCCAGCGTCTTGGCCGCAACCGCCGCCCACAGATCCGGCGGTGAAGGCACCACCGGAATAATGGCAAGGTCGGAAATCAGCAGCGCGCTCGAGGGCGCTGCCGAATGCACCGCCGGCGGGCAATCCACGACGATGTAGTCATAATCCTGGACGAACTTTCGGACCTCGCGGTGCATGGCGCCGCCCGAGGGCGCCAGGCCGATCACGGAAGCCGGGAACGGCCGCTCGTCGCTGGCCTGCGCCGCCCAGCGGGTGGCGGTGCCTTGCTCGTCCATGTCGACCAGCATCGAGCGCGCGCCCCGCAGGCCGAGCGTGCCAGCAAGGTGCATGCTGACCGTAGTCTTGCCGCAACCGCCTTTCTGGTTAAAGACTGTGATGATTTTGGCTGGCACTGCGACCTCTCTTTCAGCGCTGAAAGCGCGGTTGATTCTTAAGGCGCAACTGTAGCCAAAAGCACGTGATGCTTCAACCGTTTTCCAAATTTACAAAATATATGTTGCCGCCACGGGGCCCACTGGCCGCCATTTGGCAGCCGGAAACCGGCCGGACCGTAAAATTGCTTGAAAAGCAGGACGGAATGTGCCTAAAGTATCTGTAGTGCGCATTACGCCGCACATGACACCGCAATCCAAAGTGGTTATGATGCGCGCTACAGTCGAGTCAAGTCGTGTCAACCTCGTCGGCTTCCGTTCGGTATCTACGAGAACTCAACGTGCTTGAACGGTTGTTTGCGTTGTGTACAAGAACTTGCTTCGAAAAGGAAATTCCTATGGCAACCGGTACGGTCAAGTGGTTCAACGAGACCAAGGGCTTTGGCTTCATTACCCCGGACGACGGTGGTGCAGACCTGTTCGCGCACTTCTCGGAAATCCAGGGCTCGGGCTTCAAGACCCTGAAGGATGGGCAGCGCGTGACGTTTGAAGTCAAGCAAGGCCCGAAGGGCCTGCAGGCTTCGGCAATCAAGCCGGCCTGACCAGCCTCGGCTGATCCCGCCCGTTGCGGCTCCGTCCGCGGCAGGCAAACAAAAAAGGCAAGCGTTGAACGCTTGCCTTTTTTGCATTCAGGGGCCGGACATGGTGCCCGGCCTCAGCTCCGGGGCGCCCGGCCCTGCTGATACCGTCCCGAGAGCACGTGCAACGGCGTGCGCGGATCTCCCCGGGCGGGAAGCTAGCAGATCAGCCCAGCTTGCGCACGCTGGTCCGGGAAGGCTGCAGGATCAGCGCCTTGGACGAATCCGCATCGACCTTGGCACCGGGATACACCACCAGCACATCCTTCAGGGCCTTGCGGAACAGCGCACGGAACTTGCGCTCGCTTTCGGTCTCGGTGCCGAACTGCATCTGCAGCGCCTCCCACGGGATTTCCGTGCGGCGCTGGATCGTGAAGAAGCGGTAGGTCAGCCACGAATACACGTCCAGCGCGAACGGCGACTGTTTCAGCGCCTTGAGCGCGCGCATGTCGACCGGTACGGGGCGGTTGACCAGTTCGTTGAAGAAGGGCTCGGACAGCACCACGAAGCTCTCGAACATGGACCCTTGACCAGGCTGCATGGGGTCCCACCAGGTCGACAGCTGGTCGGCCAGCAGGTAGCCCACCCGATCGATCGACAGTGGCTCGTGGTTGGGATTCTGGTTCTGGCTCGGCGTCGACTTGTTCTGCACGATGGCGATGGTCGCCGAGAACAGGCGAATCATCTGCTGGCGTACCAGCGTCATGGTGCCGCGCTTGCCGCCGGTGGCCATCGGAATGCCGAGGTTGTACATGAACTCGGACAGCGAATTGCCCAGCGAAATGCGCCGGTCCTCTACCGTGCCGGTGAATTCGCCGCGCTTTTTCTTCGCCATGATCTCCTTGCCGATCCAGGCCAGCATCAGCCGCGGATAGGAGCCATAGGGGTAGCCCAGCGAGACGGTCTCGGACACCAGCTTCTGGCGGCCGTTGGCGGCACGCTCGGAGCGTTGCTGCGTGAAGTAGCCAGGCTGGATCATCAGCGAGATATTGCCGCTGGTGCGGGTCCATACCGGCGGCGCGCCCTTGGGCGCGCGGTAGGGCAGCGTTACCTGGACGCTGGCGCGGCTCAGGAAGCCGACTTCACCGCTTTGCCAGGCGTCTTCACGCTCCATGGCCTGCGCTTCGTCGAACAGACGCTGGAATTTCTCGGACGGAACCAGGTTGTTCTCGTTGCCGGGAACAATGATGCGGGAGGGTTCGGCGTCCAGATCGAGGACGCTTCGATCCCCCGTGGTGGCCGGGGAGCGTTTGATGGGCATATTGGCGTGCTTCGGATTACCCGCCTTTGTACTCGAAGCCGCAAAGGTTGTCACGCAGAAACAGGTACGCAAAGCCTTTGCCTTGCTCGCCCTGTTTTTTGCGAGCCGGGGATCTCACGACTGGTCGCATGGTGGCGGACGGTGGGCAACCCGCCAGGGTTGTCCACGGTTCGCCACCCATCCACTACCAGTAAACGATACCGATACGGGTTAACTACTTGTAAACCGTATACGTGAAGTTCAGCGCCTTGATTCGTAAGGGAAAAACCAACCCCGCCGAACCCAATTCTGCGGGCAAACGTACTCGATTCTGCGAAGGGCCGAACCCGTATCTGCGGCAAGCCGAACCTGTATCTGCGGGCGGGGCGAACTGGTTTCTGCGGGGATAACTTGCGGGCTCCACAGCCTTTTCCACAGCGGCCACTCCGCAAACCGTACCCGTTTCTGCGAGCGAGCGCCGGATATACGCGTTTTGCGGGCGTTCCAGGGCGTCTTTCCCGCAGAAGCACCGCCAGAAACCGGTTATCCCCGCAGAAACTGGTTCATTTGCCGGGCTGCTGAACGGCGCTTTGCACGCCAGGCGTACCCGTTTCTGCGTTCCGAGGCCTGAAACCGTACCCGTTTCTGCGCTGGCCTGAAAAGCCGCTGCCGTGCTGCCGCAGCGTACCTGTTTCTGCGGCGTACCCATTTCTGCGTGCCGACTCTCGCACCCTGGTGCGCCACGGAGCGTACCCGTTTCTGCGTACCTCCTTCCGGGCTCTTCCGAGTCATGCGTACCCGTTTCTGCGCAGACCCATGGCGCTGTTCAGACGCAACTGTTACCAAGTTTCCATTCTACATGAGACTTACATAAAAAGCTAGCGCTTACACTCAACGTATACGTAACAAATTCGCGGCGCTGCACGGCGTACCTGTTTCTGCGCAGACAGATCATGGATACCGCAGCGCGGCCGGGTAGCCAGCGGCCTTGCATGTCGTTGGCGTACCCGTTTCTGCGTGGCGTTGAGTGGTGCGCCTGCGCCCGTGGGCGTACCTGTTTCTGCGTGAGGTGGCGGCAGCCTCAGGGCTTCAGATGGTTATTGCGTTGCAACATTCGCCGTACCCGTTTCTGCGTCGTCGGTCCGGCCCGGTCTTGTGGATATGTAGGAGGAATGTGGGCCGGAGAATCGCTGGCATCGGCCGAATCGAATTCGAAAAAAATATGGGGCGTACCCATTTCTTCGTGCCATAAGGCGCCTGGAAAGACCACAGCAGCTGCAGGGCGTACCTGTTTCTGCGTGCGCGCTGCCCAGCGCGAGCTGGCCTGCCAGACAGACCGTACCCATTTCTGCGAGGCTCATGGGCCGCGGCTGACCTAGTGCGGCGCAGCAGGGCGTACCTGATTCTGCGTGGAGCGCAAGGCTGGGTGGTGTGCAGGAAAGCGTGCCGCGCGCAAGGCCAGAGGTGCTGGCTGGCGGCGGCATGGGCAGGTGGGGGCTGGAGCGGAGCGCCTGGCGGTCTGCATGACCGGGGAGGCGGGGAACAGGACGGGGGCCGGGACGTGATGAAGGTGGCGCAGCCAGCACCGCTGAACGCGCTATCCGTGCCTGAAAACAAAAAACCCCGCCATCGGGCGGGGTTCTGCGCTGTTCGGCGCGCACGGGGCGCGCCGGCAGTCAATGCTTACAGCGGGGTGATGTTCGCGGCCTGCAGGCCCTTCGGGCCATTCTTGACTTCGAACTGCACGCGCTGGTTTTCCTGCAGCGACTTGAAGCCGTCGGCGCGGATTTCCGAGAAATGGGCGAAGAGGTCGTCACCACCCGCGTCCGGCTTGATGAAGCCGAAGCCCTTGGCGTCGTTGAACCACTTGACGATACCGGTTTGCATGATTTGCTTTCCAGAAAAAGGACAAAAAACATCGCATGACGAAAACGTCATCCGACACGGGAAACTCAAGGAAAGGACACCATGGACAACCGAAGTACCAGACGGTGGCTAACGAATGAACTGTTGCCTCGTCGCTTGAATCTAGGCGGCTTTATACGGGGGATTGCCGCAAGCGTCAAGCCGGGGACGCCCCGAAGCATCCCCGTGGCGCCGCTGGCTTCAGCGGTTCGCGCTGTGGGATCATCACGCCTTTTGCATATCGCTTATTCGCCTGTGCGTGGCGAAGCGGGGCCGACCTGCACCAGAGTACGCTTGCCGCCCAGCGGGGCGTCGCGGGATGCTTCAGGCCGAAGCCAGCCACCTGCGGCCGCGCCGTTGTTGTCGCCGCGCACAGATAACGATATCAGGAGACCAGTCATGTCGATGCCGGAACCCGCTTCCAAGCCGGGCACGTCAACCACCAATCCGCCGCACGGCAAGCCACAGGCCGCGCCTTCGCTGATCGAGCGCCTGTTCAGGCTGCGCGCACACCAGACCGATGTGCGCACCGAGATCCTCGCCGGCGTCACCACGTTCCTGACGATGGCGTACATCATCTTCGTCAACCCGTCGATCCTGGGCGATGCGGGCATGCCGAAAGACGCGGTGTTCGTCGCCACCTGCCTGGCCGCGGCGATCGGCACGCTGATCATGGGCTTCTACGCGAACTACCCGATCGCGATGGCGCCGGGCATGGGCCTGAACGCGTACTTTGCCTATACGGTGGTGAAGGGCATGGGCTTTGCGTGGGAGGCGGCGCTCGGCGCGGTCTTTATTTCCGGCTGCCTGTTCCTGCTGGTGACGCTGTTCCGCGTGCGCGAGATGATCGTCAACGGCATTCCGCACTCGATCCGGGTGGCGATCACCGCGGGCATCGGCCTGTTCCTGGCGATTGTCGCGCTGAAGAACGCCGGCATCGTCACCGCCAGCCCGGCCACGCTGGTGACCATCGGCGACCTGCACCAGCCTTCGGCGGTGCTGGCGATCATCGGCTTCTTCGTGATCGTGGCGCTGGACCACTTGCGGGTGAAGGGTGCGATCCTGATCGGCATCCTGCTCACCACGCTGCTGAGCTTTGCGTTTGCCGGCAATACCTTCCACGGCGTGTTCTCCGCGCCGCCGTCGCTCAGCCCGACGCTGTTCAAGCTCGATATTTCCGCCGCGCTGTCGATCGGCATCATCAACGTGGTGCTGGTGTTCTTCCTGGTGGAGTTGTTCGACGCCACCGGCACGCTGATGGGCGTCGCCAACCGCGCGGGCCTGCTCAAGGCCGGGAAAATGGACCGGCTGAACAAGGCGTTGATGTCCGACAGCACCGCGATCATGGCGGGCTCGTTCCTCGGTACGTCTTCCACCACGGCGTATATCGAAAGCGCATCCGGCGTGCAGGCGGGCGGGCGCACCGGACTGACGGCGGTGACGGTGGCCGTGCTGTTCCTCGCGGCGTTGTTCATCGCGCCGCTGGCCGGCACGGTGCCGGCCTATGCCACCGCGCCGGCGTTGCTGTATGTGTCCTGCCTGATGTTGCGCGAGCTGCTGGAGATCGACTGGAATGACGTCACCGAAGTCGTGCCCGCGGTGATGACCGCGCTTGGCATGCCGTTCACCTACTCGGTCGCCAACGGCGTTGCGTTCGGCTTTATCAGCTACGCGGCGCTCAAGCTGCTGACCGGCCGCGCACGCAGCGTGCCCGTGATGGTGTGGATCATCGCGGCGGTGTTCATCTTCAAGTTCTACTACCTGCCGGGGCATTGAGCGCGCCAGCCGGCATGGGATGAAGGAAGGGCGGCCTGGGCCGCCCTATTCCATGGTGCGCTGCTGTCATGATATTGCCATCGTGATGCCGGGCGGGAGCCGTGGCGCCGTCCAACACTCGCCGGCCGTACCCGTTTCTGCGGGCCGCGCAAGCGGGTCCACCGGCCGGGCGTACCTGTTTCTGCGTGACCGTCCGCTACACCCCTCGGGCATGCGGCACGGCTTGCGCCACCCGCGGTGACGGTGCTGCCATCACCCGTTCGGGGGTGTCAAAGCGTACCCGTTTCTGCGTAGCATGGATGCAGACATCGACTGCTCGGAATGTGTCCGAAAAGGTGGCGGTGGCAGGCCGGCGGCCAGTGTGCGCGCGGCCTCATACCAAAGTATGAGATTGGCTGTAAGTCACCCACGCGGGGCTGGACAAAGTGGCCTAAATGCACTGAACTATAGACGTGGCAAAGAGGGGCGCGGCAAGGCGCCCCTTCTTGACTCCGGTGCATGCGGCAGGATGCCGGAGCCAACCGAGAGCGCCTGAGCGCCGTTCGCCGGTCGGTGGACATTTCGGTCCAGACCGTCAACAAGGCGGCATAGCCACCATCCGGGAGCGTGCGGGAAACACGCGCGCCACGCAGACAAAAACTAGTTCAAAGACTGACAAGTGGTAACCGCAGACGTGTAGTGCCGGGGGATGTTGTTCAACGGGGATTATCATGACCGCAGGAGAAATCCGGCGACCCGCTATCGGGCCTGTCAGGGAGACTAATAACCGCTCCATCCGAGCCATCCATCATGCCTGGGCTGCCGTGGGGGAAGCCGCAGGCGAAGCACCCAGCAAGCGGACCGTCCATGACGGCGCGACGGCCGAGGTGGCCGCCCTGCTTGCCGACGACAGCGAACTCAGCGACAGCGCACGCGCGGCCGTGGCCAACCTGCTGCGCCGCCATCGCCTGCTCGAAGGCGAACTGACACGCCAGCGCACGCTGTTGCAGGAATGGATCCTGAGCCAACAGACCTACAAGACGCTCTACTACCAATACTCCGGCCAGTCGCAGCAGGCGCCGCGCCTGGAGTTGATGCGTGAAAAGGAGGCTGTGCGGCGGCGTATCCGCGCTCAGCTCCAGGCGGGTGCGGACGATCTTGCCGCGCCCGATGAGCAACTCCGCAGTCTGTCCAGCTCGTGATACCGACGTCGCGCGCGGGTGCGTGCCCGCAGCCAGTTCAGCCCCACCGTCCGCCGCGGCCGCAGGCCGCGACGGCGGACACGGGTGCCCGAACCAAGAACAAGCCTAACGTCCGGGAGATCGTGATGGACCGACTGTGCAAGGCGTCACGCACTGCACAGATCGTGGTCGTGTCGCGTCATGAAGATTTTGGTTTTGACCCGTCTGGCACAGCCGCGGGATGGGAAATCCGCCGGGTCCAGCAGATTCGCGACCTTGAACGCGTGGTGCGGGCCTGCCCACCCATGGCAGGCGTGATCGACCTGCAGTCCGACTACAGCGATGCCGAGTTCGCGCAACTCGAACAGGCACTGCAGTACCTGCACATTACATGGGTGGCCATCACCTCCGATGAAATGCTGGCGCAGGAGCGCGCGCGCCGGCTGATCCGCGACTACTGCGTCGACTACGTGCGCATGCCGTTCTCGATGCCTGAATTGCTCTACACGCTCAAGCATGCGCAGGGCATGGCGTCGCTGCACGGCGCGCGCCCGCAGGAGACCGCCTCGCGCGGCACCATGATCGGCGAGTGCGCGGCGATGCGGGCGATGTTCCGCTCGCTGGCCAAGGTGGCGCACAACGAAGCACCGGTGTTCATTTCCGGAGAGTCCGGCACCGGCAAGGAACTCGCCGCGCAGGCGATCCACGATGCCTCGAGCCGGCGCAAGGGACCGTTTATCGCCATCAACTGCGGTGCGATTCCCTCGCACCTGGTGCAGTCCGAGCTGTTCGGGTATGAGAAGGGCGCGTTCACCGGCGCCAACCAGCGCAAGATCGGCTGGATCGAGCAGGCGCAGGGCGGCACGCTGTTCCTGGACGAGATCGGCGATCTGCCGCTGGAAAGCCAGGTGGCGCTGCTGCGTTTCCTGCAGCAGGGCATGATCACCCGCCTGGGCGGGCACCAGTCGATCCCGCTGAACCTGCGCATCATCTCGGCCACGCACGTGGACCTGGTGGCGGCACAGGCCGACGGGCGCTTCCGTTCCGACCTGTTCCACCGGCTGTGCGTGCTGACGCTGACCATCCCGGCGCTGCGCGAGCGCGGCGAGGACATCCTGCAGCTGGCCAACGCGGTGCTGGCCGAGCACGGGCACGAGGCGCACCGGCGCATTCGCGGGTTCTCGGCCTGCGCAACGCAGGCAATGATGCAGTACGCGTGGCCGGGCAACGTGCGCGAACTGATCAACCGCGTGCGCCGCGCCATCGTGATGACCGACAACCGCAAGATCACCGCCGAAGACCTGCAGCTGCACGGCGGGGCGGAGCTGCCGCGCAAGACCCTCGACGCGATCCGCGAAGAAGCCGAGCGCGAGGCCATCCGCACCGTAATGGCCAGCCACGGCTTTCACGTGGTGCCGGCCGCGCGCGAACTCAATGTCTCGCGCGTGACGCTGTACCGGCTCATGCACAAGCACAACATCCGCGTGGAGAGCCAGGCGACGGCGGGCGAGTAAGCGGCAAGCCGGCGCAGGTTGCCGGAGGCCGGACGCAATCCCAGGCGCCGCAGGAAAGGGGAACAGGCGACGTCCGCTCGCCGGCTCCGCCTTTCCTCGTGCCCGTCGGCACGTCAGCGCACCACCGCAAGGGGCTGCCTGGCCCCGGACTCGCCGCTGGCCGCATCCATCGGCTCGGCGGCAAGGTTCATGCTGAGCTTGCCGCGCGGCTGGCGCGGCGGCCCGTTCTCGTCATGCTGGCGCCACGGCACGATCGCGCCGCGCTCCGGCTTGTCGCGCGCTTGCCGCCCTGGCGTTGGCGCGGCGGCACCGGACGGCGTGTCCGGCGATAGCTGCAGTTCCCCCCAGGCCCAGCCAAAGCCGCGCACATAAACATCATTGCTGACCGCCGCGTGGCTGTCGGCGCTGGCCGCTTCGGGGCGGTCGAACCAGGCGTAGCTTGCCGCCGCGGCGCTGGTTGAGAACACCGCCAGCACCGTGGCGGCAAGCATTCCGGCTGTCATGGCGGGTGCCTCCCTGTGGAAAAAACGGTGCCCGCCGGGGGACGGAGCACCAAATCCGCGCGGGCACGCTGGCTCGCGTACCCGCCATCATTCCGTTCGCGGCGCCAGCCTGCCGCGACATCCTGCGTTGCCAATGCTGCCTGCGGTCACGCGCGCCGCTTGCCCGCGTGGCGCCGGAAGGCAGCCCTGGCAACTCCGTGCCTGGCCGTCGCTGCGCAGCCAGCGCCTTGCGCGGCCGGCGTGGCGGGCGGCGTGCGCGCCCGCGGATGGGGCAGCAGTGGCGACGACAGCAGGTCCACCACCGACGGCGGCGGACCCGCGAGCCGGTAGGAGCGCCGGCGCGCCGTCATGCGTGATGGCGGATGACGCATGTCTGGGTTTTCTCCTGCATGCAATGGCTGATTCCATGGGCACGGGCCCATGTGCCCCTGCCCAGCCTGAGCGACAAGTGTGCCAAGGGCCGCAAAGGCTTATGCCACGCGGGTTTGCGGTATGCGGGGCGAGTGCGGGCAGGTCCCGGAGCGCGGTGGCAGACCAATCGGTTTCGCCGCTGCAACGCGCCATGCGCGCGGCGGCGCGCGTGGTGGCCGCGCTGGTGCGGTGCCGGGTGCACGTTGCGTACGCGGGGTGCGGGATAACGCGCTGCGCTACGCCCGCAGGCGCGCACTTGCAACGCGTTGCACGCCTGAAACCGGCATTGCAGCGGAAGCGGCCCGGCAACATCTGCACCGGCCGCCGATACGTCACGCAGAAACGGGTACGCCCCGGTCAGTGCCTGCCTGCAGTGCCGTCAGCGTGGTTGCCCCGATGCCGGCTTGGCTGGTGTGTCGGCGGGATTGAGCGTGGCGGGTGCGCCCGGGGTGGCGCTGGCCGCCGTGCCGGAAATGGGCTTGGGGCCCGGCTGGCTGCGTTCGCAGCCGACGCAGCCCAGCATGCCGATGATCAGTAGCACGGCCGCAGGGCGCGTGCGGAGGTTGCAGGTCACGGTGCCTCCTTGCGCCGGCGCGCAGGCACGGGTTGCGCCGGCAGGTGTGCCTGGTCCTACTGTAGCAGGTTGCCTCCGTGCGCCGGCTTGGGGCAGCGCGCAATGCGCAGTATGATGAACGCACGGGCCTTCGCCGCACAGACCGCGCCGCGAAGGCATGCGCAACGCACACGCGATCCGCCTGGCGCATCGCGCCAGCACCTGGCCGTGACCGACAATACCGAACACCAGTCCTCTTCCGCCGGCAGCGCGGCGTCACAGCACCGCAGGCATCGCCCGCACTGGCTGCCGGACCGCCATACCGGCGCACGCACCCTGCGCGTGGTCGCCGCCGCCATCAACTCCTGGTTCGCGCATCGGGCGGCCAGCAAAGGGGCGGCGCTCTCCTTCTACATGCTGTTCTCGCTGGCGCCCATCCTGGTGCTGGTGATTTCGATCGCCGGCCTGTTCTTCGGCGCCGAGGCCGCACGCGGCGAGATTTTCTCGCAGCTTGAAGGCCTGGTGGGCGAGCAGGGCGCCACGGCCATCCAGGAAATCCTGGCGGCCACGCACCGCGCCGGCGGCAGCGGCATGGCGGCGCTGGTGGCGACGGGCATCCTGTTCGTGGGCGCCACGAGTGCCTTTGCCGAGCTCAAGAGCAGCCTGGACGATATCTGGCATGTGCCGGTGCCCGAGACCGCGGGCTGGCAGCAATTGCTGCGCACGCGCCTGCTGTCGTTCAGCCTGGTGCTGGTGCTGGCCTTCATGCTGCTGGTGTCTCTGATCGTCAATGCGGCGCTGGCCGTGGTTGAGCGCCTGTGGGGCCAGTTGTGGACGCAATCGTGGTTCGCGCCGGTGGCCGATGTGATTTCCACAGCCTTTTCCTTTGCCGTAGTGACGGCGCTGTTCGCGGTGATCTTCAAGATGCTGCCCAACGCGCGCATTGCCTGGCGCGACGTCACCATGGGCGCGGTCATCACCGCCTTGCTGTTCTCGATTGGCAAGCGGCTGATCGGCCTGTACCTGGGCAACAGCGCCGTGGCCTCGTCATACGGTGCCGCGGGCTCGGTGGTGGCGCTGATGCTATGGGTGTATTACTCGGCACAGATCTTCTTTTTCGGCGCGGAACTGACGCGCCAGTACGCGCTGCAGTTCGGCAGCCTGCGTGGCAAGCCGGCAGAGAAGCTGGCGGAATAACTTGCCGAACCTGGGCGCCACAAACCCGGAGCGGTGCCCAAAACCGGTAAAATAGCGCCCCATTCCCTTCGCGTGCCCGCAGAGCCCGGCCCCGCCATCGCCCGCGGGCGCTGCCGGCCCTGGCCCGGCCGCCCGCCGGGCCATCCAATATTTCCCAGTCAAACTCCGCTGCCGTGAGCTCGCTCGTTTCTGAAATTGCGCGTCGACGCACCTTTGCCATCATCTCCCACCCCGATGCGGGCAAGACCACCCTGACCGAAAAGCTGCTGTGGTTCGGCGGCGCCATCCAGGTCGCGGGCGAAGTGCGCGCGCGCAAGGCCGACCGCCACGCCACCTCGGACTGGATGGAGCTGGAAAAGCAGCGCGGTATCTCGGTGACCTCGTCGGTGATGCAGTTCCCCTACCGCCGGGAGACCGCCGATGGCAAGGCGCAGGAGAACATCGTCAACCTGCTCGACACCCCGGGCCACGAGGACTTCTCTGAAGACACCTACCGCACGCTGACCGCGGTGGACTCCGCGGTGATGGTGATCGACTCGGTCAACGGCGTGGAAGCGCAGACCATCAAGCTGCTCAACGTCTGCCGCCTGCGCGACACGCCCATCCTCACCTTCATCAACAAGCTCGACCGCGAAGGCCGTTCGCCGATCGAGCTGCTCGACGAGATCGAGGAGGTGCTGCAGATCCAGTGCGCGCCGATGACCTGGCCGATCGGCATGGGCAAGGCCTTCCGCGGCGTGTACCACCTGATCGACGACAAGGTGCAGCTGTTCGATCCGCACGGCGAGAAGGGCACGGCCGCGATCCTCGACGGGCTGGATAACCCGGAGCTGGACCGCATCCTGGGCAGCCAGGCTGAAGAGCTGCGCATCGAGATCGAGCTGGTGCGCGGTGCCTCGCACACCTTCGACAAGGATGCGTTCCTCAACGGCAAGCAGACCCCGGTCTACTTTGGTTCGGCCATCAACAACTTCGGCGTGCAGTCGCTGCTGGATGCGCTGTGCGAGCTGTCGCCGCCGCCGCTGGCGCGCAACACGGATTCGCGCGTGGTTGAGCCGCAGGAGCCCAAGTTCACCGGCTTCGTCTTCAAGATCCAGGCCAATATGGACCCGCGCCACCGCGACCGCATCGCCTTCGTGCGCGTGTGCTCGGGCCGCTTCGAGCGCGGCATGAAGCTGCTGCACGTGTCCGCCGGCAAGACCGTGGCGATCAACAACGCCATCACCTTCATGGCGCAGGACCGCAACACCACCGAAGAAGCCTATGCCGGCGACATCATCGGTGTGCCCAACCACGGCACCATCCGCCTGGGCGATGTCTTCACCGAGGGCGAGCCGCTCAAGTTCACCGGCATCCCGTCGTTCGCGCCGGAATTCTTCCGCCGCGCGCGCCTGAACAACCCGCTCAAGGTCAAGCAGTTGCAGAAGGGTTTGCAGCAGCTGGCCGAGGAGGGCGCCACGCAGATGTTCCGCCCGCTCGCCTCCAACGACCTGGTGCTGGGCGCGGTCGGTATCCTGCAGTTCGACGTGGTCGCGCACCGGCTCGAGCATGAGTACGGCGTCGATGCCATTTTCGAATCGCATGAATGCGCGACCGCGCGCTGGCTCAAGGGCGCGCCCGCGGAGATCGAGAAGCTGATCGCCAAGGCAGGGCATAACGTGGCGCTCGATGGCGCGGGCGACCATGTCTATCTGGCGCCGAGCATGGTGAACCTGCGGCTGACCCAGGAGCGGTTCCCGGAGCTGCAGTTCATGGAGACGCGCGAGATCGTTTGATCGCGTACTAAAGCTGCAAAAACAAAACGGCTCGCAGTTTGAACTGACCCCGTAAAGTTGGACGGGTAAGTTAGGCCGCCAAGGGCTGAGTCCTGTATTGCACGGGGCTCAGCCCTTTTAGTTTGAGCTTGATGCGGTCGTGATTGTAGTACCGGATGTATTCGGCTATGCCTTTGCGCAGTTGGTCGAGATCGGCGAAACGCTCAAGCCGGAAGCACTCTGACTTGAGCGTGCCGAAGAAGCTCTCCATGGCCGCGTTGTCCAGGCAATTGCCCTTGCGAGACATGCTCTGATGCAGGCCTCGTGCGGCCAGTTTGTGGCGATACGCCGCCATTTGGTACGCCCAGCCCTGATCCGAGTGCAGCAAAGGGGATTCCCCCGGCCGCAGTCTTTGCAATGCCTTGTCGAGCATCTTCTGGATCAGTGCGAAGTCAGGTCGTTCGCTGGTTTGCCAAGCGATGATCTCCCCGTTGTATCCCATGCTTCTGACTCAGTGCCCGGATCCCAATCCCCCCAGACAAATACTCCTGAACTACCTTGCGCTTGAATGCCTCGTCGTACTTCGTCATGAAAAACACCCCAAAGATTGGATGGGGTGCAGTTCAGTTGCGACCGTTTTGCTACCTGAGGGGAGCACCCCCCTGATTTCGCCTCAATACGCCAACGACGCCTGGATATAGAACGTCCGCGGCATCCCCACATACTTGCCCGCATTGTTGTCGGTCGAGCGCGTGAAATAGCGCTTGTCGAACACGTTCTTCACCCCAACCGCCACCTTCAGATTCTGCGCCGACTTGCCGAAGTCATAGCCCAGCCGCATGTTCAGCAGCGCATAGCCCGGGATATCGCCCAGCGCACCGTTTGCGCTTTCCGCTGTCTGGTAGTTGGTCGACGTGCTCGGATCGCCCGGCGAACGCTGCTTCGACTGCGCGAAGCCATCGACATTGAGCGCCCAGCGGTTGCGCGCATAGCGCATGCCTACGGTGGCCACGTGGCGCGAATAGAACGGCAGGTCGCGCCCGGCGAAGTTGCCCTGGTTGTAGGTGGCTTCGGTGAAGGTGTAGGTCGCGTAGGCCGACAGGCCGGCCAGCGACTTGTCGAGCGCGCCGAAGTCATAGCGCAGCGACGATTCCACGCCACGGTGGGTGGTAGCGCCGAGGTTGGTCCACGCATCCGGCGCGCCGCCGGTGCCGCCGCGCAGCTGCAGCTCGTCGTCGAAGTCGATATTGAACAGCGTCAGCTCGCCGCCCCAGCCGTTGGCGTTGAAGTGCGTGCCGACCTCATACGTCTTGGCCTTCTCGGGCGTCAGGCCGTTGGTGGTCTGCGCGATCTGGAAGTACTGCAGCGGGCCGAACGAGACGCCGGCATTGGCGAACAGCTTCCACTGGTCGCTGACGTGGTACATCACCGCCAGCGATGGCAGCGGCTCGTTGGACGAGACGTCGTTGCGAGCGCCGGTGAAGTTGTCGGTCACGTACGATCGGATGAACTCATAGCGCAGGCCCGGCGTGATGGTCCAGCTGCCGACGTTGATGGTGTCGTCAATGTAGACCGCATTGGCGGTGGTGCCGCCCGTGCGCGACTGGTACACCGGCGAACGCAGCGTGGTCGGGTCGATGGTGCCCGGGGTGTAGAACACCGTGCGCGATGCCTTCTCGTCGCTGGCTTCGCGCAGGAAGCGGTAGCCGACGCTGACCTCGTGGCTCATGCTCTCGCCGCGGAACAGCTGCGAGTAGCGCGGCTCGATCGCGAACGTGTGGTAGTTGCGCGGGGCCGCGGTCAGGCGGCGCAGGTTGGCCTGCGTGCCGGTGCCTTGCTGCTCGATGTTGCTGCCGCGGAAGCTGTCGGTGTAGTACGTCAGCACCTCGAACTTGCGGTTATTGTCGTTGTGGCTGTACTTCAGGCTGAAGTCGCTGCGGCGGCCGTCGAAATTGTCGTAGGGTCGCACCGACTGGAACGGGTCGGCCGCATACTGGGCCGAAGTCAGGCCGCCGGGCATGCCGGCCCTGCCCTCGTAGTAGTGGAAGGCCGCGCTCAGTTCATCGGTCTTCGAGATCCGGTACGCGCCCTTGAGCATCAGGTCGTCGATATTGACGTGGTCGTTGCTCTCGCGATAGCCGTTGCCATGGATGCCCGAGTACAGCAGCGCGCCGCCCAGGCCGTTGTCGTTGGTGCCGCCGATGAATGCGGTCGGGTTGGTCTTGACGCTGCCGCCGTGGCTGTAGATGTCGGTCGACACCGACGCATCCGCCGCGAAGGTCTTCGGTATCGGGCGCGTCACGAAGTTGATGATGCCGCCCACGTTCTGCGGGCCGTAGCGCACCGAGCCGGCGCCGCGCACCACATCGATGGTTTCCAGGTTGCCCAGCGACAGCGGCGCCATCGACAGCTGCGGCTGGCCGTAGGGCGCCACTGCCAGCGGCACGCCGTCCATCAGGATGGTCGAGCGCGGCGACAGGCGCGAGGTCAGCCCGCGCACGCCCACGTTGAGCGAGACATCGCTGCCGCCGGTGCCGTTGTTCTCCTGCACCTGCACGCCGGGGATGCGGCGCAGCACCTCGCGCACATTGTTGGCGCCGGCTTCCTGGAAGGTCTCGCGGTCGACGATGGTACGCGCGCCGGGATGCTCCAGCACCTTGGCCTCGTTGGCGTTTTCCAGCCAGTTGCCGACCACGGTGACGGTGTTCAGCGTGGCTTCGGGGTTGGCGGCGGGTGTTGCAGCTGGGGCAGGATCAGCGGCGTGGGCGGGCAGGGCGGCAAGCTGGGCGAACAGCAGGGCGGCGCCGATGGCACCCCCGGAAAGGCGGAAAGCGGGCTGCAAGATGAGATTCCTGAAAAGCAGCGCGTTCCGCAAGCCAGAGAGGGACGTCGTGGGCGGCCGCGCCAATGGGCCGCGATTATAAATGCGAGTGATTCTCAGAAGCGAGACGGCCAGCACCCGGCGCCGGTGCATTGTGGTTTCTGTGCATCAATGTGCAGACATTCGGACACCATAAAGAGGTGAATTGCCGACATTTCCCTGAACCCGTGTGCGCGTGTGGGCATCTGTATGCAGGTATTCAGCAGGCGCTTTAGAATCTTGCCTTTGTGCACTGCAAAGCCTGGCGTGGCGTCCTCAACGGCACGGCGGCGCTGGGCGGTGCACAGCAATCTTCGCCTCCCTCCTGCATTCATGTCCTCCCCTGCCACCGTCCCGGCCGCCGCGCCGGACAGCGTCTTCGGCGACGCCGTTTTCCGCCGTTACTGGTTCGCACGCCTGTGCACCACGATTGGCTACCAGATCTTTACGGTGGCGGTAGGCTGGCAGATGTATGACCTGACCCGCGACCCGCTGATGCTCGGCATGGTCGGGCTGGTGCAGTTCCTGCCGTCGGTGGTGCTGATCCTGATGTCAGGGCACGTGGCCGACCGCTTCGACCGGCGCCGCATCGTGCGCACCTGCCAGGCGATCGAGGCGCTGCTGGCCGCCGGCATGGCTGTGGCCAGCCTGAGCGGCTGGATCGACAGCCATCACATCTTTGTCTTTGTCGCGCTGATCGGCGCCACGCGCGCGTTCGAGACCCCCACGCTGCAGGCGCTGCTGCCCAGCGTGGTGACGCCGCGCCAGTTGCCGCGCGCGGTGGCGCTGGCCAGTTCCGCCGGGCAGGCCGCCATCATCATCGGCCCGGCCATTGGTGGCTTTGCCTACGTGGCCGGGCCGGGCGTGGTCTATGGGCTGAGTGCCACGCTCTTTGCCATTGCCGCCGTGCTGGTCAGCGGCATCACGCTGCGCCAGGCCGCGCAGCGCCTGACCGCGCCGGTCAGCGTGCGCACGGTGTTTGCGGGGTTTGCCTATATCCGCAGCCGCCCGGTGCTGCTGGGCGCGATTTCGCTGGACCTGTTCGCGGTGCTGCTGGGCGGCGCCGTGGCGCTGCTTCCGATCTACGCGCGCGACATCCTGCACACCGGGCCGTGGGGCCTGGGGCTGCTGCGTTCGTCGCCTGCAGTCGGCGCACTGGTGATGGCGCTGTGGCTGGCGCGCCATCCGCTGAACCGGCGCGCCGGGCGCATCATGTTCGGCGCGGTGGCGCTGTTCGGGGTGGCTACCGTGGTGTTCGGCGTGTCGACCTGGCTGCCGTTGTCGATGGTGGCGCTGGTGGTGCTGGGCGCCTCGGACATGATCAGCGTGGTGGTGCGCTCCACGCTGGTCCAGCTCGACACCCCGGACGACATGCGCGGGCGCGTGGGCGCCGTCAATTCGGTGTTTATCGGCGCCTCGAACCAGCTGGGCGAGTTCGAGTCCGGCGTCACCGCGGCATTGCTGGGCCCGGTGGGCGCGGTGATCCTGGGCGGCGTCGGCACGCTGCTGGTGGTGGCGCTGTGGATGCGGTTCTTCCCTGCGCTGGCCGCGCGCGACCGGCTGCACGATCATCCGGCCTGACCCATTGCCGGGGCAGGGCAGGGAGCGTACCCGTTTCTGCGTCCCTGTCGATGCCCGGATGGCGCTATCGCCGACCCCTATTCGCCAACTTTCGTCGCTGAAAGTTGTGCCGCACAGCTGGCCCGCCGCGCCGTGCCTGGCCTGGCTGCCCCTGGTTCCTCCCTCGCTCGGATTTTTCTGATCCGCCGCCAGCCCTGATTGCACAAGGGCTGGCGCGCCTGCACGCAACCGCGTGACGCAATCGCCGGAAACCAAATCCCGCCTTGCTTGTCCCCTTCACTGTATTGCCGTGCCGGCATTGTCGGTGATCCTCTGACATCGCGCTGGCAACGTACGGAAATCTGTCAAGCGGGAAGTTTCCCGCCAGGCGCCTGGGGGCGATCTGGCAGCCCGCTGCCGCACGCAGAAACGGGTACGCAGCACCGCCTGTCTCCTCCATAACAAGCGCAAACGGAGCCGCTCCCATGGACCTGAACTTCATCGATGCCAACAAGCTGGAGGCGGGCTGGACCTACCTGGTCCAGTTCGCCATCAACCAGGGAATGAACTGCCTGGCAGCCATCCTGATCCTGATGGCCGGCTGGTGGCTGTCGGCCCGCGTGGCCCGGGGCGCCCGGCGCGCGCTCAGCGGCACGCACGTGGACGAGACCATGCGCCCGCTGCTGGCCAACGCTCTGCAATGGATGGTGCGCGTGCTGACCATCGTGCTGGTGCTGTCGCAGTTCGGGGTGCAGACCGCCAGCATCATCGCCATGCTGGGCGCCGCGGGCCTGGCCATCGGGCTGGCGCTGCAGGGCACGCTGCAGAACATTGCCGCCGGCATCATGCTGGTGCTGCTGCGGCCGTTCCGCGTCGGCCAGTACATCGATGCGCAGGGGGTGGCCGGCACCGTGCGCGAGACCGGCCTCTTCATGACCGAGCTGACCACCTTCGATGGCGTCTGCCTGCGCGTGCCTAACGGCAAGCTGTGGGGCAGCGCCATCACCAACTACAGCGAGAACGCCACGCGGCGCGCTGACATCGAGGCCACGGTGACCTTCGACAGCGATGTGCAGCGCAGCCTGGAAGCGCTGCGCGCGATGCTCGCGCGCGAGCCGCGCCTGCTGGCCGAACCCAGGCCCGAGACCATGGTGGTCAACTACACGCAGCAGGGCATCACGCTGAACGTGCGCTACTGGACCTCGAACGACGACTACTGGAACGTGCGTTTCGCGTTCTACGAGCGCATCAAGCATGTGCTGGAACAAGCCGGCAGCAAGCTGGCGGTGCCGATCCAGGAATTGCACGTGCCGGGCGCCGCCTCGGTGCCGGGTGCGGTGAAGGTGGCCGACAGCGCGCCATCGGCGAGCGCGCCGCACCCGGCCGGCGCGGCTCCGCGCCAGCCGGTGCAGCACCTGGGCTAGCCGAGCACAGGTGCGTTATTGTTGTCGTCGCCCTCGTCGGAAAACAGCGTGCAGGCGCCGCTTTCCGCGGTGCTGACATGGCGGCGGAAGGTGGCGAACAGGTCGCGGCCCACGCCGTGGCGATTGGCGCTGAGGTCCGGACGGGCAGGCGCGCGCGCCTGCCATTCGTCGTCCGGCACCAGCACCTCGAGCACGCCCGCGGGCGCATCCACGCGCATCATGTCGCCGCTGCGCACGCGCCCGATCGCGCCCCCGTGCAGCGCCTCGGGGCAGACGTGAATAGCTGCCGGCACCTTGCCCGAAGCGCCCGACATGCGCCCGTCGGTCACCAGCGCCACATGGAAGCCGCGGTCCTGCAGCACCGTCAGCGTGGGCGTGAGCTTGTGCAGCTCGGGCATGCCGCACGAGGCCGGGCCCTGCCACGGCAGCACCGCAACGAAGTCGCGCTCCAGCTCGCCGCGCTTGAATGCGTGCAGCACATCGTCCTGATGCTCGAACACGATCGCCGGTGCCTCCACCACCTGGTGCTCGGCCTTGACCGCCGAGGTCTTGATCACCGCGCGGCCCAGCCTGCCGTCCAGCACCTTGATGCCGCCGTCCGGCGCAAAGGGCGCGTCGGCGGCGCGCACGATGCTGTCGTCGAGCGGCGCGGCCGGGCCGTCGATCCAGGTCAGCTTGCCGTCGCGCAGCACGGGTTCGCGCGTGTAGTCCTGCAGCCCGCGGCCGACGATGGTGGTCACGTCGTCATGCACCAGGCCCAGCGACAGCAGCCCGCGGATCACCACGGGCAGCCCGCCTGCGGCCTGGAACTGGTTCACGTCGGCCTTGCCGTTCGGGTACACGCGCGCCAGCAGCGGCACCACGGCCGAGAGCTCGTCAAAGTCGTCCCAGCCCAGCACGATGCCGGCCACGCGCGCCATCGCGATCAGGTGCAGCGTGTGGTTGGTAGAGCCGCCGGTGGCCAGCAGCCCGACGATGCCGTTGACGAAGGCGCGCTCGTCCAGCACCTCGGCCACCGGCGTATAGCGCTCGCCGCCGTGCACCAGCTTCAGCGCCTGGCGCGCGGCCTCGCGCGTGAGCGCCTCGCGCAGCGGTGTGTTGGGGTTGACGAAGGCCGTGCCCGGCAGGTGCAGGCCCATCATTTCCATCAGCATCTGGTTGGAATTGGCGGTGCCGTAGAAGGTGCAGGTGCCGGGGCCGTGGTAGGAGCGGGTCTCGGCCTCGAGCAGCTCCTTGCGGCCGATCTTGCCTTCGGCGTAGAGCTGGCGCGTGTGCGCCTTTTCGTCGTTGCTGATGCCGGTGGTCATCGGACCGCCCGGCACGAACACGGCCGGCAGGTGGCCGAACGACAGCGCGCCCATCACCAGCCCGGGCACGATCTTGTCGCACACGCCCAGGTACAGCGCGGCATCGAACATCTGGTGCGACAGCGCCACCGCCGTGGCCAGCGCAATCACATCGCGCGAGAACAGCGACAGGTCCATGCCGTCCTGGCCCTGCGTGACGCCGTCGCACATCGCGGGCGTGCCGCCGGCAAACTGCGCGGTGCCGCCGGCCTCGAGCGCCGCTTCCTTGAGCCACTGGGGGAAAGCCGCCAGCGGCTGGTGCGCCGACAGCATGTCGTTGTAGGCCGAGACGATCGCCAGGTTTGGCCGCTCGTCGGCCTTCAGCCGGATCTTCGCGGCGTCCGGCATGGCAGCCACCGCATGGGCCAGGTTGGTACAGGAAAGCTGCGCGCGTTCGACCTTCTGCCCGGCCATGGCGCGGGTGCGGTCAAGGTACGCCTGGCGCGAGGCGGCGCTGCGGGAGACGATGCGGGCGGTGACCCGCTCGAGCACTGGATGACGTGGCATGGGGTTCTCCTGCGGGGGAGCTTTCAGCCTAGCGCACTTTGCCGCGTACCGCACGATCCACTGCGCAGCGCACGCAGAAACGGGTACGCTTCGCGCTCCGGTCATGCCTTTGCCACGCAAGTGCCGCGGCCTGCGCCTCGCCAAGCGCTGGCGAGTCACGTAAACTGGCCACAACGCGCGCCTTCCATGGCGGGTCTTCAAATCGCTAAAGGAGTCCAGGGTGAGCATGCCTGATTTCGACATGGTGCTGTTCGGCGGCACCGGCGACCTGGCGCGGCGCAAGCTGCTGCCGTCCCTGTTCGATGCCCACCACGCCGGCCTGTTGCACCCGGCCGCACGCATCCTTGCCACCGGCAGCCAGCCGCTCTCGACCGCGGACTACCTCGCCTCGCTGGAGCAGACCGTGCGCCCCGGGCTAGCCCATGCGCCGCCCGAGTCATGGGACAAGTTCTGTGCGCGCATTGTCTACGTGCAGGCCGACGCACGCGTGCCTGCGCATTTCGATACGCTCGCGGAGCAGGTGCTGGCGCGCAAGCCTGACGTGGTGGTGTGCTATCTCGCCACCGCGCCGCACCTGTTCGTGTCGATCTGCGAGCAGCTGGCACGCGCCGGCCTGAACACGCGCCAGGCGCCCAACGTGCGCATCGTGCTGGAAAAACCACTGGGGCATGACCTCGAATCCAACGAGGCGATCAACTCGGCAGTGGCGAAGTTCTTCGCCGAAGAGCAGATCTACCGCATCGACCATTACCTCGGCAAGGAGTCGGTGCAGAACCTGATGGCGATCCGCTTCGGCAACGCGCTGTTCGAGCCGCTGTGGCGGCGCGAGTGGGTGCAGGACGTGCAGATCACCATCGCCGAAGAACTCGGCGTGGAAACGCGCGGCGACTTCTACGACCGCACCGGCGCGCTGCGCGACATGGTGCAGAACCATTTGCTGCAGCTCTTGTGCATGGTGGCGATGGAGCCGCCGGCCAGCCTCAGCGAAGATGCCATCCGCGACGAGAAGATCAAGATCCTGAAGGCGCTCAAGCCGATCACGCCGCAGGACGTGGCCGAGAAGACCGTGCGCGGCCAGTACCGCTCCGGTGCCATCGGCGGCAAGCCGGTGCCGGGCTACCTGGAGGAAGCGGGCATCGCGCCCGACAGCCGCACCGAGACCTTTGTCGCGATCAAGGCCGAGATCGCCAACTGGCGCTGGGAAGGGGTGCCGTTCTACCTGCGCACCGGCAAGCGCATGCAGTCCCGCGTGGCCGAGATCGTGATCCATTTCCGCGACGTGCCGCACGCGATCTTCCCGCGGCCGCTGACGCTGTCGCCGCAGAACCGGCTGGTGATCCAGCTGCAGCCGGAAGAGAGCATCCGCCTGTACTGCCTGGTCAAGCAGCCTGGCGACACGCTGGAGCTGACGCCGACCTCGCTCGACCTGGACTTTGCCAACTCGTTCAAGGTGCGCCGCGCCGGCGCCTACGAACGGCTGCTGCTCGACGTGATCCGCGGCCGGCTGGGCCTGTTCGTGCGCCGCGATGAACAAGTGCAGGCCTGGCGCTGGGTCGAACCCATCATCGACACCTGGGAGGCCAGCACCGTGCCGCCCAAGCCCTATACCGCCGGCACCTGGGGACCGGCCGCGTCGTCGGCGCTGATGTCGCGCGACGGCGGGCTGTGGCACGAGGAAGCCTGAGCCATGCGCCCGCAGAATCGCAAAGGAAACCATCATGCGCGTGTTTGAACATCCCACCCCGATGGACCAGGCCGAGGCGCTGGCCATCTCCATCGGCAATGCGCTGGAGCTGGCCATCCGCGTCAAGGGCTGGGCGGTGCTGGCGGTCTCGGGCGGACGCTCGCCGGTGGCGATGTTCGAGCGGCTGCGCCACCGGCACGTGCGCTGGGAAGCGGTGACCATCACGCTGGTCGACGAGCGCGTGGTGCCGCCCGAGCACGCGGACAGCAACGCCGCCCTGGTGCGCGCGCACCTGCTGCGCGAGGCCGCTGCCAGCGCCGCCTTCGTACCGCTGATTGCCGATGCGCAGGACGTTGCCGCGCCGGCACAGGCGGTGGCGCGGGCCAACAGCGCATTCCGCCAGCCCGACGTGGTGGTGCTGGGCATGGGCGAGGACGGTCATACCGCCTCGCTGTTCCCGGATGCGCCCGAACTGCAGGGCGCGCTGAGCGAGCCGCAGCCCGGCTACGTGATCACGCACCCGTCAGCCGCGCCGCATGCCCGCATCACGCTCAACCTGGCGGCGCTGCTGGCCGCCGAGCGCGTGTTCCTGTCAGTGTCGGGCGCGGCCAAGGCCGAGGTGCTCGAACGCGCGTTGCAGGGACCTGCGCCGTCGTTGCCGGTCAGCCTGGTGCTGTCACGGCACCGGCACGGGCTTGACGTGTTCAAGACCTGACAGACTGATTCCCAAGCGGAGCGAACCCGACGCCATGGCCACCACTGCATCCTCCCGCGCTGACTTCCCCCGCCTGCTCGGCGATGTGGGCGGCACCAACGTGCGCTTTGCACTGGAAACCGCACCAATGCGGATCGGCCCGGTGACCGCGCTGAAGGTGGCCGATTTCCCGTCGCTCGAGGCGGCCCTGCGCCAATACCTCGACGGACTTGCCGCGTCGGGCAAGCCGGTGCCGCGCCACGCGGCGATCGGCCTGGCCAACCCGGTGACCGGCGACCAGGTCCGGCTCACCAACCACAACTGGTCGTTCTCGATCGACGGCATGCGGCGCGCGCTCGGGCTGCAGACGCTGGTGGCCATCAACGACTTCACCGCGCTGGCGCTGGCCCTGCCGCACCTGCCTGCCGACGGGCTGGTGCCCGTGCGTGCCGGCACCGCGGTGCGCACCGCGCCGCTCGCGCTGGTCGGGCCGGGCACCGGGCTGGGCGTTTCCGGCCTGGTGCCGGCGCCGGGCGGAGCAGCCGTGGCGCTGGCCGGCGAAGGCGGCCATATCGAGCTGATGCCCGACACTGACGACGAATGGATCGCCTGGCGCGCCGCCCATCGCAACGTCGGCCGGGTGTCGGCGGAGCGGCTCCTGTGCGGCAGCGGCCTGTCGCATATCCATGCCGCGCTGGCCGCAGAAACGGGTACGCTTTTGCTCGCGCCGCTGCTGCCGGAGCAGGTCACCACCGGCGCCTTCGAGCGCCACGACCCGCTGTGCCAGCGCGCCATGGCGGTGTTCTTCGGCCTGCTCGGCTCGGTTGCGGCCGACATCGCCCTGGTGCTGGGCGCGCGTGGCGGGGTCTACCTGGGCGGTGGCATCCTGCCGCGCTTCGTGCCGGCGCTGCAGGCCTCGGCCTTTGCCGAGCGCTTTGTCGCCAAGGGCCGCATGCGCGGCTGGCTGGAGGCCGTGCCGGTCCACGTCATCACCGCCAGCCACCCCGCGCTGCCGGGACTGGCGCGCGCACTGGCCGAGCAGCTCGACGGCCGCGGCCGGAACGCATAGCCATGCGCGTGCTGCTGGTGGAAGACGACGCCATGATCGGCGACAGCGTCAAGCTGGCGCTGCGCCAGGATGGCTTTACCGTCGACTGGGTGCGCGACGGCGACGCGGGCCTGGCGGCGGCCAGCACCGCGCAGCACGGCCAGGCATGCTATGACCTGATCCTGCTCGACCTCGGCCTGCCGCGGCGCCCGGGCCTCGACGTGCTGCGCAGCTTGCGCGCGCGCGGCGTGCCGACGCCGGTGCTGATCCTGACCGCGCGCGATGCCGTCGCGGACCGTGTCGCGGGGCTCAATGCCGGCGCCGATGATTACCTGGTCAAGCCCTTTGACCTGCAGGAACTGGCGGCGCGCATGCACGCGCTGGCGCGCCGCGCTGCCGGCCGGGCGGAACCGCTGGTCAGCTACGGTGACATCGTGCTCAACCCCACTACCCGCGAGGCCACCCACCACGGCGAGCCGGTGCGGCTGTCGGCGCGCGAGTTCGCGCTGCTGTCCGCGCTGATGGCGCGGCCCGGCAAGGTCTGGTCGGTGCCGCAGCTGCAGGAGCGGCTGTACGGCTGGGACGACGAAGTCGGCAGCAATACCGTCGAGGTCTATATCCACGCGCTGCGCAAGAAGTTCGGCGCGGCGCTGATCCGCAATATCCGCGGCGTGGGCTATGTGGTGCCGCGCCTCGATGGGGATGCAGCATCCGCGGGCGAAGGAGACACCCCCTGATGCGCTCCATCCAGCGAACCCTGCTGTGGTGGCTGGCCGCGGGCCTGCTTGCCGGCATCGCCGTCGCCACGGCGCTGATCTACGGGCAGGCACGGCAGGAAGCCAATGCGCTGTTCGACTACCAGATGAAGCAGATGGCCGCGGCATTGCCCAGCCAGTTTGCCGACCCGGTGGCGCCGCCTTTTCTGGGCTCGCCCGGCGACCTGACGCACGCCGACGAGGATGTGGTCATCCACATCTGGGACGGCTCCGGCCGCAGCCTGTACCTGTCGCATTCGCACCCGGCGCTGCCCGCGCGCGCGGAGCTGGGCTTTTCCAACGTGACTACGCAGCAGGGCGAATGGCGCCTGTACAGCATGCAGCTCGGGCCCACCGTGGTGCAGATCGCGCAGCCGATGAGCGCACGGCGCACGCTGGCCGCGCGCATGGCGCTGCGCACCGTGGCGCCGCTGTTGCTGTTGTTGCCGCTGCTGGGCTGGCTGGTGTGGATGGCGGTGGGGCGCGGCCTGCGCCCGCTGCGCGAAATCGCCACCGAGGTGCGCGCGCGCGACGCCAACACGCTGGCGCCACTGGCCGTGCGCCAGATGCCGGACGAGATCGCTCCGCTGAGCGCGGCGCTGAACCAGCTGCTGGCACGGCTCTCGCACGCCATCGACACCCAGCGCGCCTTCGTCGCCGACGCCGCGCACGCCCTGCGCACGCCGCTGGCAGCGCTGCAGCTGCAGGCACAGCTGGTGGAGCGGGCTGAGAACGGCGCAGCGCGTGACGAAGCCATCGGCAAGCTGCGCCAGGGGCTGGAGCGGCTGACCCACCTGGTCACCCAGCTGTTGACGCTGGCACGGCAGGAGCCGGGCGCAGCCATGCCCCGGCACGAACCGGTGGAGCTGCACCAACTGGCCGCAAGCGTGGTCGCGGACATGGCGCAGGCCGCGCTGGATCGCAATATCGATCTTGGGCTGGACGGCACCAAGGACTCATCGCCGGCGGTGGTGCGGGGTGATGTGGATGCGTTGCGCATCCTGCTGACCAACCTGCTGGATAACGCGCTGGCTTATATCCCTGCCGGAAGCCGTATCGATGTGCTGGTGGGTCGCAGCGCCGATGGGCGCGCCGTTGAACTGGTGGTCAGCGACAACGGGCCGGGGATCCCCGCTGAAGAGCGCACGCGCGTGTTTGACCGGTTCTATCGGGTGGCCGATGCGCCGACCGGCGGCAGCGGGCTGGGGCTGGCCATCGTGGCGGAGATTGCGCAGTCGCATGGGGCGCGGGTGGTGCTGGAGGATGCGGGGCCGGGGTTGCGGGTTAGGGTGGTGTTTGGCGCCGGGTAGGTCTTAGCTGCAGGTTGGGCTGTTGTCGAGCGACGGCGTACCGTTGGCCAATGCAAAACCTTCCTCCTCACCCCACCGGCGTCAATACCTCCTCCCCCGCAAAATGCCGCCGCGCATTCTCCAGGAACTGCGTCACGGACGCCGTGATGGCCTCCGGCGACCAGCCGGCCACATGCGGGGTCAGCACGACGTTAGGACAGTCGAACAACGCGACCGGCGGCGCCGGCTCGCTCTCATAGACATCCAGCCCGGCCCCGCCAAGCTTGCCAGCGCGCAGTGCGGAAGCCAGCGCCTCGGTATCCACCACGCTGCCGCGCGCGATATTGACGAGGAACCCGGCCGGCCCCAGCGCCGCCAGCACGCTTGCATCGACCAGGTGCCGCGTACCCGCCCCGCCCGGTGTGGCGATCACCAGGTAGTCCGCCCACGCGGCCAGCGCACCGATACTGTCGAAGTACCGGTACCCCGCATCTTCGCGCGGCTTGCGGTTGTGATAGCCGATCTCGAGGTCGAAGCCTTCGCCGCGCCGGGCAATACGCCGGCCGATGGTGCCCAGCCCTACGATCCCCAGCCGCTTGCCCGAGACATTGGGCCGCAGCGGCAGCGCGGTGCGCCAGGTACCGGCGCGCGTGGCCGCGTCCAGCTGCGGCACGGCGCGCACGGTCGCCAGCAGCAGTGCGAAGGCGTGGTCGGCCACGCAGCTGTCGTTGGTGCCGGCGCCGTTGGCCACGGCGATGCCGCGCGCGCGGGCGTGGGCCACGGCGATGTTCTCGAAGCCCGCGCCCAGCGCGCACACCAGTTCCAGTGCTGGCATCGCGTCGATCTCCGCCGCGGTCAGGCCGGTGGAGCCGATGGTCAGTACCGCGCGGATGCGTTCGCCCTGCGTGGCGATCTGCGCTGCGCGGCCTTCGGCGTCGGGCGCGTAGAGGATCTCGAATCGTTCGGCAATGGCGTCGCGGTGGTGGGTGGCGACCTGGGTCAGGATCAGCAGCGTGGGCTTCATGGCGGGGTGGAGTCGGAGAGGGGTGGCAGCGGGTGGGATGCACCCGGAGTCCGTCACGCGGATAGCGGGCAGACGTCACATTCTAGCGCTGCGGCGCCGGGCTTGCCGAAGGCGACAGCACGCGCGGAGGCACGCAGAAACGGGTACGCTTTGCCTGCGGCAGCGAGGTTTGCGACCGGTCTTGCAGAATGGAATATGCCTATAAACAAGGGTCGAACGCGATTCCCGAAGGGCCGGCAGTACCGTTCCGCCGGTTCCGGCAAGGCACGCAGAAACGGGTACGCTTTGCGGGGTACGCCCCCCTCGGCGCCATGACCGCATCACACCATTGCGTATCATGCGTGTTCTCTTCCTCACTCGCAAAAGAACGGCATGCGCGCAATCGGCAACTTCCTCTGGTTCATCCTTGGCGGCGTGGTGATGGGCCTGGCCTGGTGGCTGGCCGGGCTGCTGGCCTTTATCTCGATCATCGGGATCCCCTGGGGCAAGGCCTGCTTCGTGATCGGGACTTTCACCTTCTTCCCGTTCGGCAAGCAGGCCATCAGCCGGCGCGAGCTGACCGGGCGCGACGATGTCGGCACCGGCGCGCTGGGGCTGGTCGGCAATGTGCTGTGGTTTATCTTTGCCGGCGTGTGGCTGGCCATCGGCCACGTGATGGCGGCGGTCGCCAACTTCGTGACCATCATCGGCATTCCGTTTGCGATCCAGCACCTGAAGCTGGCCGGCATTGCGCTGGCGCCGATCGGGCAGACCGTGGTCACCAATGAAGTGGCCGACGCCGCGCGCCGCGATGGCGCACGCCTGCAGGTGGACAACCTGCGCCGCTGACGGATCAGGCGTTGGCGTCTTCGGCGCCGCCTTCGTCCTGCTGGCCGGCGTGCGCGACCAGCCGGTCGAGCAAGCTGCCCAGCAGCGCCTGTTCGGCGTCGCTCAGGCAGCCGAAGATCTCCGCATTGCGCCTGGCGATCATCGCGATCGCCTGCCGGTATAGCGGCTTGCCCTGTGCGGTCAGTGACAGCACCACGCCGCGCCCGTCGGCCTCGCTCGCCTCCTTGCTGACCAGCCCGCGCGCCACCAGCGCCTGCGCCGAGCGGCTGGCCTGGCCCTTGGTCAGGTTGGCGCCCTGCGCCAGCTGGTTGACCGACAGCGGCGCGAAGGCGCCGATCGCGGCCAGGCAGCGGCCCTCGCTGAGCGGCAGGCCGCATTGCTCCAGGTAGGCGGCGGCGCTGTCCTTGTCGCTGAGCTTGTTGACCTGGTGCAGGCGGTAGGTCAGGAACTGGTCGAGGCGTGGCAGTGGCTTCATGGCGTGTCCTTGTCAGGCGTCGGCATTCTAGCGTCCTGTACTCCCTATTGCTGGCTGCGAGCCTCGGCTTCGTCGATCAGCGCCAGCACCGGCGCCAGCGCTTCCTGCCGGCTCATCAGGCCCAGGCACACCATTGCCAATAGCAGCGGGGAGCGTGCTTCGCCGGCACGGCCCATAGCCTCGCACAGGCGGGTGTAGGCGAGGTCGAGGTCTTCAGCTTGCATGGCGGGCTCCGGTTTGCATCAGGGGGGCGAGGGTGGCGCGCACGGCGTCCCATGACGGTTCGCGCCAGCGTGCCAGAACATAGCCATCGGGGCGGATGAGGTAGAGCGTGCCGGATCGTGCGCCGTAGCGGGCGTGGGCCTGGCCGGCGACGTCGGCCAGCGCCGTGGCGCCGGCCACGTTGCCGCCGGTGACCACCACGTGTGTCTGCACGGCCTCCGGATGCGCATTCTCGAATGCGGCCAGTGGCTCGGGAAGCGAGGGCGCATCGCTGAAGTACAGCAACGTGAACCGTTGCCCGAAGCATTGCGTGAGGTGCACGACCTCGTCGGGGCCTGCCACGCGCATTTCCGGCGCGGGCAGGCCGGGCGCGGCGCCAGGACAGTCGTCGCCAAAGTCGCTGGGACCGTTCAGCGCCGAATCCGTATAGGCAATCGGTGCCGACTGCCGCGGATTGATCAGTGACCGCACCGCGGGCTCATGCTGCGCCAGCCGCAGCGTGGCTTCGCGCATCAGCCGGAAGGCAAAGTCGGGCGGTGCCATGAACTCGGTGCTCTTGGCGCCGTAGGCGATGTTCTGCCGCGTGGCATGCACGCGTTCGGCCGAATAGGAATCGAGCAGGCTGTCGGGCGCCTGGCCGCGCAGCACCCACGCCAGCTTCCAGGCCAGGTTGCCGGCATCGTCCAGCCCGGAGTTGAGCCCGCGCACGCCAAAGATCGGCACCAGGTGCGCGGCGTCGCCGGCAAACAGCACGCGGCCGTGGCGGTAGTCCTGCAAGGTCAGGCACTTGGCGTTGTAGATGGAGATCCACAGCGGCCGCCACGGCTCGGTCTCGCCGATCATGTCGAGGTGGCTCTGCACGCGCGGCAGCACGTTCTCGGGCTTGACGGCTTCGTCAGGGTCTTCGTCGTCGCGGATCTGGTAGTCGATGCGCCAGACGTCGTCAGGCTGGCGGTGCATCAGGATGGTCGATCCGGGGTTGGAAGGCGGGTCGAACCAGGCCAGCCGCTCCACCTCGCGCCGCGTCTTCTGCACGATATCGACGATCACGTAGCGGCCTTCGTACTGGGTGCCTTCCATGCGCAGCCCCAGTTGCTCGCGCACGGTGCTGCGCCCGCCGTCGCAGGCCACCAGCCATTGCGCGTCGACCTGCACCACGCCTGCGCCAGTCTGGATCTCGGCCACGACGCCGCTGCCGTGCTGGCGCACCGCCTGCACGCGCGCGCCGAAGCGCACATCCGCTGGCGCAGCGCCGCGCAGCGCGGCGTCGTGGGCGAGGGCTTCCAGGTAGTACTGCTGGATATTGACCATCGGCGCGAAGCGCTCGCCGGGTTCGCTGGGCATGCGGAAATGCAGCACCTCGGCATCGCGGTAGTAGCTACGCCCGCCCACCCACGGCAGGCCGGTTTCGACGGTGGCGCGGTCTGCGCCCACCCAGCCGAGGATTTCCAGCGAACGCCGCGCCATGCAGATGGCCCGGCTGCCGGCGCAGTAGCCGTCGTCGGCTTCCACCACCAGCGCGGCTATGCCCTGGCGCGCCAGCAGCGCAGCCAGCGTCAGGCCGACCGGGCCGCCGCCGGCAATCAGTACCGGCACGTGCTGCGGCCATGGGCGCGATGACGAGGGCGGCGGTGCCGGCGGCACGGCCGCGTGGGGTGCGGTGGAGTCTGGCATGGCGGGGTCGTAGTGTCTCTGCGATGTAGTTGTGTGCGCAACTATATCGACCAGATGGTTGCGCACGAAACTAGTGTTAACCCGGCCGGGAAACGGCGATCCGGCGAAAGTCGGGAACAAGTCGCACATCGCCGCAGGCCGTCCTTGGCCTATGCTTCGCAAGAGGCACACTACTTCAGCCCACCCGCTGCGCCATGCCCACGCTCCCGACCGATGCCGCACCCCGCGCCACCAGGCTGCCTGCGCCGGGCAGCTGGCAGTACCACGTGCTGCTGGGCGCGGCAGGCATGCTGGTGCTGGGTCCGCTGGGCGGCATCGCTGCCGCGTATATGAATTTCTCGCTGGGCTTCTTTGTCGGCGGGCAGGTGCTGGCGGGCATCCTCGGCTCGGTGGTGACTGCAGGCTATGGCGCGCCCGGGCGCCACGGCGCCAACTACATCCAGACCGCGGCGGCGTCGGTGGCGGGCATGGGCGGCATGGCCGTGGTGCTGCAGGCGATGGCGTGGCTGGGCATGGCGCAGCCGCCGTTGTGGCAGCTGGTGCTGTACATGCTGTGCATCGGCATGTTCGGGGTGGGTGTGGGCATGCTGTACACGCCATTGCTGGTGGACCGGATGCAGCTGACCTTTCCGTCGGGGCTGGCCGTGGCCAATATCCTGCGCGCGCTGACCGATCCGGCGCTGCTGCGGCGTTCGGTGGCGCGGCTCGGGGGCGGCCTGGCGCTGGGCCTGGGTTGCGGCCTGGGCGCCGCGCGCATGCCGTGGCTGGCGGCGCTGGACCTGTCGGCCGCGACCTTCGGCGCCGGGATGATCGTCGGCGCGCGCGTGGGCATTGCCGCGCTGGTGGGCGGGCTGGCCGGCTGGGCCATGACCCCGTGGTTTGTCGCCGCGGGCTGGATGGCGCCCGGCGAGCCCTATCGCAAGGCCACCTTCCTGGTGGCCCTGGGCATGATCATGGGGGCGGCTGCGGTCGATGTGGCCTTGCTGCTGGCACAGGCGTGCCGCCAGTGGCGCGCGCGCCGCCACCCTGCGCCGCGGCGCGGGCCGGGCATGGGCTGGGTGGCGGCCTGGGCGCTGCTGTGGGGCGCGGCCACGGTGGCGGCGGGCGTGGCCTGGTTCGGCCAGCCGTTGGGCTTCCAGCTGATGGCGGTGCTGCTGGTGCTGGTGTTTGCGCTGGTCAACGGCATCTCGGTCGGCATGGTCGACCAGAACCCGATCTCGTCCGCCTTCGTGCTGTCCGTGATCCTGATGGCCGCCGCCGGGCTGCGCGCGCCCCATGTCGGGCTGATCGCCGCCACGGTCTTGCTGGTGGCCACGGCCGAGGCGAGCGACATGCAGCAGGACCGCTCCACCGGCTGGCGCCTGGGCAGCGACCGCATGGTGCAGTTCGGCTACCAGGTGGCGGGCATCGTCGTGGGTGCGCTGGTGGCGGTGGCGATGGCACGGCTGTTCATGCATGCCTATCCGGTGCTGGCGCTGGACCAGACCAGCCTGCCGGCCGACCAGCAGCCCGCGCGCTGGACCTCGGCCATGACATACAAGATCGTGGGCGTGCTGCACGGGCTGGCGCAAAGCCGCACCGGCCAGCATGTTGCGGTGGCAACGGGTCTGGCGCTCGGCCTGGCCACCGCGGTATTGCGCAAGGCCATCCTCGGCCGGCAGGCGTGGCAGCGCTTCGCGCAAGCCAGCCGGCGCGGGCGGGTGGCGGATTTCCTGCTCGATGCGGCGATCCTGCCCTCGCCCTATGCGTCGTCTTTCGGTGGCTTCGTCAACCTGGCGGCGGCCGGGTGGATGGCGGCCGGCGGCGTGGCGGCGAGCGTGGCCGCCGCCGTGGCCAGGCCCGCAAGGACGGCCCGGGGTTTGCCGCAGGATATGAGCACGGCATCGCTGGTCGGTGGCGGCCTGATCGCGGGCGATGCGCTGGCGGCGCTGGCCATCGGCGTGGCGGGCCTGTTATCCGCCACATTGGGTTGAGGCCGACCGCGATTGTCAAATTATACTGACGCTTCTGTCCAAGTTTCAGTGGATTGTCAAATCCCGCGACCAGCGTACCATAGGCGGCCAGACTGACGCACTGGCTTGACCCGGAGAATCATCATGGCCCTTGACCAAGAATCCTTTGCCCTGCTGCGCGCCTCGGTGCAGCGCTTCATCGACGAACGCCTGAAGCCCGCCGAAGACACGCTGGAGGAAACCGACGACGTGCCCGCCGAGATCGTCGCGGACATGAAGGAGATGGGCCTGTTCGGCATCTCCATCCCCGAGAACTACGGCGGCATCGGCCTGTCGATGTCGCAGGAATGCGATGTGGTCTACGACCTGGGCCATACCGCCTTTGCCTTCCGCTCGGTGTTCGGCACCAACGTCGGCATCGGCTCGCAGGGCATCCTGATGGATGGCACCGAGGAACAGAAGCAGCAATACCTGCCGCGCATCGCCAGCGGCGAGCTGATCATCTCGTTCGCGCTGACCGAGCCGAACGCCGGCTCCGATGCGGCTTCGCTGCAGACCAAGGCCGAGCTCGACGGCGACCACTACGTTATCAACGGCACCAAGCGCTTCATCACCAACGCGCCGCGCGCCGGCGCCTTCACGCTGATGGCGCGCACCGGCGGCGCGGGCGCTTCGGGCATCTCGTCCTTCATCGTGCCGGCCGACACCCCGGGCATCTCGCTGGGCAAGCCGGACAAGAAGATGGGCCAGCGCGGCACCAAGACCTGCGACGTGGTGCTTGAGAACGTGCGCGTGCCGGCCGCCAATATCATCGGCGGCGTGCCGGGGGTGGGCTTCAAGACCGCGATGAAGGTGCTCGACCGCGGCCGCCTGCATATCTCGGCGCTGGCCTGCGGCATGGCGCATCGCCTGATCACCGACGCTGTGGCCTATGCCAGGGAGCGCAAGCAGTTCGGCAAGCCCATCGGCGACTTCCAGCTGATCCAGGCGATGCTGGCCGACAGCCAGGCCGAGCTCTACGCCGGCCTGTCGATGGTGCGCGACTGCGCCCAGCGCTACGACGCCAAGCCCGCCGGCAAGAGCGATCCGGAGGTCAGCATGCTGGCCTCGTGCACCAAGATGTTCTGTACCGAGATGGTGGGCCGCGTGGCCGACCGCGCGGTGCAGATCCATGGCGGCGCCGGCTATATCGCCGAGTACAAGGCCGAGCGCTTCTACCGCGACGTGCGCCTGCTGCGCCTGTATGAAGGCACCACGCAGATCCAGCAGTTGATCATCGCCAAGCAACTGCTGCGCGACTGACCATGCAACCGCCCGGCGCGGCAGGAGTCGACATGAACACGATGCAGTTACGCGGGCCGGACAGCCCGCTGCAGGCAGGGCATGATGGCGATGCGCCGCACCGGCTGCGCGCCGTGGTGGCGACCTATCGTCCCACGCTGCAGGCCTATACGCTGGCGGTGTCGCCGGCCGAGCTGATGGCGCTCAGCGCGCTGCCAGCTGAGATGGCGGGCGGTGTGGGCGGCACCAGCGATCCACGCGCGCACGCGCACCTGGCGCGCTTGCGTGGCGAGGTCCAGGCCAGCGGCATTGCGTTGCCGGGTGCAATCGTGGTCGCGGTCAGCGGCGGCAGCCTGCAATGCGAGTCTGACCACCTCTACACGCTGTCGCTGCATCCGCGCCGTGGTGACCGGCTGATCGTGCTGGACGGCTATGAGCGGCTGCTGGCGCTTGCGCATGGCGAACGGCGGCAGTGCAAGACGCTGGTGTCGGCGGTGCTGTGGCGCGCGGCGCTGGATACCGCCGCGGCGGTGCCGGCGGCGGAGGCCGCCAACGAAACGATCGACGCGGCCGTAGCGCAGTCGTCGTGCGCGGCGCGCTGGGCCAACGCCACGCGGGTGTGGCATTGACCGGGGTACCGGGCACGAAGAACATGCTCAGCGCAATATGACGGAAGCCGCCTGCATGGCGGCTTTTTCTCTTCTAGTGGCCCGGCGTGCGCGCAAGCCGCTTATTGCGGCCACACGCCATCGACATCGCGCAGCAGATGGCCGGCGAGGATATAGTCCCCGAGCCGCGTGGCCTTGGCCTCGAGGTCGAGCAGTTCATGGTCCGCCAGCGTGCCGAGATCGAACTGGCAATAGAGATTGCGTTGACGGAACGTGGCCTTGGGTTTGGCCAGCCCTTCGATCAGGGCTTCGCGGGAACGGACGGCGATGCTTTCTTGTCCGCGATACTGCACCTTGATACCGCGCTTTTCTCCGAGCCTGCCGAGTTCGACGGCATCCTGCCATCCTGTCTCGTAGTCCAGCTCAAGCGCCAGCACGCCTTCCGAGGCCAGAAGCCTGAGCGCTTCTGCCTTGCTGCCAGCTCGCACGATTGACATCCACACCTCTTATATCGACTTATACTGTACGAATATACAGTCAACCCGGGGTCGCGGCAAGGGGCTTGCACCGGACGCCTGCCGACCGCTCCCTGCCTTGCCGCTGCGATGTTGCGCTGGCCGCGCCTGCGGCCTCTTGCCAGTGCAGCCGAATATTGTTTCCCGCGTATGTCAGGGCTGCGCCTGCGGTGCCGCGCCGGCCGCTTCGTTGCCTGTGCTGCCGGCCGCGCCGGAGCCACTTCCGCTGCCGGTTGGGCCCAGTTGCGCCGGTGCGCCGCTGAAGTCGCCAGCATAGACGCGCGACAGCGTGCCTGGCTGCATGTAGCGCCGAATGGCCGCGTTGACGGTTTCCGGCGTGGCGTTGCGCAGGCGCTCTTCGAGTTCGGCGGTGAAGGCCATGGTGCGGCCCAGGTAGAGCTGGTTGACCAGCGCGCCGGCCAGCGCGGCGTCGTTGCTGCGGCTGACCATGCCCTGCTGCAGCAGGCCGCTGACGGCCTCGGCCAGTTCCTGCGCGGTGATGCCGTCGCGCACGAAACGCTCCAGCTCCTCGGTCACGGCGCGTTGCAAGCGCGGCAGGTTCTGCGGTGCGTATTGCGCCTGCAGGCCGAAGCGTCCCGCGCGGTCGAGCGCGCCCACCTGCACCCAGCTGCTCGCGCCATAGCTCAGGCCTTCCCGCTGCCGCAGCCGGTCAGCCAGGCGGCCGCGCAGGCTGGCGCCGCCGAGCACGCGGTTGGCAATCATCATCAGCGCATAGTCCGGCGCGTCATTGGTCAGGTCGATCGGCGTGGAGGCCAGGTAGATGGCATTGGCCTTGCCCGGCGCGGGCAGCGTGAACTCCGCCGGCGGGATCGGCACAAAGGGGCGCTCGACGCGCGCGTAGGGCCGTTGCGCGCTCCAGTCGCCGAACAGCTGCGCTGCCTGCGCGGCCGCGGCCGCGGCATCGAAGTCGCCCACCAGGCTCAATTGCGCATGGCCCGCGCCATAGAAGCGCGCGTGGAAGTCGCGCACCTGCGCCAGGGTGGCGGCCTGCAGGTCGGCGATGTTCTCGGCAAAGGTGCGCGCATGGCGCGGGTCGCCCGCGGGGTAGGGGTCGCCATGGCGGCCCAGCGCGTTGGACGCCATCACGCCCGGCTCGCGCCGGATGCTCTCGATCTCCGCGATGCTGGTCTTGCGCAGCGTTTCGAACTCCGCCTCGGGGAAGGTCGGTGCGCGCAGCAGGTCGCGCAGCAGGGCCAGCAGTTCCGGCAAGTGCGCGCGGCGCGTCTCGAAGCTGACGGCCACGCGCTCAGAGCTGCCAGAGATGCCGACGCGTGCGCGCAGCGCCTCGATGCGGTCGGCGATCTGCTGGCGGTCCATGCCAGCCGCGCCGCGCCGGAGCATGGAGGCGGTCAGCGCGCCCACCGTGGTCAGCCCCTGCAGGCTCTGCGCGTCGCCCATGCGCAGCACCAGCGCGCCGTGCACCACTTCACCGCGCGCGGGCTTGGGCAGCAGCGCCAGCTGCATGCCGTTGGCCAGCGTCTGGCGCGTGGTGTGGGCCTCGATATTGGCGGGGCTGGGATCGAATGCCGCCACCGCGGCCATTGCCTGCCTGCCCTGGTAGCCGCTGACCATGGCCGTGACATCGGGCGCCGGCGGCACCTGCGCGCGCGACGGCTGCTCGGCGGGAAGGAACACGCCCACGGTGCGGTTCGAGGCTTGCAGGTAGTTCAGCGCTACGCGCTGCACGTCTGCCAGCGTGGTGGTCTCGATGCGGTCGCGCGCCAGGAAGAACAGGCGCCAGTCGCCCTTGGCGATGGCCTCGGACAGCGCCACGCCGAGCGCGCCGGGATCGTTCATGTAGTGCTCGTAGGCGTTGCGCATGCGCACGCGCGCACGTTCCAGCTCGGCCTCGGTCACGGGCGCCTCGGCAAAGCCCTCGACCTGCGTGATCAGCCCGGCGCGCGCAGCCGCGAGCGGCTGGTCTTTGGACGTCTCGACCATGAGCAGCAGCGCGCCCGGGTCCTTCATCGCATAGAGCGCGGTGCCGACCGACACGGCCTGGCCACGCTCGACCAGCGCCTTGTACAGCCGCCCGCCCGGCGTATCGCCGAGGATGAGGGTCAGCAGCGAGAGTGCCGTGCTGTCCGGATGCGCACCCGGGCTGACGTGGTATTGGGCGGCGACCAGGCTGTTGTCGCCGGGGCGCATCACGACCAGCTCGCGCGCGCCTTCCTGTGCGGGCTCGACGGTATGCTCGGGCGGCAGCACGCGCGTCGGGCGCGGGATCGGCCCGAAGTAGCGCTCGATGCGTGCCAGCGTGGCGGCGGGATCGAACTTGCCGGCCACCACCAGCACCGCGTTGTCGGGCTGGTAGTAGCGGCGATAGAAGGCGCGCAGGCCGTCGATGCTGACGTGCTCGACATCGCTGCGCGCGCCGATCGGGGCCTTGCCGTAGTTGTGCCAGCGGTAGGCGGCGGCCATGGTCTGCTGCATCAGCATGCGCCCGGGGCTGTTCTCGCCCATTTCCATCTCGTTGCGCACCACCGTCATCTCGCTGTCCAGGTCGGCACGCGAGATCACGCTGTTGACCATGCGGTCGGCTTCCATGCGCAGCGCCCAGTCAAGGTTTTCATCGTTGGCGCTGAAGGTGCCGAAGTAGTTGGTGCGGTCCTGCGCGGTGGTGCCGTTCACGCTCATGCCGCGGCGGGCGAACTCGGTCGGGATGGCCTTGCCGGGCAGCGATGGCGTGCCCTTGAACAGCAGGTGCTCGAGCAGGTGGGCCATGCCGGTCTCACCATAGTTCTCATGGCGGCTGCCGACCAGGTAGGTGATGTTGACGGTGGTGGTGGCCTTGGCCGCGTCCGGTGCCAGTATGATGCGCAGGCCGTTGGGCAGGCGGTATTCGGTGATGCCTTCGACCGATGCCACCTGCGTGGCTGTGGCAGGCGTCGCCGTGGGCGCGGTCTGCACCGGCTGCGCCAACGCCGGCGCGCAGGCAAGCGAAGCGAGCAAGGACAGGTGCAGGGCAGTGCGGCGCATGGCGTCTCCGGGCGGGCGGTGGCAGTGGGTTGGCGGGTGAGGCACGAAGCGCATTCTAGCCGCCGCCCCTGCCAGGAACTGTGCCGCAGCCCACGCCCGCGCGCCAGAGGGAAATGTCCGAATCCAGCGGGTAAGCACTTGCAGGTAGCGGTAGCATGCCGTCATGCACCTCGATCCCGATACCTGCTACAAGGCCGTGGCCTCGCACGACCGCCGCTTCGACGGACGCTTCTTCGTGGGCGTGTCGTCGACCGGCGTGTACTGCCGGCCGGTGTGCGCAGTGCGCACGCCCAAGCGCGAAAACTGCACCTTCTACGAGAGCGCTGCGGCGGCGGAGAAGCATGGCTTCCGCCCCTGCCTGCGCTGCCGTCCGGAACTGGCGCCCGGGCACGGGCTGGCCGATATTTCAGGCCGGCTGGCGCAGGCCGCGGCCACGCTGATCGACGAGGGCTTCATGGCCGAAGGCAGCGTGGCCACGCTGGCGGCGCGCATCGGCGTGACCGAGCGGCACCTGCGGCGCCTGTTCGATGCGCAGTTCGGCGTGTCGGTGCTGGAGTACGCGCAGACGCAGCGGCTGCTGCTGGCCAAGCGCTTGCTGGCCGACACCGCGCTGCCTGTGACCGAAGTGGCGCTGGCGGCGGGCTTCGGCAGCGTGCGCCGCTTCAACGATGTGCTGAAGACCCGCTACGGCCTGACGCCGCGGGCGCTGCGCCGCCGCGCCGCCGACGGCGTGGCCGACCGGCTGGTGTTCGACCTGGGCTACCGCCCGCCGTTTGCCTGGGACGCATGGCTGCGCTTCCTGGCTACCCGGGCGGTGGATGGCATCGAGGCCATCCGGGACGGTACCTATATGCGCACGCTGCTGGTGGATGCCGGCGGCAGCACGCATACCGGCTGGGTACGGATCGAACATGTGCCGCGCCGGCTGGTGCTACGCGTCACGTTGTCGGCCTCGCTGGCGCGCGTGATTCCGCAGGCGCTGGGCAAGGTGCGCCGCCTGTGCGATCTGGGCTGCCGCCCGGACGTGGTGGACCGGCACCTGGGCGAGCTTGCCGAGGCAATGCCGGGCGTGCGCCTGCCGGGCAGCGTCGATGGCTTCGAGATCGCGGTGCGCGCGGTGGTGGGGCAGGTAATCTCGGTGGTGCAGGCGCGGCGCATCCTGGGCGCGCTGGCGCGGCACGCGGGGCAGTCGCTGGACGGCACGCCCCCCGACGGCCTGCGCTACACGTTCCCGACTGCCGCCGCCATTGCCACACTGCCAGAGCAAGGCTTGCGCGATGCCGGGGTGTCGGCGGGCAAGGCGCGCACGCTGCTGGCGCTGGCGCAGCGCGTGGCCGACGGCACGCTGGCGCTCGATGCGCACGCGCCGCCGGAGCAGACCGTGGCGGCGCTGCGCGAGGTCGGCGGCATCGGCGACTGGACCGCGCAGTATGTCGCCATGCGCGCGCTGGGCTGGCCCGATGCGTTCCCCGGCACCGACTATGCGCTGCGCAAGGTGCTGGGCGTCAGTACCGTGCGCGCGATGCACGAGCGCACCGCGCAATGGGCGCCGTGGCGTGCCTACGCCGCCATCCACCTGTGGCATCGCTATGAAGCGATGAAGGATGCGGCCAGTGCCGCGGCCGAACCGGAGACGATCACATGACCAGCTATCGCCATATCGACAGCCCGCTCGGGACCATCCTGCTGCGCGCGCAAGGCGCACACCTGACTGGCCTTTTCTTCGCCGGGCAGAAATACCATCCCGCAGGCATTGCCGACAGCCGCGACGTGCCGCCGGCCGACGCCGCGGTGCTCGACCGCGCCGCGTCGGAACTGGCCGAATATTTCGCCGGCCGCCGCGATACCTTCACCGTGCCGGTGCGCTTTGCCGGCAGCCCGTTCCAGCAGCGCGTGTGGGAGGCGCTGCTGGCCATCCCCTGCGGCGAGACCGCGTCGTACGGCGAACTGGCCCGCACCCTGGGCCTGCCGCCCACGCATGCGCGCGCAGTCGGCGGCGCGGTAGGACGCAACCCGCTGTCGGTGATCGTGCCCTGCCATCGCGTGCTGGGCAGCGCCGGCGCGCTGACCGGCTACGCCGGCGGCATCGAGCGCAAGCGCGCCTTGCTGCAGCGCGAAGGCGTCGGCACCACGCCCGGCTGATGGCGCCGGCTGCGCTGCCATGCCGCGCCTGTTCATTGCCGTGGAAGTCCCGCCCGCGCGGGCGGCATGGCTGCTGTCGACCCTGCCGCCCGCGCACGGTGTGCGGCCGGCAGCGCCAGAGCAGGTCCACCTGACCCTGCACTTCCTGGGTGAGTGCAACGTGCCTGGCGCAGCGCTGGAGGCCGCGCTCGACAGCATCCGCGCGCCTGCCTTCCTGCTTCAGGCAGCCGGTACCGGGCGCTTCCGCAGCGGCCAGGGTTCGGTGCTGTGGGCGGGCCTGGCGCCAGGTCCCGGCCTGGACGCGCTGCGCGCCCTGCATGCCGACGTCGGGCAGGCGCTGGCCGGGGCCGCGGGCATTACCCCGGAGCGGCGGCGCTTCCATCCGCACCTGACGCTGGCGCGCTGCAAGCCGTCCGTGCCCGAAAGCGTGCTGCGCGCGTGGCTCGATACGCACCGTAGCCTGGCCAGCGAGGCCTGGCAGGTGCAGCGGCTGGTGCTGTTCGAAAGCCGGCTCGGCCCGCAAGGCCCCCAGCATCTCGTGCGCCAGGCCTGGCCACTGACGCAGGCCGGCCCTACGCCAGGTTGCTGAGCCCCAGCGTTACGCCCAGCCCGCACAAGGCCGAGCCGATGGTGCGGTCCAGCAGCCGCTGGCGCCGCAGCATCGCCGCGCGCAGTGCCGGCGCGGTGAACACGCACGCCACCAGGCTGAACCACGCCAGGTGCGCCACCGACATGAATCCGCCATAAGCCCATTGCACCGGCACCGGCGTGTGCACATCGACCACCTGGGTGTAGGTGCTGACCACGAACAGCGTGGTCTTCGGGTTCAGCGCATTGGTCAGGAAGCCCATGCGCAGCGCCGCCCACGGCGGCAGCGTGCGCGCACCTTGCAGGTCTACTGCCAGGGCCTCGCGGTTGCGCAGCGTCTGGATACCGATCCAAACCAGATAGGCCGCGCCCAGCATCTTCACCACCGTCAGCACGTTGTGCGCATGGGCCATCAGCAGCCCCACCCCGAACATCGTATAGAGCACATGCACCTGCACCCCCAGCGCGATCCCGAGGGCGCTGAGCAGGCCGGCGCGGCGGCCGTACAAGTAGCTGTTGCGGGTGACCATGGCGAAGTCCGGGCCCGGACTGACAACGGCCAGCACGGTCACGGCGGCGACCGCCAGGGATTCGGCGATTGGGGGCATTTTCTGTGAGGTTACGTTACAGTTATCCGGAAATCGCCACATCGGGAGATCCGGCCGTACCCAATTCTGCGTGCCGGAAAGCGCCGCCACAACCGATATATACTCGCGCAATTACGTGAGAAAAACTGACTGATGCACTGGCTGGGCTGGATCCGATTCTTCGAGGCCGCAGCGCGCCACGAAAGCTTTGTCCGGGCGGCGGAGGAACTGCACCTGACCCATGGCGCGGTCAGCCGGCAGATCCGCCAGCTGGAGGACACGCTGGGCGTGGCGCTGTTCGAGCGGCGCAACCGCGGGGTCTTCCTGACCGAGGCGGGGCGCACGCTGTTCGCGGCGTCGACGCAATCGATGGAGGTGCTGGCCGGCGCCGCCGCGCGCATCCGCACGCAACCGCCGGGGCGAGCGCTGGTGCTGTCATGCGAGCCGACCATCGCCATGCGCTGGCTGATCCCGCGGCTGCCGCGCTTTGCCGCGCGCCATCCCGATATCCCGCTGCACCTGATGGCAGCAGGCGGGCCGATCGACTTCACCCGCAGCGGCGCCGACCTGGCACTGCGGCGCAATGACTTTGCCTTCGATGCGCGCTGGCATGCGCGCGAGGTGGCGCAGGAACGGGTGGGGCCGGTGTGCCGGCCGCAGCTTGCGCAGGGGGCAGCCACGGTCCCGGCGCGGCTGCATACGCGCACGCGGCCCGAGGCATGGCAGCGCTGGCAGGCGGTGCGCGACGATGCCGCCCCCGTCGTGCAGTGCGACGGCGACGCCTGGTACGAACATTTCTACCTCAGTCTGCAGGCCGCCGCCGCAGGGCTGGGCTGGGCCATGGCCTCGCAGCTGATGGCCGCGGACGAGATCGCCGATGGCCGGCTGGCCGCGCCGTTCGGCTTTGTTGCCGACGGATCGGCCTATCATTTGTTGTCGCCCGCGCCGTTTGAACACGACACGCGCCGGCTGGTGCTGCTGGCGTGGTTGCGCGAAGAGGCGCAGGCAACGCTTGCGGCGCCGCCACCGGACGCCTGAAAGCGGCGTGCGCGCTACCCCCCGGAAGTCTGTGCTCAAGTTCTGCCACAGATCTGCCGAAGTGAGAGCATGCGTCTTGCCGGGCATCGGGACACGCGCTTAACATGCGCGCGGCCGGCAGGCCGAAGCCCCCGTAACCGGCGATCCCAGCCACTCCAGATGTTGCGTGAATCCATGAATCAGCACGATGCCTCCGGGCCAGCCGATAACGGCGCCGAATCCGACATTGAGCCGGCGGATGACCGTTATCGCCTGACGCACAACTCGCAGATCGGCACCGTGCTGCGCGACCTGTCCTGGCAGAAGTGCATGCTGAGCGTGCGCACCCGCACCGGGCACCAGTTCGTCACGTCGGTCCTGCACGTTGACCCGGTCGACCGCACCTTCGTGTTCGACTGGTGCAATGCGGAACCCGAACGGATGTCGCTGATGACCTCGGATGAAAATGCGTTCTCGGGGCTGTTGCGCGGCGTGCCGGTCAACTTCGTAGTGGGCCGGCCGGGCGCCACGCGCTATGAGGAAGGCCCCGCCTTCGTCGTCGAATTCCCCGAGAAGCTCTACCACTTCCAGCGCCGCCGCCATTTCCGCGCGCGCACGCTGGTGACGAGAGGCTACCGCTGCGAGATCCACATGTCGGACAAGACCGTGCTGGGGCTCGATATCGCCGACCTGTCGCTGTCGGGCGTGGGTCTGCGCTCGAAGACGGTCTCGGCAGAGCACCTGCCGGTCGGCACCACGGTCGGCAAGTGCCGGCTGGACTTCCGCGAGCTGGGTAAGCTTGAGCTGGACCTGCAGGTGGTTGGCCACTGGCTGGTGGGCCATGACGACAGCGCCATCCACCATTTCGGCTGCGCCTTCATCCATCCGGACGGGCGCATGGAGAACTTCCTGCAGCGGCTGGTATTTGCGCTGGAACTGGCGCACCGGGGCTGAAGCACCGGTGCCGAGGCCGCGCAACCCGGGCCCGGCTTACCTCATTCCCGTGCGGCTGCCCGGGTAGTCAGCGGCAATCAGGAGCCGATCAGCCGGCCGATTGCCGCCGCGGCTTCGCGTATCGGCGGCAGCAGCCGCGAGATCATCTCTGCTTCAGAGACGCGCGCCGCGCGCACGCTCACGCTCAGCCCCGCCAGCACGATGCCCGAGGCCGAGCGCACCGGCACCGCCATCGCGCGCAGGCCCGGTTCCAGCTCTTCATCGACGATCACGTAGTCCACTTCGCGGGCGCGCTCGAAGCACGCTTCCAGCTCCTGGCGCGAGACCTTGGTCTGCAGCGTGCGCGGGCGCAGTTCGGCATGCTCGAAGAAGCCGTCCAGCACTGTGGCGGGCTGGTGCGCCAGCAGCAGCCGGCCGTTGGAGGTGCAGTAGGCTGGCAGGCGGCTGCCCATGCCTAGCGAATAGTTCAGCACCCGCTGCACTTCGGAGCGCACCAGGTACAGGATGTCGGTGCCGTCCAGGATCGCCAGCGTGCAGGTCTCGTGGATGCGCGCGCTCAGGTTGTCCAGGATCGGCTGCGCCAGAGACACCAGCGAGGTCGACGAGAAATACGCGTGGCCCAGGTGCAGCACGCGCGGCCGCAGCGCGAACTGCCCGTCCTGCTGGCTGACGTAGCCGAGCTGTTCCAGCGTATAGAGGCAGCGCCGCACCGAGGCGCGCGACAACTGCGTGCGCTGCGCCACCTGCGAGATCGTCAGCGGGCGCTTGCGTTCCGAGAACGCCTCCAGCACGGTCAGCCCGCGCGCCAGCGACAGCATGAAGTTGGGATCGCCGGCAAAACTGGCGAGCAGGTCGGCCTGGGGCCGGGCAACGCGGACGGTGTCGGCCTGTGCATGGCCAAGACCGAGGGGGCGGAGGACATCCATTGGGAGGTGTGTTGTCTGGGCTTGTTGTCCGATAATCGCGCAATCTTAAACCGGCTGGCCGCCAGGGGCCAGCCTTTGCTGCATTCGCGCATCGCCCGCATGGCACGCGGGCCGGATGCTGCACGGCATCAACGCCCGCGTCGCTCCGCGATCTCGTAGAGCGCCATGCCAGCCAGCATGGCGCCGACAAAGCCCCAGGCCTTGGCATAGCCGGCACCCAGCGCCACCAGCGCCGGGCCCGGGCAGAAGCCCGCGAGGCCCCAGCCCACGCCGAACGCCGCGCTGCCCAGCACCAGCCGCGGCGTGACCGCGGCCAGCGCCGGCCACTGCATCGGCAGCCCCAGCCAGGAGCGCTGGCGCCGGCGCGCCAGTGCGAAGGCCACCACCCCCACCAGGATCGCGCCGGCCATGACAAAGGCGAGCGACGGGTCCCAGGCGCCGGCCAGGTCGAGAAAACCCAGCACCTTGGCCGGGTTGGCCATGCCGGACAGGATCAGGCCGATGCCGAACACCAGCCCGGCCAGCAATGAGAAGAGCATGCCCATCGGTCAGCCTCCCAGCCAATGGCGCTGCACCAGCACCGTCAGGAAGCCCGCCGCCATGAAGGTCAGCGTGGCGGCCAGCGAGCGCACCGAGCCCCGCGACAGGCCGCACACGCCGTGCCCGCTGGTGCAGCCGCCGGCGTAGCGCGTGCCGATGCCTACCAGCAGCCCCGCCGCCAGCACCTCACCCCAGCCGGCATCGATTTGCGCCGCGGGCATGGCATCGAACGCGCCCGCCAGCCATGGCGCCAGCAACAGCCCGATCACAAAGGCGGCGCGCCACGCGCTGTCGCCGTGCGGCAGCTTCAGCAGGCCGCCGACAATGCCGCTGATGCCGGCAATGCGGCCCAGACCCAGGATCATCAGCGCCGCCGCGAGGCCGATGACCAGCCCGCCGGCCAGTGACAGCCACGGCGTGAAATGGGTGAAATCAATCTGCATGGGAGGAGGCGCGCGAAAGGGACGCAGTGCGGCCGCAAGTGCAGCCCGAGGCCCGGATTATAGGCGCCGCATGTCAGGCGGGCGCCCAAAAAAAAGTCGCCGCTGGGGAGCGGCGACCGGGGAAGGTCGTCATTCAAGAGGGGTCTTGGTGACGTAAAAAGTATAGACATTTGAATTAAGACATTACATACAACTTTGGTAGGGTGCGGCAGGCTCACATTTGGTGGGTGCTTATGCTGGCCGGCTCAGAAGGGTTTGCCCAGGAACAGGTAAAAGCTGTATGTGCCTGCGGCGGCGCGCCCATAGGCCAGGTAAAGCGGGCCCAGCGGACTGTCCAGCGCCAGGAAGACCGAGCCCGATTTGAGCAGCCCGGTCGGGCTCCCCGGCACCAGCGGGTCGCCCATGCGGCCCGCCTCCAGCGAAAAGCCTGCGTACACGCCTTGCAGCAGGGTCTGTCGCGCCAGCTTGTTGTAGTAGACCAGCCGCGCAAACTGCAGGTTGCCGCCCAGCAGCTGCCCGGTGGCATAACCGGATTGCTGCAGGAAGCCGCCCCACTGGAACAGGTCATAGCGCGGCAGCGGCTTGCCGCCGATATTGCTGCCGACCTTGAAGGCCAGCGAGACCGTGTTGTCGCCGAACGAGTGGGCATAGATGCCATCCGCCTGCGCCTTGACATAAGCCTGGTCGGCACCCAGCCCCGGCTGCGAGCCGTAGATGTGCAGCCGGGCCGCATAGCCGAAGCGCGGGAAGTCGACGCTGTCGAGCTGGTCGAACAAGAGCCGCCCGGTGATGGCGCCGCGCCGGATATTGCCCGGGCCTGGCGACAGCGACTCGGGGCCGGTGCTCAGGGTGGCGTGCTCCGTGCCGGTCTGCACGCCCACGCGCAGCTCGCCGTACTTGGTGAACTGGCTGCCGGCGTCCAGCGCGATGTCGAAGCGGCGCAGGTCGTAGGTGGCGATGCGCGTGCTGCCCTGGAAAACATTGACCGGGCGCCGCTCCAGCTCGATGCGCGGCGCGATAAAGAAGTACTGGCGCGTATCCAGCGGCTGGTAGAACTCACTGATCAGCGACGAGGTCTGGCCCACCTGCGCATCGGTGCGCCATTCGGCGCCAAGCGCATTGAGCCAGGTGCGCCGGTAGCTGCCCACCAGGTTGAAGTAGGCATCGCCGCGGAAATCCGAACTCAGCCCGAGCCCGAAGCGCAGGTAGTCGGGACCGTAGGATTTCTCCACCGCATTGACCGCCAGCACGCGCTTGCCGGGCTCCTCCAGGATGCCGTAGTTGACGTGCTCGAAGTCGCCGGTGCCGAACAGGCGGCGCATGTCCTGGTCCAGCGTGGCCTGGTCGACCGGCTGCCCGGGCTTGGTTTCCATCACTGCGGTGGCGTAGTCCGGGTTGACGCGCTGCAGCGGCGCCAGCCTGATCTCATCGACCGGGCGGGTGTCAGGCGGCTGCACCGCCTGTTGTCTGGCGCGCAGTTGTGCATATTGCGCCGGCGGCAGCGCCAGCGGCGCGAGGCGGTCGGCGACCTTGCGCGCGGCAGCCTCGCCGATGGGGATGGTTGCCGGCAGGTGGTCGAAGTCGGTCGCGGAAAAATCGCCCAGCGCCGGCTCGATCAGCACGTCGGTGGGCCGCAGCGAGGCCAGCGATGCACGCACGTTCTGCTCGGTCAGGATATTGAGCATCTGGCCGGTCACGCCGATGATCGAGGTCAGTTCCTCACGCTTCATCAGCGGCGTGCCCAGGTTCACCGCGATCACGATATCGGCGCCCATCCTGCGCGCCACGTCCACCGGCAGGTTGTCGGTCAGGCCGCCGTCGACCAGCAGCCGGCCCTCGTACTCGGCCGGCGCCACCGCGCCCGGCACCGACATGCTGGCGCGCATCACGTTGGCCAGCTCGCCCTGGCTGAACACCACCGGCGTGCCTGCCACCAGGTCCGTGGCGACAGCGCGGTAGGGAATCGGAAACTGGTCGAAGTCCCGGTAGCCGGGCACCTTGGCCAGCTGGCGCAGCACGGTCTCCAGCTGCACGCCCGAGACCGCGCCCTTGGGCAGCAAGAGGCCGCTGGCCTGCACTCCGATCTCGGGCGTGAACAGGTTGGTGAAATCGTCCTGCTTGCGCCGGATGGTCAGGTCCTGGCGCGGCGGGCGCTCCTTGAAGATCTTGTCGGTGCTCAGGCCGCCGACCAGCCGCTCCATTTCGGCGGGCGCCATGCCGGTGGCATAGGCGCCCCCCACCAGCGAACCCATGCTGGTGCCTGCGATGCAGTCGACCGGGATGCGCATCGCCTCCAGCACCTTGAGCACGCCGATATGCGCCGCGCCGCGCGCGCCGCCGCCCGAGAGCACCAGGCAGATGCGGGGGCGCGCGCCTGCGGCCCGCTGCGGCGTGGCCGCCGCGACCTGGTTTGCGGGCGGCTCGATCGCCGGCGCCGCCGGCATGGAGGCCGGCTCAGCGGCCAGGACCGCGCCCGCAGCCAGTGCCGGGGCCGCCGGTACGAGCAGTTTGCGCAAGCAATGGAATGGGGCTGCCTTCATGGCACCGTGGGTTCGCAATCGGTTCGCTGTCGGCCGCAGCGGGCGGCAGTGGCCCCGCCCGGCGGCCGCCGGGCGGGGAGGTCTGGCTATCTTCGGGCAAAATGCTGCATGCAGGCCGCCCACTCGCGGCCGTGCAAAAACAATTCATCACGCCGTTCGGAAGCGTGCAGATCGGCACGCGACCCCGCGGTGCCCTGCACTAGGATGGATACAGGTAAGGTGCTTGGGGGGTGCATGTACGGTTATTTCTTTTGCCAGACCGCTGCGGGACAGCTCACGCTCATTCCCCGCGAGAAGGACTGGATGCTGATGCTGGGCAATGGCGTGATGGGGAGGTTCCCGGATGCCCAGGCAGCGGTGGATGCCCTGCACGAAGGCACACTGCGGGTGCAGGGGCGGCGCATCGATGCCAGCGCGCTGGGCGTGCCGGCACGCGCGCACGACTGGCTCTACCATGTACTGAGCCGCTGACGCGGCGTACCGGCGGACGCGCTGTCCCGCCAAAGGGGAATCGCCATGACTGCCCTGGTCGAGTGGGCCCGCGAGCATACCTGCCGGCTGTTTCCGATGTCGGCCGAATACCACCGCAGCGACGGCAATCAGGTGCAGGTCAGCTGGCAGGCCGAGCCGGCCGGCTCGCCCGGACGCTGCCGCCTGAGCGCGGCCCTGCAGTTCGACCAGAGCGTGATCGACGCCGTCTACCTGGCCGACGCCGCCGAACTTGCCCGCATCGGCGCCAGGCTGGCCAGCGTGGTGTCGCGCCGGCTTGCCGAGGACGACATCGCCTGCCTGGCGGGCACGGCGCTGGTGATCCCGGTCGGCGAGGGGCTGCTCGGCCACTGAGGGGTCCGGCGGCAGGCCGGGGCCGGCGGGAATATACTGGCGGTTGATCCGCCAATGCGCCTGTTCGCGAACTGTCAGTGTCCCAAGCGTCCCCCGCCGTGCCCCCCGACGACCCCCGCCCGGTGCCGCCAGAGCGGCCCGGCGATGACGAGTGCTGCGGCTCCGGCTGCGATCCCTGCATCTTCGACTACTACTACCAGGAGATGGACCGCTACCGCGAGGAGCTGCGCGCCTGGGAAGCGCGCCAGGCGGCGCGCCATGCCGAGGATCCGGCAAATTGAGCGAGCCGCTGCAACCCCCGCACCCGACGTCCGCCCTGTTCGATTTCGTGCAGCGCCACCCGCGCCTGTTCGTGCTGACCGGCGCGGGCATCAGCACCGATTCCGGCATTCCCGGCTACCGTGACGCGCGCGGCCAGTGGCAGCGCTCGCAGCCGATCACGCTGCAGGCCTTCCTGGGCTCGCACGCGGGGCGCCAGCGCTACTGGGCGCGCAGCATGCTGGGCTGGCCGGTGGCGTGGCAGGCGCGGCCCAATGCCGCGCACCATGCGCTGTCGCGCCTTGGCGCGCACGGCCGGCTCACGGCGCTGGTCACGCAGAATGTCGACGGCCTGCACCAGCGCGCCGGCAGCGAGGGCGTGATCGAACTGCATGGCAGCCTGGCCAGTGCCATCTGCCTGGACTGTGGCACGCGCCATGACCGGGCCGGCCTGCAGGACTGGCTGCTGGCACAGAACGCCGCGCTGCGCGACGTGATCGCCGAGCCCGCCGCCGATGGCGACGTGCATTTCGAATCGCCGCTGTTCGCGCAGTTCCGCGTGCCCGAGTGCGGGCGCTGCGGCGGCATCCTCAAGCCGGACGTGGTGTTCTTCGGCGAATCCGTGCCGCGCCCGCGGGTCGATGCCGCCCGCGCGGCGCTGGAAGCAGCGGATGCCATGCTGGTGGTCGGTTCGTCGCTGATGGTCTATTCTGGCTACCGCTTCTGCGTCTGGGCCGGACAGATGGGCAAGCCCGTGGCCGCGCTCAACCTGGGCACCACGCGGGCGGACGCGATGCTGGCGCTGAAGGTGGAGGCCGGATGCGCGCCGACGCTGCAGGCGCTGGTGTCCCGGCTGGAGCAGCGCACAACAGAATCGCGTTGACGCGATGGCCGCACAGGCATAGCATCGCCGGACTACTTCTTCGAAGTCTTCAATTCCCACCATGACCGCAGACCGCCAACGCCCCGTCAACGCCGCGCCCCCGGGCCGCGCGTGGCCACGCGTGCGTCGCCAGCCTGCGTTCACATCTGTCGCGCCGCCGCCGCGCGGCTGACGGGCACGCCCCCCAGCCTCATTCGTCTCCGGTAGTCCCGCATCCGTGTGCCTGCGCGCACGGCAGCCGCACGCCTGCGCGTGCTGCCACCGTGCCATGGCCGCATGCGCGTCGCCGGAGCCTGCCAAGCTGACGACAGATGACATCCATGACAACCGACAAAGACCGCGCGGCGCAATTCGACGCCGCCGCCGGCACACGCGCCACCAACACCTCCGCCTGGGCCACGCCCCTCTTCGTGCTGCTGTGGAGCAGCGGCGCCATCGCCGCCCGGCTGGCCCTCGACCACGCCACGCCCTTCGCCTTGCTGACGCTGCGCTTCGCGCTGGTCTGCGCCGTGCTTGGCGCGATCGGCCTGGCCAGGCACCGCCTGCTGCCGCCGCGCGGCGAGCGGCTGTACACCGCCGTGACCGGCCTGCTGCTGATCGGCGGCTACTCCGTCTTTTACTTCCTTGCGCTCGACCACGGCATGACGCCCGGTGTGCTCGCCACCGTGCTCGGCGCCCAGCCGATGCTGACGCTGCTGCTGACCGAGCGGCGCTTCAGCGCCGCTCGCATGGCGGGCCTTGCCCTCGCGCTCGCCGGGCTGGCCATGGTGGTGGCAGACAGCCTGCTGCCGGCCAGGCTGTCGCTGGCAGGCGTGCTGTGCGCACTGGCCTCGCTCGCCAGCATGACCGTCGGCGCCATCCTGCAGAAGCGCATCACGCGTGCACCCGCGGAAGTGCTGCCGCTGCAGTACGGCGCGAGCCTCGCGGCCTGCCTGTTGTGCCTGCCGTTCCAGCCCTTCGCCTTCGATGCTTCGCTGGCTTTTGCTGCGCCGCTGCTGTGGCTGGCGCTGGTCATTTCAATCGGCGCGACGCTGCTGTTCTACCGTCTGATCCGCGCTGGCAACCTGGTCAACGTCACCAGCCTGTTCTACCTGGTGCCGGCGGGCACGGCGGTGCTCGACTACCTGCTGCTGGGCAACCGGATGGCGCCGCTGGCGATGGCCGGGATGGGTGCGGTGCTGGCGGGGTTGGGGGTGGTGTTCAGAGGTGGGCGGGGTTGAGGCAGAGGAAGAGGGAGCGAGCCTGGTCCGCAGGCTATGCCTACCGCTGCTTCACCTCAACCCGCACCTCATCCTTGCCCACGGTAATCGCCCCCGGCTCCACGTCCTTGCCGCCGACGCGCAGTTCCTCGGGCTTGAACGTATAGACCGGATAGTCCTTCAGCAACTGCTGCGCGACCACAGCGCCGATGGCGTTGAGCTGTTCGCGGTATTGCCCCATGCCGGCGACTTCCACCTGCTGTACGGTCGGGTTGTCGAGCAGCACCGCGCGTTTGGCCGGGTCGTAGCGCACGCCGCTGTTCAGCGCAAGTTTGCCGTCTACCGGCGGGGAGGGCAGCAAGGCGTTGGTCAGGCGTGCGTCGACATGGGTGGTGACGCGGTTGTTGGCCTCGTCCAGCACCAGCCGGGGATGGCTGAGCTGCACGCTTACGACATCGGCGTAGCGCAGCGTGGCGGGGAAGCGCTGGTCCAGCGCGGTCTGCAGTTCCTGCCGGGAGAGGGAGTACTCGCCGGTCCAGATGTTGTAGCCGGCCAGCGCCGAGGAGGCACCAGCGACGCAGGCGGCGGCAATCAGCAGGGAAGGTTTCACACGCATGTGGCGGATGGGGCGCGCCTGTCGAGGGCGGCGGTGGATGGGTCAGCCAGTCAGACCGCGCGGGCGGGGTGGCGTTCCGTCACATCGGCGATCGGCCTGCATGGCGCGGGCCGCGTCGATCAGTAGTGCGGTGGGATTTCCTGCTGGGGGTCGGCTTCGGCCGCGGTGGTGGCGGCACTGCGCACCTGCTGGTACAGCGCGCGGAACTGCTCCTGCAGCAGGTCGATCTGTTGCTGCTGGCGCGCCACGGTGCTGTTCAGGGTATCAAGCAGGTCTTCCTGGAAGGCGAGCTTGATTTCGAGTTCGTTGATGCGATCGTCCATGGCAAGGTTTCTCCGGCAGGCGGCGCATTGTAAGCCCATACGCTCAAAGGGCGCGTCGCTGCCGGGAAACTTGCGCGATGTGCCGCTTACTTCGGTGCCGTCAGCAGCATCCACATGATGCCGAAGCGGTCGGTGACCATGCCGAACTGGTCTGCAAAGAAAGTCTTGTCCAGCGGCATCACTACCTGGCCGCCTTCCTTCAGGCTGTTGAAGGCCTTTTCGACCGCGGCCTTGTCAGGGTAGTTGATCGACAGGGCGAAGCCGTGGAAGTTGGGCTGGTTCGAGCAGCGGCCGTCGGAGGCCATGATCACGCTCTCGCCGATCTGGAACTCCATGTGCATGACCTTGTCTTCGGTGCCGGCGCCGGGCTGGCAACCCTCGCCGCCCTTGTCGGCCTCCGGGTTGTCCTTGAACGTCATCCGCATGTTGACCTTGGCGCCGAGAATCTTCTTGTAGAACTCAACGGCTTCATCGCAACGGCCTTCGAAAAACAGATAGGGCTGGACTTGCATGACAACTCCTGTAGGTAGGCCGCCGCTCGGGCGGCCGTGGATATCGGCATGGCGCGCGAATCAGGCGGCGCGCTGGCAACTGGCGCATGCTTTTGTGTACGCCGTCCACAATACCTTAGCAAAGAAAATGGACGACGTCCACATTAAATGGGCGGAGCGTGTTCGGACCGGATGGCGGGCGGGAAGCCCACGGTGCTGCACTAGAATGGCCGCGACACCACCAAGCGCCAATCCTTTCGACCGTCCCGCCCCAAACGGAGTTGCCTTGCGTTACGAACTGACCGACCTGCGCCTGTTCCAGGCCATTGCCGATGCGCAAAGCCTGTCAGGTGGCGCTTCGGCCACGCATATCACCGCGTCGGCGGCGAGCTACCGGCTGAAGAACCTGGAGCACGCGATGGGCACGCCGCTGTTCGTGCGCACCGCGCGCGGCATGGAGCTGACACCGGCCGGTGAAACGCTGCTGGTCCATGTGCGCGAACTGCTGCTTGGCGTGGAGCGCATGCATGGCGAGGTGGGGCGCTTCTCTGCCGGGCTGAAGGGCAATATCCGGCTGCTGGCCAACAGCAGTTCGCTCAACGGCTTCATCATCCCGAGCGTGAGCCGCTTCCTGCTGGCCAACCCGGATGTGAACATCGACCTGGAGGAGCGCGCCAGCCAGTCGATCCTGGCGGCGGTGGCGGCGCATGAAGCCGATGTCGGCATCCTGGCAGGCGATTTCCAGACGGGCGGTGAAGCCACCGGGGTGCGCTCGGTGCGCTACGCGCGCGACGAGCTGATCCTTGCGGTGGCCGCCGATCACCCGCTGGCGCGCGAGCCTGAAGTGCGCTTCGGCGCGGCGCTGGCCTTCGACTTTGTCTGCATGAGCCGCACCAGCAGCAACTTCCTGTTCCTGCGCGACATGGCGCAGCGCGCGGGCAAGGCGCCCAACGTGCGGCTGCATGCGCACAGCTTCGATGCGGTGCTGTCGCTGGCCGAGGCCGGCGTGGGGGTGGCGCTGGTGCCGCGCAGCGTGGCGGCGCAGGCCTTGCGCGAGGCGCGCGTGGTGGGGGTGCGGCTGGCCGAGCCGTGGGCCCTGCGCGAACTGAACCTGATCGTGCGCGCCGACGGCAAGCTGCCGGCGTTTGCCGAGGCCTTTGTGCAGTTCCTGCTGAACGATCCGCGCGTGGTGGCCACGCGCGAAGGCGGCGCCGTGGCAGCCACGGCGCCGTAAGCACTTTCCCCGCGCTTCAGCGCTTGCGGTTCAGGAAGGCGGCCATGTGCTGCTGCGGTTCGCCGGTGTCGAAGGCGCTGCCGAACTCGGTCACGCTGTTGTTGATCGAGACTTCCAGAGGCGCATCCTCCCACTCGCGCAGCAGGCGCTTCTGCTGGCGCACCGCGGCCGGGCCAAAGCCGGCCAGCAGCGCGGCCACGCGTTCGATTTCCAGATCCAGCTCCGCCAGCGGCACCACGCGGCTCACCAGCCCCCACTGCAGCGCCTCGGCGGCATCGGAGATCTCGCCCGTCAGCAGCATCCATGCCGTGCGCGCATTGCCGATCAGGCGCGGCATCAGCGCGGCGTGGATCACCGACGGGATGCCGACCTTCACTTCCGGCATGCCCAGCTGCGCGTTGTCGGCGGCGATGCGGATATCGCATGCCAGCGCCAGTTCCAGCCCGCCGCCCAGGCACCAGCCCGGCATGCGCGCGATCACCGGCACCGGCAGGTGGCGCACGGCATCGCACAGGCGGCGCAGGCCGCTGATGAAGGCCTCGGCGCTGGCGCGGTCCAGCGCGGCCATCTCCTTGATGTCGGCACCGCCGACAAAGCCTTTCTCGCCGGCGCCGCGCAGCACCAGCACGCGTACCGCGTCATTGCCGGCCAGCGCTTCGATGGCGCGCGTGAGCGATGCGATCACCGGCGTGCTCAGGATATTGAGCGAGCCCGCCTCGCGGATGGTGACGGTGGCGATGCCGCGCGCGTCGATCTCGACGCCGGCGTGCGGTTCTTGCTGAAGTGCGCTCATGTCGTTCCTTGTGGCTTACTGGAGCTTGGTGAAGTGGATGTCCTCGACGACTTGCTTCCAGTGCGCATTCTGCGCCCGGATCAGGTCGCCGAAGGCCTTGCGCGAAGTCGGTGCCGGGATCGCGCCTTGCTTTTCGATGGCGGCGATCACATCCGGCTCGGCCAATACCTGGCGCACGGCGTGGTTGAGCTTGTCGAGGATGGCTGCGGGCGTGCCTGCCGGTGCACCCAGGCCGAACCACGACGGGTTGTTCATCGCCGGCAGGCCGGCCTCGGCGTAGGTCGGCACATTGGGCAGCACCTTCAGCCGCTGCTTCGCGGCGACCGCCAGCGGCTTCAGGCGCCCGCCCTGGATCAGGCCCGACGACGACGGGATATTGTCGAACACCACCTGGATCTGGCCCGCCACCGCATCGTTGAGCGCCGGGCCCAGTCCCTTGTACGGCACGTGCAGCATGCGCGTGCCGGTGGCGTTCATGAACAGCTCGCCGTTCATATGGCTCAGCCCGCCGTTGCCGGACGAGCCGAACGAGTACTTGCCGGGGTTGGCCTTCAGCAGCTTGATGAACGATTGCAAATCCGTGGCCGGGAACGCCGGGTTGACCACCAGCACGTTGGGCACGTCGGCCAGGTTGCTGACCGGCGCGAAGTCCTTGACCGGGTCGTAGGCGGTCTTGAGGTAGACGTTGGGATTGACCGCGTGCGAGCTCTCCACCTCCATCACCAGCGTGTAGCCGTCGGCCGGCTGCTTGGCCGCGTAGGCGCTGCCAACGGCGCCGCCGGCGCCGGGGCGGTTCTCGACCACCACCGGTTGCCCCAGCACCGGGCCCAGGCGCGTGCCGACGATGCGAGCGATGATGTCGGTGGTGCCGCCGGCGGCATAGGGGACGATCAGCTTGATCGGCCGGTCGGGATACGCGGTGGCATGCGCGGCGCCGCTTGCGCATGCAGCCAGCAGCGCGATGGCGGTGAAGGTTGGTTTCATCGGTGTCTCCGTATCGGTGTTTTCGGTCTCGTGGGTAGCTGCGCGCCGTTCAGCCTGCCGGGCTGTGTTCGCCCAGCAGCGGCGGCGGTGGCAGCGGCAGGTCGTGCCCGGCCAGCATCGGGTTGCGCACCATGGGTACGCGGCCCATGACGGGGTGTTCGGCCGTCTGCATCAGCCCGCGGTGCTGCACCTGCGGGTGGGCAAAGACTTCGGCCATGGTGTGGATCGGCCCCCAGGGCACGCCGGCCGCATCGAAGGCATCGGTCCACGCAGCGCGGGTGCGTGTGGGGAAGAGATCGGTCAGCAGGGCGCGCAGCGCGGGCAGGTGTTCGATGCGCGCGGAATTGGTGGCATAGCGCGGGTCCTGCGCAAGATCCGGCATGCCGGCAACGGCGCAGAAGCGCGCGAACTGGCTGTCATTGCCGATCGCCAGGATCAGGTGGCCGTCGGCGCAGCGGAACACCTCATAGGGCGCGCAGTTGGGATGGGCGTTGCCGCTGCGCTGCGGGTTCTGGCCCGACACCAGGTAGTTGGCGGCCTGGTTGGCGTTCATCGCCACCGCGACATCGAGCAGCGCGATATCCAGGTGCGCACCCAGCCCGGTCGCCTGGCGCTGGTACAGCGCGGCCAGGACGGCGGAGGTGGCATACATGCCGGTGCTCAGGTCGACCACGGCGACGCCGGTGCGCAGCGGCCCGGCGCCGGGCGTGCCGTCGGGCTGGCCGGTGTAGCTCATCAGCCCGCCCATGCCCTGGAATACATAGTCGTAACCGGGTTTGTCCGCCATCGGCCCGCTCTGGCCGAAGCCGGTGATCGACAGGTAGACCAGGCGCGGGTTGAGCGCCTTGAGCGTGTCGTAGTCCAGCCCGTAGCGGCGCAGCGTGCCGACCTTGTAGTTCTCGACCAGCACGTCGGCCTCGCGCGCCAGCTCACGTACCTGCGCCGCGCCCTCAGGCGTGCCGTAGTCGATCGCGACCGAGCGCTTGCCGCGGTTGCAGCAGATGAAGTAGCCGGACAGGCGCTGGGTGTCGCCGCTGCCCTCGGGCGCTTCCAGGTAGGGCGGGCCCCAGCCGCGGGTATCGTCGCCGCGCTCTGGGTGCTCGACCTTGGTCACCTCGGCGCCCAGGTCGGCCAGGTTCTGGGTGCACCAGGGACCGGCCAGGATGCGCGACAGGTCCAGGACCCGGACTCCTTCCAGGGCACGATGCAGCATGACGACTCCGCTTTCAGACGACAGTGCGGCGGAGTATAGGGAGGGGTCCTGGCGCGAACCAGTCGAGAGTTTTGAAGGGCGCGTTCGCGGGATTTGAATGGTCCGGCAGGCCCGGATGCAGGTGGCGCCGGCGCCCCCGCCAGCCCCGGCGTTTGGCGCGTGGGCGCTGCCGTGTCACAATTCGCGTTTGGCACTGACGCGGCACGTGACTCGGCCGGCCGCGTCGCCGTGCTTCCCGCCGCCCCGACGCGCGTATCGGAAGCCCGCCCAAGAGCCGACAAATTCACTTAGATTTTCTGGCGATGACTACCATCCTGCAGCACATTCCTTCCGGCCAGCGCGTCGGAATCGCCTTCTCCGGCGGCCTTGACACCAGCGCGGCACTCCTCTGGATGCGCCAGAAGGGCGCTGTCCCCTACGCCTACACCGCCAACCTGGGCCAGCCCGACGAGCCCGACTACGACGACATCCCGCGCCGCGCCAAGGCCTACGGCGCCGAGGAAGCCCGCCTGGTCGACTGCCGCACGCAACTGGTGGCCGAAGGCATCGCCGCCATGCAGTGCGGCGCGTTCCATATCTCGACCGCCGGCATCACCTACTTCAACACCACCCCGATCGGCCGGGCCGTCACCGGCACCATGCTGGTTGCTGCGATGAAGGAAGATGGTGTCAATATCTGGGGCGATGGCAGCACGTTCAAGGGCAATGACATCGAGCGCTTCTACCGCTACGGTCTCCTGACCAACCCCGGCCTGCAGATCTACAAGCCGTGGCTGGACCAGCAGTTCATTGATGAACTGGGCGGCCGCGCCGAGATGTCCGAGTTCATGCGCCAGAACGGCTTCGACTACAAGATGTCGGCCGAAAAGGCGTACTCGACCGACTCCAACATGCTGGGCGCCACCCACGAGGCCAAGGACCTGGAGCACCTGGATTCGGGCATCCGCATCGTGCAGCCGATCATGGGCGTGCAGTTCTGGCGCGATGACGTGGAAGTCAAGCGCGAGGAAGTCACCGTGCGCTTCGAGGAAGGCCAGCCGGTCGCGCTGAACGGCCAGACCTTCGCCAACAGCGTCGACCTGTTCATGGAAGCCAACCGCATCGGCGGCCGCCATGGCCTGGGCATGAGCGACCAGATCGAGAACCGCATCATCGAAGCCAAGAGCCGCGGCATCTACGAAGCCCCGGGCCTGGCGCTGCTGTTCATCGCCTACGAGCGCCTGATCACCGGCATCCACAACGAAGACACCATCGAGCAGTACCGCGACAACGGCCGCCGCCTGGGCCGCCTGCTGTACCAGGGCCGCTGGTTCGACCCGCAAGCCATCATGCTGCGCGAAACCGCCCAGCGCTGGGTGGCCGGCGCCATCACCGGCGAAGTCACCATCGAACTGCGTCGCGGCAACGACTACTCGATCCTGAACACCACCTCGCCGAACCTGACCTACAAGCCGGAACGGCTGACCATGGAAAAGGGCGAGTCGATGTTCACGCCGCTGGACCGGATCGGCCAGCTGACCATGCGCACGCTGGATATCGTCGACACGCGCGAGAAGCTGCAGACGTATGCCAAGAGCGGCCTGCTGTCGACCAAGGTCAGCGCCTCGCTGCCGAAGCTGGAAGACTGAGCGTCGCCGCGCCTCGCCTGACGGCGGGCCAGCGAGAAACCGGCACCTTCGGGTGCCGGTTTTTTTTTCGTCTCGGCGTTTTCCCCAGCTGTCCCGGAATGTCAAACGTACGTCCCGGAATATCAAACCGCGCGGTCCCGATCGCCAGATACTGCGTGCGCTCGTCGCCCTTCGGGGGCGGGCTGTGAACGCACGGCGGCGCGAAGACCGCCGGTCTGCTTCGGAGACGCCCATGTCCAGACCCCGCCTTGCCCTTGCGGCAGAGCCGGCCACGCCGGTCCTGCCGGCTGCTGCCGGACCGCGCTATGCGTGGCTCGTCTTTGCGCTGACGTTCGCGCTGCTGCTGTCGGACTATATGTCGCGCCAGGTGCTCAACGCGGTGTTTCCGCTGCTGAAGGCCGAATGGCAGCTCGGTGATACGGAGCTGGGCGCGCTCGGCGGCGTGGTGGCGCTGATGGTGGGCGTGCTCGCGATTCCGCTGTCGCTGCTGGCCGACCGCTGGGGACGCGTGCGCAGCCTGATCCTGATGGCGGCGCTGTGGAGCCTGGCCACGCTGGGCTGCGCGGTGGCGGACAGCTTCGGCCAGATGTTCCTGGCGCGGCTTTGCGTCGGCATCGGCGAGGCGGCGTATGGCAGCGTGGGTATCGCGGTGGTGGTGTCGGTGTTCCCGCGCCATCTGCGCGCCAGCCTCAGCGCTGCGTTTATTGCCGGCGGTGCCTTCGGCTCGGTGCTTGGCATGGGGTTGGGCGGCATCCTGTCGGCCCACTTTGGCTGGCGCATCGCCTTTGCCGGGATCGCCGGCTTCGGCCTGGTGATGGTGGCGCTCTACTACCTGACCATCAGCGAGCATCGGCTGCGCGGGCTCCAGCAACGTGTGGGCGCGGCCAACGGCGACGCGGCGGCCTCGGCCCGGCAACTGGAGCCGCGCCGGATCGTGCGCGAGCTGCTGACGGTGCCTTCCATGCTCTGCGCCTGCGCGGGCAGTGCGCTGCAACTGCTGGTGATGGCGGCGCTGCTGGGCTGGCTGCCCAGCTTCCTGTCGCGCGACTACGGCATGGCGACCGGGCGCGCCGGCGTGGCCGCGGCAATGCTGGTGCTGGTGGCCGGCGTAGGCATGGTGGCTTGCGGTGCGCTGACCGACCGCGTGGCGCGGCGCTTGCCCGCGCGCAAATGGCAGATGGCCATCGCCTACAGCGTGATTTGCTGCGTCTTGCTGATGACGGCGTTCCGGCTGCCCGCGGGCCACGCGCAGCTGGTGCTGATCGGCGCGGGCATGCTGGTGGTGGGCGGCACCGCCGGCCCCGCCAGCGCGATGGTGGCCAACCTGACGCGGCCTGCCATCCATGCGACCGCGTTTGCCACGCTGACCCTGATCAACAACCTGCTGGGGCTGGCGCCGGGACCGTTCCTGACCGGAGTGCTGGCCGACCACATTGGCCTGACCGGCGCGCTGCAATGGATTCCGCTGGCCGGTGCGGCCGCGGCCCTGCTGTTCTGCCTCGGCCGCCGGCACTACGCGGCGGACCTGCGCCGCCTGGATGGCCACGCTGTGCCTGACGTTGTTCCTGCCTGACTCTTTCCAATCCGACCATGACTGCTACACCCACCCACACTGTCCTGATGGTGCCGGGCCTGCGCGACCACGTCGCCGAGCACTGGCAAACGCTGCTGCAAGCCGAACTGCAGGCGCAGGGGCACGACGTCCGCTGCGTGCCGCCGCTGGAGCACGACAAGCTCAGCTGCGCGGCGCGCGTCGCTGCACTCGATGCGGCACTGGCGGCCATCGACAAGCCGGTCGTGCTGGTCGCGCACAGCGCTGGCGTGATGATCACCGTGCACTGGGCGGCACGGCACCAGCGCCAGATCCTGGGCGCGCTGCTGGTGACGCCGCCGGATTTCTCGCAGCCGCTGCCGCCCGGCTATCCGGCGCAGGACGCGCTGGTGCAGGGGGGCTGGCTGCCGACGCCGCTCGCGCCTCTGCCGTTCCCAACTTTGGTTGCTGCCAGCGGCAACGACCCTTTGGCCAGCCATGCGCGTGTCGCAGAGATGGCCGCCGCATGGGGCGGCCGCCTGGTGGACCTGGGCAACGTCGGCCACCTCAACCCTGCCGCGGGCTACGGCCCGTGGCCGCGTGCCCATGACTTGCTGGCGGAACTGGGCACCCTGGTCACGCGCGATTCGTGACCCCGCCGCATCCGCGGCACAACAAAAGAATCCGGCCGCAAAGGCCGGGCAATCAAGGAGGAGATAAATGAAAACCAGAAGCACCGTGATGGCCCTGATGCTGGGCTGCCCGCTCGCGGCCGCCGCGCAATCGTCAGTCACGCTGTATGGCGTGGCGGACGTCAACGTCGAATACGTGAACCGCGTCGGCGCTGTGCCGGTTGCCACTAACGGCTTCAACCCGGGGCCGGGCGACAAGGTGTTCCGCATGGCCTCGGGCGGGCTGTCCGGGTCGCGCTGGGGCCTGCGCGGCGCGGAAGATCTTGGTGCGGGATGGCAGGCGTCGTTCGTGCTGGAAAGCGGTTTCAGCCTGGACAACGGCACCATGCAGCAGAGCGGCCGCCTGTTCGGCCGCCAGGCCTTTGTCGCGCTGCAGCGCGCCGGCATCGGCCAGCTCAGCCTGGGCCGCCAGTACACGTCGATCTTTGAAGCGCTGGCGAACTTCTCGCCTACTGCCTACGCCACGCAATATGAACCGGTGGTGCTGCAGGCGGGCGCCAATTTCCGCGAGGACAACACGGTCAAGTACACCGGCCAGTTCGGTCCGCTGACGGCGCGCGCGCACTGGTCGTTCGGCGCCGGGCTGGCGCTGCCGCAAACGGTTGGCATTGCCACGCCGATCGGCGGCAATGGCGAAGTGCCCGGACAGTTCCGGCGTGACACCGCCTACGGGGCTTCGCTGGCGTATGCCACCGGGCCGTTCGGCGCCACTATCGGCTATGACCAGTGGAACCCCACCATCGGCACCAGCAATGGCACCGTGCGCAAGGCGGTCGTGGCGGCGAGCTATGCCTTCGGTCCGGCCAAGATCATGGGTGGCTATCGCTGGGGCCAGAACAAGAATGCCGCTGACGTGGTGATCCAGCGCGATGACTATTACTGGATCGGCGCCAACTACCAGGTCACCCCCGCCGTGGGGCTGACGCTGGAGTACAACTACGACAATGTCAGGAGCCTGTTCGGCAATACGCAGGTGGCCAATCCGTGGCAGGTTGCCTTTGTTGCCAACTATGCGTTCTCGCGGCGCACGGATGTGTACCTGTCTACGGCCTATGCTCGCAATGCCGGGCTGATGCTGGAGTCGCTGGCCACGGTCTATGCCAACAGCCTGTCGTTGGGCAACAGCTATGCTGCGGCCAACGGGCAGCGCAGCATGGTTGGCGTGGCTTTGGGGATGCGGCACAAGTTCTGAGTTGGCTGCTGTTGGATTGTTGCATAGCGACAGCCCAATCAACCACACCGCCAACAGCCACCACCCTCAAATCCGCAAAGGACCTTTCCTCAATTACCCCACCTGCGCCCGCCATGCCGACACACTGCGCCCAAAACGCCCGCTGAACCACCGCGAAAACGCACTCAGCGACGAAAACCCCAGCAGCGCAGCCACTTCCGACAGCGGACGCTCGCGGTTCTCCAGGTAGCGGATCACCAGGTCGGCACGGGCCTCGGCAAGGATGTCGGAGTAGGTCGTATGTTCCTGCCCGAGCCGCCGATGCACGGTGCGCCGGTCGACGCTCAGGTGCTGGGCCACGCGTTCGACCGAGCACAGTCCGGTGGGCAGCAGCGCATAGACCAGCTTGCGCACCATGTCCGACATGGTCGCCGCGGTCGACTGCGCCAGCAGCGTGCCGAGATAGTGCTTGACCTGCTGCGCCATCACCGGGTCATACGACGGCAACGGCGCCTCCAGGTCCGAGGCCAGGCAGACGATGCCGTCGAAATCCTGGTTGAAGGTGCAGGGCATGCCGAACACGCGTGAAAACGTGGCCGCGTTGGCCGGCGCGGGGTGGGTGAAGCAGATACTGCGCGGCCGCCAGGACTGCCCCAGGAACAGCCTCAGCATCCGGAACACCACGCCGACCGCGAGGTCGGCGGCCTGCCGCAAGGTCCCCGGCGCTTCGGTGAGCACCTGCAGCCGGATCATCACCAGTTCATCGCTGTCTTCGATGCGCATCGACAGCGACTCATTCTGCAGGCCCATGTAGCGGACCATCGACTCCAGCGCGCGGCGCAGCGTGGGCTCTTCACGCACCACGAAGGCGAGCGGGCCGAGGTTGGAGAACTCGCGCAGCTCGGCCATGCGCAGGCCGAAGTCGTCGGCCCCGGTGGCGTGTGCCGACGCATCCAGCAAGCGGCCGACCGAGGCCGCGGGGATGCGGATATCGGGATCGAGCAGCACCGAGCGGTTGATCTTTGCCGCCCTCAGTTGCTGGTATGGATCCAGCCCCAGCGAACGCGCGACTTCCACGTAATTGGTCAGGCTGGCGCTGCGCAGATAGTAGGACATTGGGCGGATTCCGTGCTTTCCCTGAGTGTCCCGAAATGTAAATCGGATGTCCCCAATCGTCAAATCGCGGCCGGTCGTTCACCGATACTCCAACCACTAACCAACCGGAGCCATCCATGCAATTCCTTGACGATTCCCTGCACCCCGAAAACATGGACAAGGTGGTGATCACCGTTGCCCCCTATGGCCCGGAATGGATGCCGCAGGACTTCCCCGAAGACATCCCCGTCACCATGGAAGAGCAGGTCCAGAAAGCCGTGGACTGCTACAACGCCGGCGCCACGGTGCTGCACCTGCACGTGCGCGAACCGGACGGCAAGGGCTCCAAGCGCCTGTCCAAGTTCAACGAGCTGATCGCCGGCGTGCGCGCCGCGGTGCCGGACATGATCATCCAGGTGGGCGGCTCGATCTCGTTTGCGCCGGAAGACGACGGCCAGGCGGCCAAGTGGCTGTCCGACGACACCCGCCACATGCTGGCGGAGCTGGAGCCCAAGCCCGACCAGGTGACCGTGGCGATCAACACCACGCAGATGAACATCATGGAGTTGCTCTATCCGGAATACCTGAAGGGCACCTCGCTGGAACACCCGGCCTACCAGGCCGCCTATCGCGAAATGACCGTGCCGGCCGGCCCGGGCTGGGTGGAAGAGCACCTGCGCCGGCTGCAGGCCTCGGGCATCCAGCCGCATTTCCAGCTGACCGGCATGCACGCGCTGGAAACGCTGGAGCGGCTGGTGCGCGCCGGCATCTACACCGGCCCGCTGAACCTGACCTGGATCGGCATCGGCGGCGGCTTCGACGGCCCCAACCCGTTCAACTTCTTCAACTTCGTGCACCGCGCGCCGGACGGCTGCACGCTGACCGCCGAGTCGCTGCTGAAGAACGTGCTGCCGTTCAACATGATGGCGATGGCGATGGGCCTGCACCCGCGCTGCGGCATCGAAGACACCATCATCGACCAGCACGGCAAGCGCATGACCTCGGTGCAGCAGATCGAACAGTGCGTGCGCGTGGCGCAGGAACTGGGCCGCGAGATCGCATCCGGCAAGGAAGCCCGCGAGATCTACCGCATCGGCACCTGGTACGACAGCGCCGACGCCACGCTGGAAGCCAATGGCATGGCGCCCAACCGCAAGGCAGGGCAGAAGAACCTGCCGCTGCGCGCGGCGGCCTGATCCTGGCCGCGGGGCCGGCATAACGGCCGGCCCTGGCCATGCACTACCGGAGTTCGTGATGCATCACCCTGACGCCCTCGCCAATCCCTGCATCAACATCTGCCGCATGGACCTCGCCAACCGCTATTGCCAGGGCTGCGCCAGGACGCGGCTGGAAATCGGGCGCTGGGCGCAGATGAGCGAGGCCGAACGCGCGCAAGTGCTGGCGGCGGCGCCGGCCCGCCGCGGGCAGCGTGCCGCTACGGGCGCTCTGCCATGAACCAGCCCGTCTCCCTCTTCATCCAGGTCGGGTTCGACCTGGTCTGCCCCTGGTGCATGATCGGCAAGCGCCATCTTGAAACGGCGCTGGCGCAACTGGCCCAGCAACGGCCCGATGTAGCAGTCACGGTCGAATGGCGCAGCTCTCTCCTGTTTCCGACGCTGCCGCCTGCCGGCATCCCCTATCGCAAGTTCAGCCTGGCGCGGCTCGGCAGTGCCGAAGCCGTGGCGCTGCGGAAGGCGCAGGTGTGCGCCGCCGCGCGCGAGGCCGGCATCACGCTGGAACTCGACCGCATCGAAGTGCTGCCCAACACCGTGCTTGCGCATCGCCTGATCCGGTATGCGCGCCAGGCTGGTGGCGAAGCGGCCGCATCCGTGCTGATCGACCGATTGTTTGAAGGGTACTTCCTGCGCGGTGAGGACCTCGGCGATCCACGCGTGCTGCACGCCGCGGCGATCGCCTCCGGCATGCCGATGCCGCAAGCGGCGGCACCAGCCACTGCGCAAGACCTGGCATGGCTGCCGCCGCTGCATGGCGAGGAGGTGCCGCTACCCAATCCCGGCCTGGGCGTGCCACGCTTTGTGATCAACGGTGCGCCGCCGATCGCCGGCGCCAGGCCGCCGCGTGCCTTGCTGGAGGCAATGCTGCGGGCGCTGGCCCGCGCATCTCCCGCTTCCCCACCCCCGCCAGGCATCGCGCTCACCGCCCGGTGACGCCGCGCCCGGCAATGCTGGACAGAAGATCCATACTACATAACGGAGACAACATGCCCACCCACCCTTCATTCCTGCTGCGCATCGCCGCCGTGGCGGCCGGCCTGGCGCTGGCGGCTCCCGCTGCCATGGCCTGGACCAGCAAGCCGGTCCGGATGCTGGTGCCCGCCCCCGCGGGCGGCACCATGGACGTGCTCGCGCGCCTGCTGGCAGACCAGCTGTCGGCGGACCTAGGCCATCCCGTGGTGGTCGACAACAAGCCGGGCGCCGGCGGCGGCATTGCCATCACTACCATGCTGGCCGCGCCCGCTGATGGCCAGACCATCATGGTCACCGCCAGCAATGTGCTGACCGAGATCCCGCATGTGCTCAAGCAGCCGTTCGACCCGCTGAAAGACATCAGGCCCGTCGCCGCCGTGGCGCGTTCGCGCATGGTGATGATTGGCGCGCCTGGCCTGCCGGCCAAGGACCTGAAGGGCCTGGTCAGCTACGCCCGGGCCAATCCGGGCAAGCTCAGCTTTGCCTCTTACAGCGCCGGCACCGCTTCGCACTACGCGGGCATGATCATGAACCAGAAGGCCGGGCTGGACTTGCAGCATGTGCCCTTTGCCGGTTCCGCGCCGGCGCTGACGCAGGTGATGGGCAATCAGATCGCCGTGATGTACGACGGCATGGTGACCTCGCTGCCGATGATCCGTGCCGGCAAGGTGCAGGTTTATGCCGTGGCGTCGAAGAGCCGCTCGGCGCTGCTGCCGCAGGTGCCGACCTTTGCGGAAATGGGTTACCCCGACATGGAGTTCAGCAACTGGGTGGGCGTGATTGCGTCGTCGAAGCTGTCGCCCGAACTGGCCGAGAAGGTCCACGCGGCTGCCTACAAGGCTGCGGCTTCTGCCAAGGTGCGTGACCGCATGGAGGCGCTTGGCTATGAGCCGCTGCCGGCGCAGCCCCTGCCGCAACTGAGCGAATCAGTGCGCACGGAGTTCGAGCGCAATGCCGGCATCGTCAAGGCGTTCAATATCCAGCCCTGAGTCAGTTCCCGGCAACGCAAAAGGGCAGCCTCATCCGAGGCTGCCCTTTCTTCTTCCTGCTGCCGGCTCAGGCGCGGGTGCCGCGCAAGCGCTTCTTGTCGATCTTGCCGACGCTGGTCTTCGGGATCTCGTCGACAAACAGGATCCGCTCAGATTCCGGCACGGCGTACTTGCTGAGCCGGTTGGCCTCGACGCGCACCAGCAGCGACGCACGAATCGCATCCGCGGTCACCGTTGCACCTGGCTTGCGCACCACGAATGCCATCGGCCGCTCGCCCCACCTGGCGTCCGGCACGCCGATGACCGCGCACTCCTGCACGCCCGGCACCTGCGTGACCAGGCTCTCGACCTCGATCGACGAGACCCATTCGCCGCCGGTCTTGATCACGTCCTTGATCCGGTCGACGATCTGCACGAAGCCGTCGGCCCCCATTACCGCGATGTCCTGCGTATGCAGGTAGCCGCCGGCCCACAGCTCGGCCGATGCCTCGGGCTTGCCGTGGTATGCCCTGGTCAGGAACGGTGCGCGCAGCACGATCTCGCCGCGCGCCTGGCCGTCGCGCGGCACGTCGTGCATCGATTCATCCACCAGGCGGAAGTCCACCATCGCCACCGGCCGGCCCGTCGAGCAGCGCATGCGCACTTCGGTCTCGTGGTCGCGAGGCGCGTCGCCCGGCGGCAACTGGGCCAGCGCGACGATGGGGCCGGTCTCCGACATGCCATAGCCGGCAAACACATCCATGCCGCGCTCGAGGGCAGCCTCGCACAAGGCCGCCGGCAGCGCCGAGCCGCCGATGATGAGCTTCCAGCCCGACAGGTCCTGGCCGCTTGCCTGCGCCGCCTGCAACAGCATCTGCAGCAAGGTCGGCACGCAGTGCGAGAACGTGACCCGCTCGGTCTCGCGCAACTGCAGCAGCATGTCAGGCGCATAGCGCCCCGGCAGCACGAGGCGCAGCCCGAGCATGACCGCGACATATGGGATGCCCCAGGCGAGCACATGGAACATCGGCGTAATCGGCATGTAGACGTCTTCCCGATGCAGGCGCTGTCCTTCGCGCGGCGCGCACAGGCTGGTGGCCGAGGCCAGCGCATGCAGCACGATATCGCGATGGCTGTAGCACACGCCCTTGGGATCGCCGGTGGTGCCCGTCGTGTAGAAGGTGGCGGCGCGGGTGTTCTCGTCGAACTCGGGGAAGTCGAAGTCGGGCGAGGCCGCGCTCAGCAGGGCCTCATACTCGCCGCTGAACGGTAGCGATGTCGGCGGCACCTGCTGGCCGTCGGCCAGCAGGACAAAGCTGCGCACGCTGGTCAGCTGGCCGCGGATCTCTTCCATCACCGGCAGGAAGTCCGGATGGAGCAGCACCACCTCGGCGCCGGAATCGTTCAGCGTGTACAGGATCTGCTGCGCCGACAGCCGCACGTTGACTGTGAACAGCGTCGCGCCCATCATCGGCACGCCGAAATAGCATTCCAGGTAGCGGTGGCTGTCCCAGTCCATCACCGCCACGGTGGTGCCGTGCGCCACCCCCTGCGCGGCCAGCGCTGAAGCCAGCCGGCCGACACGCTGGCGGAATTCGCGATAGCTATGGCGCAGTTGCCCGCGGTACGTGATCTGCTGGTCGCCGTAGAGCGACAGCGAATTGAGCAGCAGTTGCTTGACGAGCAAGGGATAGGCGTAAGCCTGCGGCGCCGCAGACACAAGGTTTGGTTGCATGTCTGCCTCCTTCAGAACGGCACGTCGCCGATGATGCCGGCGCGCTCCATCTTGCGCACCGTGGGCGCATAGTCCTGCACTGCGTAATGCTGGGTGCAGCGGTTGTCCCAGATCGCCACGCTGTTCTTCTTCCAGCGCCAGCGCACCTGGTACTCCGGGATCTCCGCCTGCGCGCACAGGTAGTGCAGCAGATCGCCCGCGCCGGGCATGAAATCCTTGCCGAAGCGGACCACGTCGTCGCGGTGGTAGTTGGCAAAGTGCGAGGTGAAGGCGTTGACGAACAGGACCTTCTCGCCCGTCTCCGGATGGGTGCGCACCACGGGATGCTCCACCATCGGGAACTGCGCCGCCAGCGCCGCACGCTTCTCCGGCGGCATATTGGCGCCGAAGGTGTGCTCGATGCTGTGCTTGGCGCGCAGGCCTTCAATGCGGGCCTTGATGTCCTGCGGCAGGCGCCGGTAGGCCTCGCCCATGTTCACCCAGATGGTGTCGCCGCCCACTGCCGGCGTTTCCACGCAGCGCAGCACGCAGCCCATCGGCGGCGCCTGGCGCCAGGTGGCGTCGCAATGGAAGGAGTTCTCGTAGTGCTCGACCTTGCTGTCGGGCGACTTGTAGATCTGCACCAGGCCCGGGTGTTCGGGGTCGCTGCCCACCACCGGGTGGTCTTCCAGTTCGCCGAAGCGGCGCGCAAAGGCAACGTGTTCGGCGCGGGTGATGTCCTGGTCGCGCAGGAACAGCACCTTGTGCTGCAGCAGCAGCGCCTTGATCTCGGCGAACAGGCCGGCGTCGCGTGATGCGTCGGCCAGGCTGACGCCGCTCAGTTCGGCGCCGATGGTGCAGGTCAGGGGTTCTGCATGCATGGTGTGGTCTCCTCTGTTGTTGTTCTCAGATGACGAAGATCGACGAACCGGTGGTGCGGCGCGCCTCCAGGTCCTGGTGCGCCTGCACCGCGTCTTCCAGCGCATAGCGCTGGTTGATGCCGATGCGGATGCGGCCCGCGCCCACGTGGTCGAACAGCTCGCCCGCCAGCGCCTGCTTTTCCGCGGGGTCGGCGATGTAGTCGGCCAGCGCCGGGCGCGTCAGGAACAGCGATCCCTTCATCGCCAGCAGCACCGGGTCGAACGGCGGAATCGGGCCCGATGCGGTACCCACGCACACCATGGTGCCGCGCCGCTTGAGCGAATCCAGCGACGCCATGAAGGTGGTCTTGCCGACGCTGTCGAATACCACCGAGACTCCCACGCCGTCGGTCAGCTCGCGCACGCGCTTGGCCACGTCTTCGCGGGTGTACTGGATGATGTGGTCGCAGCCGTGCGCGCGCGCCACTTCGGCCTTGGCTTCGGTGGATACCGTGCCGATCACGGTCAGGCCCAGCAGCTTGGCCCACTGCGAAACGATCAGCCCGACCCCGCCCGCCGCGGCGTGCAGCAGGATGGTGTCGCCCTGGCTGAACGGATAGATGCGGCGCATCAGGTAGGCCGAGGTCAGCCCGCGCATGGTCATGGCCGCGGCGGTTTCGAAGGCAATGCTCTCGGGCAGGCGGATCAGCGGCGCGGCCGGTGCCAGGCGCTCGGTGCTGTAGGCGCCCAGCGTGTTGACGAAGCCGGTGTAGGTGACGCGGTCGCCCGCCGCCACGTTGGTCACGCCCGGGCCGACGGATACCACCACGCCGGCGGCCTCCACGCCCATGCCGCTGGGCAGCGGCACGGGATAGGTGCCATTGCGGAAGTAGGTGTCGGCGTAGTTCAGTCCTACCGCCACGTGGCGGATGCGGACCTGTCCCGGGCCCGGATCGCCCACTTCCATGTGTTCATAGCGCAGCACTTCGGGGCCGCCGGTCTCGTACATGCGGACAACGTTTGCCATGGTCTTGTCTCCTGGAATCTGGTTGGTGCAGAACACGCTGCAGCTGCAGGGAACTGTAGAGATTGCTGCCCCGGGTGGCTTTGCATTGGCTACCGATGACTTTGCATTTCATGCCACGCGGCCCTATGATCGCTGCTGCGGGCGGGCAGACTGCGCCGCCAACAGACATCTCATCGCAAGGCAACGCTGCTTGGAAACCCTGATACGTGCAGCCGCACTGACCAACTTCCTCGAGGTTTCACGTGACCTCGGCCTGGATCCGCAGCCGCTGCTGCGCCAGGCGCGGCTGCGGCGCGCCTGGCTGGACGATCCCGACCAGCGCGTCCCGCTCAGCGCCTGCGTGGCACTGCTGGAAGCCGCCGCGCAGGCCTCGGCCTGCGCGACCTTCGGGCTGCGCATGGCGGAGTCGCGCCAGCTGTCGGACTTTGGCGTGATGAGCCTCTTGATCAGCCAGCAGCCCACGCTGCGCGCCGCGCTGGCCACCACCATCCGCTACCGGCACCTGGTCAACGACTCGGTGGCGCTGTTGCTCGAGGATGCCGGCAGCGCCGTGGTCATCCGGCAGGAAGTGCTCAGCGACGCGCCCTCGCGGCAGGCCACCGAGCTGGCCATCGGCGTCGTCTTCCGCATGTGCGCGCTGCTGCTGGGTCCGCGCTGGCAGCCGATCGGCGTGAGCTTCACGCACGCGCCCCCGGCCGACCTGCGCATCCACCGCCGCCTGTTCGGCTGCCCGCTGGAATTCAACGCGGACTGCAATGGCATCATCTGCCGCGCGTCCGACCTCGACGCGCCGAACCCGACGGCGGATCCGGTCATGGCACGCTACGCGCAGCAGTTTATCGACACGCTGCCACGCGCCAACCCGCAGTCCATCGGCCATGAAGTGCGCGCCGCCATCTACCTGATGCTGCCGATGGGCCGCGCCACCTGCGAGGCCGTGGCGGAGGGCCTGGGCCTGAGCCTGCGCACCATGCAGCGCCAGCTCGACGACGCGGGCGAGACCTTTACTGAGATCCTGAACGACGTGCGGCGCGAACTGGCGCGACGGTACGTGGAGAACCCGCGCTATTCGCTGCTGCGGGTGTCGCAGTTGCTGGGGTATGGGTCGGCCAGCTCCTTTACCCGGTGGTTTTCTGCGCAGTTCGGGATGGCGCCGGCCAGCTGGCGCAGGGATCACGCAGGGGGGTAGCGGGATAAGGTCTCAGCCTGGCGGACGGGCCCGGCGCGCCGGCACCTGGTTCCGCTTGCCGCTTCCCAGGGCCTCTTCCAGGAACTGCATCAGCGCCTGCACGCGCGCCGTGCGTCCCCGTCGCGTAGGAACCAGCAGCGTCACCGGCGCGCTGTCGAATTCCCAGTCTGCCAGCACGCGCACCAGCGCTCCGCGCGCCACCGCGTCGGCGGCGTCCCATTCCGAGCGCAGCACCAGTCCCAGCCCCTGTTCGGCCCAGGCCCGCGCGACGCTGCCGTCATTGCTGGTATAGGCCGGCACCACGCGCACGCTCTCGCGCGCCGATGTACGCCGCCCGGTGCCGGCCCGGCGCAAGCGCCAAAGCGTCACGTCCTCGTCATTCTCGCGGATGCAGATGCAGGCATGCTCGAGCAAGTCGCGCGGCACGGCGGGCGTGCCGCGCTGGCGCAGGTAGGCGGGGCTGGCGCATAGCCAGCGCGTATTGGACGCAAGCGTGCGCGCAATCCAGGACGAATCGCGCACGGCGCCGATATGGATGACAGCGTCCGAGTCATGCCGGTCGGGCCAGGGCGTTTCGCGCAGGTCAAGCTGCAGGCGCAGGTCGGAATGCAGCTGGGCGAAGCGCGCCAGCAGCGGGGCCACACGGTGGCGTCCGTAGCCGAACGGCGCGGCAATGCGCAGCGTGCCCGTCAGCCGGCTGTCCTCGCGCCGGAACGACTCGGGCAAGGCGTCGAGCTGTGCCAGCAGGGCCGCCCCCTCTCGCGCGAAGCGCTCACCCTCCGGCGTCAGGCTCAGCCGCCTGGCGGTGCGGGTCGCCAGCGCCAGGCCCAGTGTCGCCTCCAGCTTGCGCAGGCGGGCCGACAACGCGGGCGGCGTCACGTTCAGCGAGCGCGCCGCCGCGCTTAGCGAAGGCGACTGCGCCAGCGCCTCGACCAGGCGCAGGTCCTCGATCTGGATCATTCACTTCAGCTTAACGATTGATATTCCCGGATTTAACCACGAGCGATCATCCGCTACCTACACTGGCAACCTCAGACAACCGCGCGGAACTTGCCAATCCTCCGCGCAACCTGCCCCGCAAAGGACGCCATGGACACACTTGCCTCATCCACCGCCCCCGCCTGGCCCCGCGCCGTGCTGTTCGACCTGCTGACCGCCCTGCTGGACTCCTGGACCGTCTGGAATGCCGCGGCCGGCTCCGAGGCCCAGGGCCGTGCCTGGCGCGCCGAGTACCTGAAGCTCACCTACGGCTGCGGCGCCTATGTGGGCTACGAGCAGCTGGTGGGCGAGGCCGCCGCGCGGGTCGGCCTGCCTCCCGGCGCCCCGGACGCGCTGGAAGCGCATTGGGACGAACTGCCGCCCTGGGACGGTGCCCGCGAACTGCTGCAGGCGCTGCGGCCGCATTGCCGCCTGGCGGTGGTGACCAACTGTTCCGAGCGCCTGGGCCGGCGCGCCGCGGCCCTGCTGGGGATCGACCGGGATGTGGTCATCACTTCCGAAGCGGCCGGCTTCTACAAACCGGATCCGCGTCCCTACCGGCTTGCGCTGCAGAAGCTCGACGTGCGTGCTGAGGATGCCGCGTTTGTCGCGGGCTCCGGCTACGACATGTTCGGCACCTCCGCCGTCGGGCTGCGCACCTACTGGCACAACCGCGTCGGCCTGGCCCTGCCCGGCGGCGCGCCTGCGCCTGAGGCCGAGTCGTCGACGCTGGCGCCGGCACTGCCATGGTTGCGGTCCTTCCATGCCGGCACGCGCTGAGGAGCTTTGCCATGACCTGCAAGCCTTCTGCAATTTCCCCGCGCCTGCTGCGCCGGCTGGCCGCCGCCGCGGCGCTGGCCATGGCCACGCACGCGATGGCACAGGGCGAGGCCTTCCCGGCACGGCCGATCACCCTGGTGGTGCCATTCCCCGCAGGCGGGCCCAGTGACGCGCTGGCGCGCGGCTTCGCCAGGCAGATGGGCGACGAACTCGGCCAGCAAGTGGTGATCGAGAACCTCTCCGGCGCGGGCGGCACCGTCGGCCTGGGCAAGGTGGCCAAGGCCGAGCCCAACGGCTATACGCTGGGCCTGGGCACTATCGGCACGCATGTGGCCAACGTCGCCTTGTACAAGAAGCTGCCCTATGACCCGGTGGCGGACTTCCGCCCCATCGGCCTGGCGGGTTCGGCGCCGCTCCTGCTGATCGCTCGTGCCGATCTGCCAGCCAGCAACCTGCAGGAGTTCAGCGCCTGGCTGGCCCGCCGCGGCGACCAGGCTTCGTACGGCAGCGCGGGCGTGGGCTCGGTCTCGCACTACGGCTGCGTGATGCTGCTGGCGGCGATGAAGCAGAAGGTCACGCATGTGCCTTACCGCGGCGTGGCGCCCGCCATCAGCGACCTGATGGGCGGCCAGGTCGACTTCATGTGCGACCAGACCACCACGGCGCTGCCGCAGCTGGCCGGTGGCAAGATCAAGGCGCTGGCGGTGCTGTCAGGCGAGCGCCTGAAGCCACTGCCAGCGGTCGCCACGGCCAGGGAATCGGGCTATCCGCTTGACCTGCGCTCATGGAATGCGCTGTTCGTGCCCAAAGGCACGCCGGATGCCGTCGTCACGCGGCTCAACGCCGCCATGACCGTCGCCGCGGCAGATCCCCAGTTGCGCCGTCAGATGCAGGCGGTCGGGGTTGACTTGCCTGCCGCCGGCGCGATGGGTCCGGGCGTGGTCTCCGGCCTGATCTCGCGCGGCCTGCGCGATGACGTGCCCGCCCTGAAGGCCAAGGGGCAGTTTGCCGACTGAAGCGGGCCGCGCCCTCCTGAACCAACCATCACCAACGACAACATGCTTGATTCCTCCGCCACGCTGCGCAGCCTGGAAACGCCTGCGGCAGTGATCGACACCCCGCGCATGCTGCGCAATATCCACCGCATGCAGGCGCGCATGGATGCGCTCGGCGTGCGCTTCCGCCCGCATGCCAAGACCAGCAAATGCACGCCGGTCGTGCGCGCGCAGATCGATGCGGGCGCAAGCGGCATCACCGTCTCCACGCTGAAGGAAGCCGCGCACTTCTTCGACGCCGGCATCACCGACATCCTCTACGGCGTGGGCATGGTGGCGAGCAAGCTGCCCCAGGCGCTGGCGCTGCGCCGCCGCGGCTGCGATCTCAAGATCGTGACCGACAGCGTGGAGTCCGCGCGCGCCATCGTCGCCTTCTGCAACGAACACCGCGAGGCGTTCGAGGTCTGGATCGAAATCGATACCGATGGCCACCGCTCCGGCGTCCGCCCCGACGCCCCCGCGCTGATCGACGTGGCGCGCATCCTGCATGATGGCGATGTGCGCCTGGGCGGGGTGATGACGCACGCCGGCTCCAGCTATGACCTGGACACGCCCGCGGCGCTTGCGGCCATGGCCGAGCAAGAGCGTGCCGGCTGCGTGCGCGCCGCCACGCGGCTGCGCGCGGCGGGCCTGCCGTGCCCGGAGGTCAGCGTGGGCTCGACCCCGACCGCGCTGTCGGCAGCCAGCCTGGAAGGCGTGACCGAGGTGCGCGCGGGGGTCTATGTATTCTTCGACCTGGTCATGCGCAATGTCGGCGTCTGCACCGAAGACGAGGTGGCGCTGAGCGTGCTGACCACCGTGATCGGGCATCAGCCGGAAAAGGGCTGGGCCATCGTCGATGCCGGCTGGATGGCCATGAGCCGCGACCGCGGCACGCAGAAGCACAAGCACGACTTCGGCTACGGCCAGGCCTGCGCCATCGACGGCACCGTCATGCCCGGTTACGTCCTTAGCGGCGCCAACCAGGAGCATGGCATCCTCTCGCGCGAAGGCACGCCTGATCCGGATATCACCGCACGCTTGCCCGTCGGCACGATGCTGCGCATCCTGCCCAATCACGCCTGCGCCACCGGGGCGCAGTTTCCCACCTACCACGCCATTGCCGAGGATGGCGCGGCCACCGAATGGAGCCGTCTGCATGGCTGGTAAGCTCAACGATGAACACGGCGCGGTACGCACAGTCAGTCCCGCTTCGCTCGCCGCACCAGGCGGCCACTACAGCCATGCCGCCGCTGCCGGCGGCTTGGTCTTTATCTCCGGCCAGTTGCCGATTGCACCGGACGGACGCAAGCTGGTCGACGCGACGTTCGCTGCACAGGCGCAACAGGCGCTGGCCAACGTCGAGGCCGCACTGCTTGCCGCCGGCAGCAGCATCGAGGCGCTGGTACAGGTGCGCGTCTACGTGGACACGATGGACAACTGGCCCGCCTTCAACGCGATCTACGCCGCATGGGCCGGCGAGGCCCGGCCGGCCAGGGCCGTGGTGCCCACCGGCCCGCTGCATTTCGGGCTGAAGGTCGAGGTGGAGGCCGTGGCGGTTGCGACCGTCAGCCCGGCGTGACCGCTGGGCGGCGTGCTTCGCGCAGCGCTAGTTCGGCATCCTTGATATTGCCCAGCGGCGCGAGAACGGCCGCATCGAACGGCCGCACCGGCTGTCCCTCGCGCACCAGCACCGGCCAGTCCGGATTCGCAAGGGCGCCGCGTCCGAGCGCGACCAGCGTCGCGCCATCGTCCAGCAGGCTGGCAGCGCGCGATGGCTCATGCAGGCTGCCGTTGGCCACGATCGCGAGCCCGGGTGCGGCACGGCGTGCAAGCTGCACCAGCGTCGCGCCGTGGTCCGCGAAGGCGGGCTGCCATGCTTCGTGCTCCGTCACGTGGAGGTAGTCCACGGTGCTCGCCGCGAGCGCGGAGAAAACGGCGGCCGCGCCCTCCGCGCCTTCCGGCCACTTGTGGACGAAATCATTGACCTTGCCTTGCGAGATGCGCATGCCGACGGGAAAGACCGCCCCCACGGCAACGCGCACCGCGCGGACGGTTTCCAGCGGCAGGCGCATGCGCTGCGCGATGCTGCCGCCCCACGCGTCCTGGCGTTGATTCGTATAGCCCGTCAGGAACTGATCCAGCAGATAGCCATTGGCACCGTGGATTTCAACGCCGTCGAAACCCGCGTCACGGGCCAGCCGGGCGGCCTGCGCAAAGCCTTCGATGGCCTGCAGGATGTCCGCCTCTTCCATGGCGCGCGGCATCCGGTATGGACCCTTGCCGGCATACACGGTCATCTGCTGCCCCTTGGGCTGCACCGCCGAGGGTCCGACCGTGTGGTCGCGGAAGCGGTTGGCTTGCGACAGCGCACCGGCGTGCATCAGCTGGGCCACGATGCGCCCGCCCTGCTGGTGGACCGCGGCAACCACCTGGCGCCACGCGGCCACTTGCTGCGCATCCGTCAAACCGGGCTGGCCGGCATAGCCCTGGGCATAGGCACGGTCGGTATAGATGCCCTCCGTGACGATGAGGCCAAAGCCGCCGCGGGCAAAGCCTGCGTAGTAGCGCGTCATGGCCTCGGTGGGGACGCCTGCGGCGGTGGCGCTGATGCGCGTCATCGGCGCCACCGCGAGCCGGTTGCGCAGCGGCACGCCGTTCAGCGCCAGCGTATCGAACAGCGATGGGGTGGCGGGCGTGGTCATCGCGCAGCCTCTGCGGCCAGGGCGATGGCTTCGATCTCGATCTTCGCGTCCGGCGAGTAGAGCGCCGAGACCTCGACGATGGTGTCGGCCGGATAGGGGGCAGAGAACCACTTGCGGCGCAGTTCGACGATCTTCGGGAAGTGTGCCATCGAGGTCAGGAAGATCGTCACCTTCACCACGCGGTCCAGCCCCGAGCCGCCCGCCTGCAGCGCGCGCCTGAGGTTGCTGAACGCCTGCTCGGCCTGGGCATCGAAGTCGTCACGGCCCACGATGGCGCCATCGTCGCCGACCCCGGCCTGGCCGGAGACGAAGAGGAAGCCGCCGGCCCGGATGGCTTGCGAAAGCAGATAGGGAGCATAGGGGTCGGGTTGGGTGTGGACTTGTTCCAGCAGCATTGCTGACTCCGGTAGATGGTTTAGTAGAATTCACCTGATCGCCTGGATGGCCGATCCGATGGGTCAAGTATCGGAGCGGGATCAGGCCGCGACAAATGGTTGCTTTTCAGTCGACACATGAATGCATCTCATCTAAGGAGGAAGCTTGCGCAAACTGCCGCCACTGGGTGCCCTGCGCACCTTTGAAGCCGCCGCCCGGCGCGCCAGCTTCAAGCACGCGGCGGACGAACTGCACGTCACGCCGACGGCGGTCAGCCACCAGATCCGGTTGCTGGAAGAGAGCCTTGGCGTGAAGCTGTTCGAGCGCCAGACCCGCAAGGTGCGCCTGACGCCCGCCGGGCATCAGTTGTTTCCCGCGGTGCGGGACGGCCTGGACGGGATGGAGCGCGCCGTGCTGGCGGTGCAGCGCAGCGGACAGGCCAACGTTGCCACGCTGACGTCGACCGTTGCCTTCATGGCCAGGCGCCTGGCACCGTGCGCCGGCCAGTTCCGCGCGGCCTACCCTGACTGGACGCTGCGCCTGGATGCGTCGGACCAGATCGTCGACCTGGACCACGATGCGGACGCTGCCATCCGCTACGGCAGCGGCAGCTATCCCGGCCTGGTGGTCGAGCCGTTGTTCCGCGACCGGTTTGCGCCGGTCTGCAGCCCCGGCCTGAAGCTGGCCAGCGTGCAAGACCTGAAGCACGCCACGCTGGTGCACTTTGAATGGGGCGCCGGCGCGCGCGATGACGAGCGCGCGCCGGTATGGCGCCAGTGGCTGGCGCACGCCGGCGTCGAGGTCACCGATCCACAGGCTGGCCTCAGCTTTACCGACGAGATCCACGCCGTGCAGGCGACCATCGCGGGGCAGGGAGTCGGCCTGCTCAGCCTGACGCTGGTCGCGGAAGAGCTGGCCTCGGGCGTGCTGGTGCAGCCCTTCGGGCTTACGCTGGAGAGCTTCCGCTATGACCTTGTCTACAGCGAGCGCGCCGCGGAGCGTCCCGCCACGCGGTTGCTGAGGGACTGGGTGAAGGCGGTGTTTGCCGGTTAGGGGGCGGGCTACTTGTTTGCAGTTCCCTCCGGCGTACACTGTGGCTCCCGATCTCCGTAGACCATATCCATGCCCGCCTTGCGCACCCTCTATCCCGAAATCGAGCCCTATGAAACCGGCACGCTGGATGCCGGCGACGGGCATGTCATCTACTACGAGCGCGTGGGCACACCCGGCGCCAAGCCGGCGGTGTTCCTGCACGGCGGGCCCGGTGGCGGGATCTCTGCGGACCACCGGCGGCTGTTCGATCCGGCGCGCTATGACGTGCTGCTGTTCGACCAGCGCGGCTGCGGGCGTTCGACGCCGCATGCGGGGCTGGAGGCCAACACCACCTGGCACCTGGTCGACGATATCGAGCGCCTGCGCGATCTGGCCGGCGTGGAGCGCTGGCTGGTGTTCGGCGGCTCATGGGGCTCGACGCTGGCGCTGGCCTATGCGCAGAAGCACCCGCAGCGCGTCAGCGAGCTGGTGCTGCGTGGCATCTACACGGTGTCGCAGGCGGAGCTGGACTGGTACTACCAATACGGCGTGTCCGAGATGTTTCCCGACAAGTGGGCGCGTTTCCAGGCGCCGGTGCCCGAGGCCGAGCGGGGCAACATGATGGCCGCGTACCGCAAGCTGCTGACCGGTGACGACCAGGACAAGCAGGTGGAAGCGGCACGCGCATGGAGCGTTTGGGAAGGCGAGACCATCACGCTGTTGCCGGACGCCGGCAACAGCGCCAAGCATGACGACGGGCACTTCGCGCTGGCGTTCGCGCGGCTGGAGAACCACTATTTCACGCATCGCTGCTGGCTGGAAGACGGGCAGCTGCTGCGCGACGCGCACAAGCTGGCCGACATCCCCGGCGTGATCGTGCACGGCCGCTATGACATGCCGTGCCCGGTGCGCTATGCCTATGCGCTGCACCAGGCGTGGCCCACGGCCGATTTCCACCTGATCGAAGGCGCCGGCCATGCGTGGACCGAGCCGGGCATCATGGACCAGCTGATTGCCGCAACCGATCGCTTTGCGGCGCAGCAGTAGTCGCGCGCCGACCACCACCGAAGATCACCACCGGAGACCACGATGGAGCTATACGCCCACCCGTTTTCGTCCTATTGCCAGAAGGTCCTGGTTGCGCTGTACGAGAACGCCATCCCCTTCGAATTCCGGATGCTGTCGCCAGAACACGCGCAGAACATGGACGAACTCGCCAGGCTATGGCCGCTCAGGCGCATGCCGGTGCTGGTCGACGGCAGCCGCACGGTGCTCGAGTCGAGCATCATCATCGACTACCTGGACCAGCATCACCGCGGCCCCGTGCGCTGGCTGCCGGATTCGCCCGACGCCGCGCTGGAAGTGCGCATGCTCGACCGCTTCTTCGACCAGTACGTGATGACGCCGATGCAACGCATCGTGGCCGACTACCTGCGCCCGGCGGAGCACCGCGATGCCTATGGCGTGGCCGAGGCGCGCAAGCTGCTTGACTCAGCCTATGCCTGGCTTGAGCCAACGCTGGCCGGCCGGGAATGGGCCGCGGGCGGCGCCTTCACGCTGGCCGATTGCGCTGCCGCGCCGTCGCTGTTCTATGCGGACTGGGTGCATCCCATCCCGGATGCGCGCGCCAATGTGCGCGCTTATCGCAACCGGCTGCTGGCGCGGCCATCGTTCGCGCGCGCGGTGGACGAGGCGCGGCCCTACCGCCCGCTCTTTCCACCGGGTGCGCCGGACCGGGACTGACGGGCAAGCTCAGGCAGCGCCGCATCGATCTGCGCCGCCATGGCGCGATAGCCCGCGTCGCCGGGATGCAGGTGGTCGCCGCTGTCGAACGCCGGCAGCAGCGCCTGCGGGCGCGCGGGATCGCGCACCGCGGCGTCGAAGTCCACCACCCCATCGAACGCGCCGCCGTTGCGGATCCAGTCGTTGACCGCCAGCCGCACCGCTTCCTTGCCCGGGCTGTCATAGCCGCGGATCGGCGTATCGCGCAGCGCCCCCGCAAACGGCGTGATGGTGGCGCCGATCACGCGCACGCCGCGCGCGTGGGCGCGCGCGATCAGGCGGCGGTAGCCCTCGATCAGCGCGGCGGCCTGCGGCACCGCATCGCCCGGTGCAAAGGTGGAGCCCGGCCAGGCGATATCGTTGATGCCGATCGCCGCGATCACGGTGCGCACATGCGGCTGGCTCAGTACGTCGCGATCCAGCCGCGCCAGCGCGGACTCCCCCATGCCATCGCGCAGCAGCCGGCCGCCGGAGATGCCGGCATTGAGCACAGCCACGCCGTTGCCGGCCGCACGCTGTGCCAGCACGTCGGGCCAGCGGCGGTTGGTGTCGGGGGTTGAGCCGTTGCCCTCGGTGATCGAATCGCCGATGGCCACCACGGCGCCGGCATGCCCGGGCGCATCGACCTGCACCTCGCTGAGCAGGATGCGCGCGCTGAACCACTGCGGCGCAGGCAGCATGGCCCGCGTAGTCGCATTGCCGGCCGCGAGCCACGCGGTCTGGCGCCCATCCCAATGGAACGACTCGATCGCTGTCGGTTGCGGCAGGTAGAGGCTGAGTGCCAGTTCGCCCAGTGCGGGGGCGTCGAAGGCGACCGGATCGCTTGCCACGGACTGGCCAGCCGGGATGATCACCGACGCGCTGCCGCCGAACGTCACCGCGCGGCTGCCCGCCGCATCGATGCTGCCACTGCCGGCATGGCGCGCGAGTTGCGCCGCGCCGACCGCGACCGGGTGGCGGCCGTAAGGGTTGGACAGCACCACGCGCACGCGCTTGCCGCCCACGCTGAGCCGTACCACCTGGCGCAGCGTCTGGCCGGACAGCACCGCGGGCACGCCAGTCGGCAGCGGCTGGGCGCCGGGCTGCCACACCGGCTGCTGGCTTGCCATCCAGCTGGTCAGCCAGGCCGGGTCCTGCAAGGGGCTGGCCAGCGCCGCGGTGCTGGCGATGGTGGCGGAGAACGTCAGCGCAGTCAGGCGGCGCAGGATGCGGGGAATGCGGAGCATTGGGTTTGCCTCGGTTCGTGGACCGGCGTTGGTGCCGGGATGACGCCAAAGGTAGGGCATTCCGGAAATGACAGGTAGCGGGCAGAATGGCATATCGCTCATGCCATGATGGAATGAGTCGGCACACAAGGAACGGCATGGACACCATCAGGGCAATGCAGGTCTTCGTGCGCGCCGTGGAGCTGGGCAGCCTGTCGGCGGTGGCGCGCGAGCAGCAGTCGACCCAGCCGACCATCAGCAAGGTCGTGGCTGCGCTGGAGAAAGAGATGGGCGTGCGGCTGCTGGAGCGCAGCACCACCAGCCTGTCGCCGACCGAGGCGGGGCGGCGCTTCCATGAGCGCGCGCGCCGCGTGCTGGATGAATACGGCGAGGCGGTCAGCGATGCGCGTGGCATGTCCGGGCAGCCGGCCGGGCGGGTGCGTGTCAGCGCGCCGGCCAGCTTCGGCGTGCTGCGGCTCAATGCGCTGGTGCTGGCGTTCCAGCAGCGCTATCCGGGGGTGGAGGTGGAGTTGCTGTTCGACGACCGCTTCGTCGACCTGGTGGAGGAGGGCGTCGACATCGCGGTGCGCCTCGGCGCCTCGCTGCCGCCCAACGTGGTCGCGCGCCGCATCGCGGTGTCGCCGCGGCTGCTGGTGGCCTCGCCGGATTACCTCGCACGCCATCCGCGCATCCGGCAGCCGGCCGACCTGGCGCGGCACCAGATCCTGCGCTTCACCTGGCTGGCCGCCGGCGACGAGATCGTGCTCGACGGGCCCGGCGGGCAGGCGCCGGTCAGCGCGCCCTGCCGCTACCGTGTCAACAACTCGCTGGCGATGCGCGAGAGCTTCCTGGCCGGCGCCGGCTTTGGCATGACCCCGGCATGGCTGGTGCAGGACCTGCTCGACAGCGGCGCCCTGCAGCGCGTGTTGCCACGCTGGAGCGGTCCGGCGCAGGAAGCCTTCCTGGTCTATCCGTCGCGGCGCTACCAGCCGGAGCGGGTGCGGCTGTTGCTGGACTACCTGGCGCAGGCGATTGCAGGGTTGCCGGGATTGACCCCGGTGTGAGCGGCCGGATGGCGCTTAATGCGACCGGCCCCGCGCCACCAGCATCGTCAACGGCCGCGCCAGCAGCGTGCTGGCCAGCGCCATCAGCAGCAGCCCGGAAAACGCCGCGGTGCTGATGATGCGCGCGTCCAGCAGCACGGTCAGCACCACCACCTCGACCAGGCCCTTGGTCTGCAGCAGCGTGCCCAGCGCCAGCGATTCGCGCCAGCCCATGCCGGCGCGGCGCGCGGGCAGCGCCACGCCGGCCATCTTGCCGGTGATCGCGATGACCAGCGACAGCAACGCGATCCACAGTGTCATCGGATTATCCAGCGAGATCTCGGTGCGCAGTCCGGCGGCGAGGAAGAAGAAGGGCAGCAGCACCACCACCGTGACCGGTTCGAGCTGCTGGCGCACGCGCTGCGCTTCGCGCGCGGGCCATACCAGCCCGGCGACGAAGCCGCCCATCACATGGTGCAGCCCGGCCAGTTCGCCCAGGAATGCCGAGGCCAGCACCAGGAACAGCGCCATCGCCAGCAGCAGCTCGGTCTCCGGCGCGCGGCGGCGCAGCAGCCATGCCAGCGCGGGGCGCACCGCCAGGAACATGAACCCCAGGTAGGCACCGGCGCGGGCCGCCACGGTGAGGCCGCTGGCGCCGTCCTGGCCGCCATGCTGCAGCAGCACCAGGGTCAGGAACAGCCACACCCAGGCATCGTTGACGGCCGCGCAGCGCAAGGCCAGCTGGCCCAGGCGGGTGCCGGTCAGGCGCATTTCGCGCAGCAGCGCACCCAGCACCGGCAGCGCCGTGACGGCGGTGCAGATGCCCATGGCGCAGGCAAACCAGGAGGGGCTGGCCAGTTCCCCCGCGACCGGCCAGCCGGCCGTGGTCATCCACCAGCCGGCAGCGGCCCCCAGCGCGAACGGCGCCGCAATGCTGCCCAGCGAGATCTGCAGGGTCGCGCGCCAGTGCGCAGGCACGCTGTCTTCGCGCAGGTGCAGGCCGGTCAGGAAGCAGAACAGCGTCACCGCCAGCCACTGCAGGCCGGACAGCATCGGCAGGCGATCGGGGCCGAACAGCGCGGTCCAGCCCTGCGGCGCCAGCTGCCCGAACACCGACGGCCCCAGCACGATGCCGGCCAGCACCTGCACGCCGACCAGCGGAAACACCGAGCGCAGGCCGGCACCACGCCATAGCAGGTAGGGCAGGGCGACCACCAGCATCGCTTGCAGGAAGAAGATGCTGACCCCGTTCATGGGGCCACGCTGGCGACGACGCGCTTCATCCGAACATGCCCCCGTTGACCGAGATCACCTGGCGCGTGATATAGCCGGCGTCGGGCGACATCAGGAAGGCCACGGTCGCGGCCACTTCGTCGGGCGTGCCGAGCCGCCGCGCCGGGATCATGCGCAGCGCCTCGTCGCGCACGTGCTGCTCGACCATGTCGGTGTCGATCAGGCCGGGCGCCACGCAGTTGACCGTGATGGCGCGTTTGGCAAGTTCGATCGCCAGCGCCTTGGTGGCGCCGATGATGCCGGCCTTGGCCGCGCTGTAGTTGGTCTGGCCGCGGTTGCCCACCTGGCCCGAGACCGACGACAGCGTGACGATGCGCCCGGGCTGGCGCCGCTGCACCATCGGCATCACCACCGGGTTGAGCACGTTGTAGAAGGCGTCGAGGTTGGTGTGCACCACCTCGTCCCACTCGGCGCCGCTCATGGCCGGGAAGGCCGCGTCGCGCGCCAGGCCGGCGTTGCATACCACGCCGTAGTAGCAGTCATGGGCGGCGATATCGGCCAGCAGCGCGGCCGCGGCTTCCTCGCGCCTGGCCACGTCGAAGCACAACACGCGGGCTTTGCGGCCGCAGGCGCGCACCGCGTCGGCGACCGAGTCGGCTTCGTCGCGGCGCGAGCGGCAATGCACCACCACGTCATAGCCGTCGCGGGCCAGCCGCAGGGCGATGGCGCGCCCGATGCCGCGCGACGATCCCGTAACCAGCACGGTCGGATTGGTCATACCTGGTGTCCTTGAAAAGAGTCCTCTGCGCGCGCGAAAGCGGAACGCACGCGGATGCGGCGCATCATACGCGGCAGAATTCTTCCAGCACCGCCAGCCGGCGGCGTGGCTCGGCCACGAAGGGGTTGCTGCGGTCCCACGCGTAGCCGGCCAGGATCGACGAGATCATGTCGCGGATTTCGGAGTTGGCATTGGGATGGAAGATCAACTGCTGGAAGCGGCCCTCGTACCAGGCTTCGACAAAAACGCGGAAGCAGTCCACGCCGGCCTTGAGCGGCTGGGCGAAGTCCTTGTCCCAGTCCACGGTGTTGCCGGCAAGCTGGCGCAGCAGGCATTGCGCTGCCAGGCTGGCCGACTTGAAGGCGATGGTCACGCCGGACGAGAACACCGGGTCGAGGAACTCCCCGGCATTGCCGAGCAGTGCATAGCCGTTGCCCCACAGTGACTTCACATTGGCCGAATAGCCGGCGATCTGGCGCGCCGGGGTGTCCCACTGCGCGTTGCCAAGCAGCTTTGCCAGGCCGGGTTCCTCGGCCACCAGCGCCCGCAGCCGTTCGGTCTCGGTGCCGGTGTAGCGGTCCAGGAATGCCTTCTCGGCAACCACGCCCTGCGAGCAGCGGCCATCCGAGAACGGGATGGTCCAGTACCAGACGTCCGGGTGTTGCGGATGCACGCTGATCAGGATCTTGTTGCGGTCAAAGGCGCCTGGCGCGATGCGGTCTTCCACGTGGGTGAAGAGCGCGCTGCGCACCGGGAAGCCCGACGGCGATTCCAGCTGCAGCAGGCGCGGCAGGATGCGGCCAAAGCCGGAGGCATCGAGCAGGAACTTCGCGCGCACGGTGTACCGGCTGCCGTCCGGCGCACGCACGGTCACCTCAGGCTGCGCGCCGCTGACGTCGACGTCCTCGACCAGGTGCGAGAAGCGCACCTCGGCGCCCTGGCGCGCCGCCTCGCGGATCAGCACGTCGTCAAAGCGCGCGCGCTGCACCTGGTAGGTGGTGCCCCAGCCCGGCGAGAACTTCTCGCGGAAGTCGAAGGCGGTCTGCCGGTCGCCGCGCGAGAAGGCGGCGCCGTTCTTGTACTGGAAGCCCGCTTCCACCACCGCGCGCAGCATGCCTGCCTCTTCGATGTAGGCCATGCTCTGCGGCAGCAGGCTTTCGCCGATGGAAAAGCGCGGGAAGGTTTCCTTCTCGATCACCAGCACCGGAATCCCATGCTTGCGCAGCAAGCCGGCCGCGACCGAGCCCGCGGGCCCTGCGCCGATGATAACGACATCCGTGGTTTCCGTTTTCATAAGATTCGATTCTTTTCTTCTATTGCATGGAGGCCGCGAGGGTAGCGCAAAGCGTCATCCTCACGCGGCAAACGCAAGAATATGACTGCAAATTGGCTCCCGTTGGCCGGCCTGCAACATATTGAAACCAATTCTCCCGGGCTGGATACCCGATGGGCCGCACGGACACCGGCAGGGGGCCAGCAAGCCACGCCGACTCGCGGCAAAATGTGGAACCGTGGTCACAGCCTGCCGTTTCCGCCTGTGCCCTGTGCTTTCACCACCCCGACGCCATCCCACCCCATCCCAAGGAGCCACCATGCCCGCCACCACCATGCCTTACCGCCGCCTCGGCGCCAGCAACCTGCGCGTTTCGGCACTCTGCCTGGGCACCATGATGTTCGCCGACCAGACCGATGAGGCCGAAGCCGCCCGCATCGTTGCCAGCGCGCGCGACCACGGCGTGAACTTCATCGACACCGCCGACGTGTATACCAAGGGCGCGTCGGAGCAGATGGTCGGGCGCCTGCTGACCGCCAGCCGCCACGACTGGGTGCTTGCCACCAAGCTGGGCAACGCGATGCAGGCGGCGCCCAATCACGGCCACTATTCGCGGACCTGGATCTTGCGCGCGGTGGAGGACAGCCTGCACCGGCTGGCGACGGACTACATCGACATTCTCTACCTGCACCGCGACTATCCCGGCGCGAACCTGGAAGAGGCGGTGCGGGCGATGGGCGACCTGGTGCGCAGCGGCAAGATCCGCTACTGGGCGGTGTCGAACTTCCGCGGCTGGCGCATCGCGGAGATCGCACGGCTGTGCGGCGAGCTGGGCGTGCCGCGCCCGGTGGCGTGCCAGCCCTACTACAACCTGCTGAACCGGATGCCGGAGGTGGAGATCCTGCCGGCATGCGAGCACTACGGGCTGGGCGTGGTGCCCTACAGCCCGGTGGCGCGCGGCGTGCTGACCGGCAAGTACGCACCCGGGCAGGCACCGGGCGAGGGCACGCGCGCCGGCCGCGCCGACCGCCGCATGATGGAAACCGAGTTCCGCGAAGAATCGCTGGTGATCGCACAGCAGCTCAAGGTCCATGCCGAAGGGCGCGGGCTGACGCCGGGCCAGTTCGCCACGGCGTGGGTGCTGGCCAACCCGATCATCTCGTCGGTCATTGCCGGTCCGCGCACGCTGGCGCAATTCGAGGACTATCTGGGCGCTCCCGGTGCCGTCATCACACGCGAGGAAGAATCGATGGTCGATGCGCTGGTGTCGCCGGGTCATGCCTCGACGCATGGCTACAACGACCCGGGTTACCCGTTGGGGGGGCGGCCCGTGGCACGCGCGCAGGCAGCCTGATGACCCTTTCGGACAGGGGCGCAATGTGGCGCAGGCGCTGCCTGGAGTGATGCCTGTATGCAACGGCACGATGCCCGCGCGCGCGCTTGCTGCAGGCTGCCTTTACTCCTACTAATATCAAGACAGGCGGCGCGCGGCGTGCGCGCGCCGCGAGAACATAGCGCTTCGAGCCGGTGCATGGCAGCGCCTGCGCGCTGCATCGGCCCAACAGGGAAGCCCAAACGTGTCGCGTCGTGGCTGGATCTTCGCTGGCTTGGCGGTCGCCCTTGGTGGGGGCGCCTATGTCGTGTACAGCTTTGTCGCAAGCGAAGTGCGCAACTCGCACTTGCAGGCGCGGCTGATCGGCAGCCTGGGGCAGCGACTGACATTCGAGATCCAGCCGGGCGCCAGCGACAGCATCCGTTTCCCGCATTCCGGGCCCTATGACGCCCGCATGGGCTACGGCCGGATGCCGCTGTTCGCGCAGCGGCTGGAGCAGCGCGGCTACGTTCCTGCCGAACAGGCGCGCATGTCGCCCGACATGGTGCGGCTGATCGACGAAGGCCTGTTCACGCCCTACCGCGAGAAAAACCAGGCGGGCCTGCTGCTGCGCGACTGCAACGGGCTGACGCTGGCGTTCGAGCGTTATCCGCAGCGCCAGTACCCGGACTTCGGCGCGGTGCCGCCACTGCTGGTGAGCGCCTTGCTCTATGTCGAGAACCAGGGCCTGCTCAACCCGGAATACCCCAATATGAACCCGGCGCTGGACTGGCGCCGGCTGTCGCGCGCGGTGCTTGACCAGGTGATCCGGCTTGCCGACAAGTCGCATGACGCGCCCGGCGGCAGCACGCTGGCCACGCAGATCGAGAAATACCGGCACTCGCCCGAAGGCCGCACCGCATCGATCCCCGAGAAATTCCGCCAGATGGCGTCGGCGTCGCTGCGTGCCTACCTGGACGGCCCCGACACCCAGCGCGCGCGCGAGCGCATCGTGGTCGACTACCTGAACACGGTGCCGCTGTCGGCGCGCGCCGGCTTCGGCGAGATCAACGGCATCGGCGATGGGCTCTGGGTCTGGTATGGCGAGGACTTCGGCGAGGTCAACCGGCTGCTCAAGGAACTGGACCAGCGCGCGCCCGATCCGCGCCAGGCGCAGGCCTTCAAGCGCGCGCTGTCGCTGATCATCTCGCAGCGCCGCCCGTCCTACCACCTGCGCCGCGACGACACCAACCTGGATGCGCTGACCGGCAGCTACCTGCGCCTGCTGGCGGCCAACAATGTCATCACCGCCGAGCTGCGCGACGCGGCGCTGGCGCAGCCGCTGGACAAGGCCGCGCCACCCCAGAGCCCGCCGCAGGAGCCCTTTGTCACGCGCAAGGCCGTCAACCGGGTGCGCGCCGATATCACCCGGCTGACGGGGGTGGAGAGCCGCTACGACATGGACCGGCTCGACCTGAGCGTGGACAGCACCGTTAACCGCGAGGCGCAGCGCATCGTCACCGAGACCCTGCAGCGCGTGAACAACAAGGCCGATGCGCGCGCCATGGGCCTGTACGGCCACAACCTGCTGCGCGACCACGACGATCCGTCGAAGCTGATGACGAGCTTCACGCTGTATGAGCGCGTGGGCAATGCCAGCGTGGTGCGGATCCAGGCCGACAATATCGACCAGCCCTTTGATATCAACAGCGGCGCGCGCCTGAACCTGGGTTCCACTGCCAAGCTGCGCACGCTGGTGACCTACCTGGAGATCATCAGCGAGCTGCACGCACGCTACGCCGGCATGACCAGCGCCCAGCTGGCCGCGGTGCCGCTGGCACGCCAGGATGCGCTCAGCCACTGGGCGGTCGAATACTTGCTGAAGGCGCGCAAGCCCGCCGAGCGCGAGCTGATGGCCATGCTCGAGGCCGCCATGGAGCGCAAGTACTCGGGCGGCGCCGGCGAAGCCTTCTACACCGGCGGCGGCCTGCAGAGCTTCACCAACTTCGAGCGTGAATCGGGCATGCGCAACCTGACGGTGCGGACCGCATTCCAGCACTCGGTCAACCTGGTCTTCATCCGCATGATGCGCGACATCGTGCGCTACGAGACCTTCCACGCCAGCCCGGACATTGGCGAGCTCTTCGATGACCGCGACGCGCCCGGCCGGCGCGCCTACCTGGAGCGCTTTGCCGACCAGGAGGGCAGCGCCTACATGACGAACTTTTACCAGCGCTACCGCGGCAAGAGTTCTGAGCTGCGCCTGACCACGCTGCTGGGCCGCGTGCGCATGACTACGCCGCACCTGAACGCGGTGCGCATGTCGGTGACACTGCTGAGCGCGCGGCCGCAGCTGGACGAGGACAGCTACATCCGCATCATGCGCGCCCGCCTGGGCGACAAGCAGCTGGCCGGCGAAGACCTGAGTGCGCTGTACCGCAAGTACGGCAAGGACAAGTTCAACCTGAACGACCGGGGCTACCTGTCACGGGTGCATCCGCTGGAACTGTGGATGGTGGAGTACCTCGACCAGCACCCCGACGCGACCCTGGCAGAGATCCTGAAGGCCAGCACCGCCGAGCGCCAGGAAGTGTACAAATGGCTGTTCCGCACGCGCAGCAAGGCCGGCCAGGACAACCGCATCCGCACGCTGCTGGAGCAAGATGCCTTCACGCGGATTGCGCGGCGCTGGCAGCGGCTGGGCTATCCGTTCGATTCCCTGACACCGTCGTACGGCAGCGCCATCGGTGCCGCGGGCGACCGGCCGGCCGCGCTGGCGGAGCTGGCCGGCATCCTGCTGGCGGGCGGCGTGGTCACGCAGAACACGGCGGTGCGCAGCCTGGCGTTTGCCGACGGCACGCCGTACGCCACGCGCTACGTGCTGCAGCCGGGCCCGGGCAAGCGGGTCTTGCCGGCCGAGGTGGCAGAGCTGGCACGGCGCTCGATGCTGGACGTGGTGGAGCGCGGCACTGCCAAGTCGATTCGCGGCGCCTTCACGGTGCCGGGGCGTGATGGCGCCACGCTGGCGGTGGCGGGCAAGACCGGCACCGGCGACCAGCGCTACCAGGTCTACGGGCCGGGTGGGCGGCTGATTTCGTCGCGCTCGGTGAACCGCTCGGCCACCTTTGTGTTCACGCTGGGCGAGCGCTTCTTCGGCACCGTGGTGGTCAATGTGAGAGAACCCTATGCGGCGCGCTACAGCTTTACCAGCGCGCTGGCGGTGCGGGTCCTGCGGGCGATCGCGCCGCAGGTGTCGGCGATGGCGCCGGGTGGCGACCGCGCGCTGCTGCGCTGCCGCGATGCTGCGCCCGGGCTGCGTACGCCGCGCGTGCCCACCATGGCCGCGCCGGCCGATGCCGTGCCTGGCGCCGCGCTGGCCCAGGGTCTCCAGGCGCCGGCGCGCAGCGGCAAGCCCGATGCTGCCGCGGTACCGCAGGCGCCTGCCGCGCCCGAGGTACCGGACCTGGCCGACGCCAACGATGCCGTTGGCGTGCGCCGCGCCAGTCAGCCCTTGCGCCGGACCATGCCGTAGATCACCAGCAGCACGATCGCGCCAAGCACCGACGCGATCCACCCGGCCGGCTGGCCCGGCTGGTACCAGCCCATGGCGCGGCCGACGTAGCCGGCAGCCAGCGAGCCCAGCACGCCCAGGACGATGGTCATGATCCAGCCCATCTTGTCGTCGCCGGGTTTGACCGCCCTGGCGATCAGGCCGACGATCAGGCCAACGAACACGGTGCCAATGAATGCCATCATGATGCGCTCTCCCGGTAGTGGTCAGAGTCCATGCCGACCGCATGGGGCGGCCGGCTGCGCTTCATGATACACGCAGCAGTCTGGTGCGTATGACGCCCAAGTGACAAGCGGCGGCGCTGCCGTCAAGCCTGCGCCAGCCGGAACTGGCCGACCGCGTGATGCAGCGCGTCGGCCTGGTCTTCCAGCGAGGCGGCGGCGGCCGCGGCTTCTTCCACCAGCGCGGCGTTCTGCTGCGCCATCTGGTCCATCTGCGACACCGCCTGGTTGACCTGCTCGATGCCGCCGGTCTGCTCCTCGGTGGCCGCGCGCATCTCGGCCATCAGGTCGGTCACGCGCTTGACCGCGCCGACGATCTCGTCCATGGCCTTGCCCGCGCTTTCCACCAGCACCGCGCCGTCGTCAACGCGCTGCGCCGAGTTGCCGATCAGCGCCTTGATCTCCTTGGCCGCGGTGGCGCTGCGCTGTGCCAGCGTGCGCACCTCGCCGGCCACCACCGCGAAGCCGCGGCCCTGGTCGCCGGCCCGCGCCGCTTCCACTGCCGCGTTGAGCGCGAGGATGTTGGTCTGGAAGGCAATGCCCTCGATCACGCCGATGATGTCGACCACCTTGCCCGAGGCGTTCTTGATCTCGCCCATGGTGTCCACCACCTGGCTGACAATGGTGCCGCCGCGCACGGCGATGTCCGATGCGCCTTCGGCCAGGTGGCTGGCCTGGCGCGCGTTCTCGGCGCTCTGGCGCACGGTGCTGGTGAGCTGCTCCATGCTGGCGGCGGTTTCCTGCAGCGACGCGGCCTGTTCTTCGCTGCGGCGCGACAGGTCGGCGTTGCCCGCGGCGATCTGCTTGGCCGCGCCCGCGATCGAATCGGCCGAGCCGCGGATGCTGCCGATCGCGCCGGTCAGGCGCGCCTGCATGCGCTGCATCGCATAGAGGACGCTGTGCTCGTCGCCGGGGCGCACCTCGACCTGGCTGCCGAGGTCGCCTTCGGCAATGCGCGCGGCGATGTGCGCCGTGGTGGCGGGCTCGCCGCCCAGCTGGCGCTGCAGGCTGGCGGCCACGCGCACCATCACCAGCGACATCAGCAGGCCAACCCCCAGCAGGATGCCGAACGCCTTCATCAGCTCGGCGCGGAACGCCGCCTCGATGTCGTCCAGGTACAGGCCCGCGATGAAGTTCCAGTCCCACGGGCGGAAGTTGGCCACGTAGCTCAGCTTGGGCTGCGGCGCTTCGGCGCCGGGCTTGGGCCACAGGTATTCGACGAAGCCCTTGCCAGGCCCTTTGCCGATCTCGGCGATGTCGCGGAACAGGTAGACGCCGTTGGGGTCCCTGGTGCCTTCCATGGCCTTGCCGTTCATCTCCGGCTTGAACGGATGCATCAGCACCACGGTGTCCGAGCGCATCAGCGTGAAATAGCCATCGCTGCCGAAGCGCATCGCGCGCACGCGCTCGATGGCCTGCTTCCTGGCCTCGTCCTGCGTCAGCTTGCCGGCCTTGGCCAGCGCCTCGTACTCGGCCACCACCGAGAATGCCGTGTCGGTGACGTGGGCCAGGTCCAGGCGCCGCTCTTCCATGCGTAGCGTGCGGATCTGCCACGCGTTCCACAGCGTGATGCCGAGCAGGCAGATCCAGCTCAGCACCAGCGGCAATAACAGCTTCTTCTTCAGGCTCAGGTTGTGCAGCATTGCTTCCACTCCTCCATATTCCGCGCACTGCGCGTTTCTTGTCGGCGACACGCCGGCGGCGTCATGCATCGGTGGCGCCTGTCGCATGCGTGTGAGTCATCGCCTTAACGGCGCAGGAGGCAACTAACTTGACCGGGGAATTTCACCCCTTCGGGTGATGTGGTTGATTGGCTTGCATGTGCCGTCGGGCTTGTGCATTGCACATCTCTTCCAGCGAATCGGAGCGCCGCGGACAAGTGATCCGTCCCGCTGCTTCACGTTGTAACGCGCTGTAATCCAGCGCCCACCCCGAACCGTTTGCGATTTCAAATGCGAACGATTATCCTTCTCTCTTCCGCCAGCCATTGTGCAGACAATGGCACACCTGAGCGCCGTGTGACGCGCACAAGGGGCGCTACAGCTATCCGTACACAAGGCAAGACCGGGCCACCACTTGGGCTGCGCCCGCCGACCAACCGCAATGACCGAAACCCAGCCGGCCTCCGGCCAGCAGCGCCGTGCCTTCTGGCTCAAGCATCTCCACCAGTGGCACTGGATCAGTTCCGCGATCTGCCTGATCGGGATGCTGCTGTTTGCCGTCACCGGCTTCACGCTCAACCACGCCGCACAAATCGAGGCCAGGCCCGCGGTCGAGACGCGTCACGCCACCATGCCCACGCGTGTGCTCGACCAGGTGCGAGCCGAAGCGCCGGCGGGCGATGCCCAGGCGCGTGAAAAGAAGGCGCCGGTGCCGCCGGTGCTGGCCGACTGGCTGGCGCAGGCGCTGGACATCGACGCCAGCGGGCGCGAGGCCGAATGGTCCGCCGACGAGATCTACGTGGCGCTGCCGCGTCCGGGTGGCGACGCCTGGGTCAGCCTGGAACTCGACAGCGGCGAAGCCCAGTACGAGAAAACCACGCGCGGCGCCATCTCCTACCTGAACGACCTGCACAAGGGCCGCAACACCGGCGCCGCGTGGAGCCTGTTCCTGGATGTGTTCGCGCTGGCGTGCCTGGTCTTCAGCGTGACCGGCCTGTTCCTGCTCAAGCTGCATGCGGCCGGGCGCGTGGGGACCTGGCCGCTGGTGGGGCTGGGGCTGGTGGTCCCGGTGCTGCTGGCGCTCCTGTTTATCCATTGAGTCAACCATTCCAACCGTTTTCCTTCCTGCATCTCACTGACGAGGTTTCTCCGATATGCGCCGACTGCTCACCGTCACCCTGACCGGCATGGCCGCGGTTCCCCTGGCCGGCCCCGCGCTGGCCGCGGACCTGAACGTCAAGGTCGAAATCCCGCGCCTGACCGTGGCCGAGTACCACCGCCCCTATGTGGCGATGTGGGTCGAGCGCGCTGACCAGAGCCCGGTGCAGACCCTGGCGGTCTGGTACGACGGCAAGCTCAAGGACGGCGAAGGCACCAAGTGGCTCAAGGACATGCGCCAGTGGTGGCGCAAGGCCGGCCGCGATCTGCACATGCCGGCCGACGGCATCTCCGGTGCCACGCGCTCGCCGGGCGAGCACGGCGTGAGCTTCAGCGACGGCAAGGCGCCGCTGGGCAAGCTGCCCGCCGGCAACTACCAGCTGGTGGTGGAAGCCGCGCGTGAAGTGGGCGGGCGCGAACTGCTGCGCGTGCCGTTCACATGGCCGCCGCAAGCCGCACAGACCGCCCGCGCCAAGGGCGAACACGAACTCGGCGGCGTGACCGTCGAACTGAAGCCGTAATCCTTCCGGAGCCAGACGATGAAACCTTCCCTGATGTCCGCCGCATCTACCCGCATGGCCACGCGCGTGGCCGTGCTCGCCCTGGCCGCCCTGGCGCCGCTGGCCGCGCACGCGCACCGCCAGTGGCTGCTGCCGTCGGCCACCGTGCTGTCCGGCAGCGATCCGTGGGTGACCGTGGACGCCGCTGTCTCCAACGACCTGTTCTATTTCGAGCACGTGCCGATGCGGCTCGACAACCTGCAGGTGACCGCGCCCGACGGCAGCGCCGTCAAGGCCGAGAACGCTGCCACCGGCAAGTACCGCAGCACCTTCGACCTGCACCTGACCCAGCCCGGCACCTACCGCGTGGCGGTGGTCAACAACGGCCTGTTCGCCAGCTACAAGGTCGACGGCCAGGCCAAGCGCTGGCGCGGTTCGGCCGAGAACTTCGCCAAGGAAGTCCCGGCCAATGCGCAGGACCTGCAGGTCACCCAGGCCGAAGGCCGCATCGAATCCTTCGTCACCGCCGGCAAGCCCAGCGACAAGGGCCTGCGCACCGCCGGCCGCGGCCTGGAACTGGCTCCGATCACGCACCCGAACGACCTGGTCGCGGGCGACACCGCCAGCTTCCGCATGCTGCTCGACGGCAAGCCCGCCAGCAACCTGAAGGTCTCGGTGGTGCCGGGCGGCATCCGCTACCGCGACCAGCTGCAGGAGTTCAGCGCCACCACCGACGCCGACGGCAAGTTCAGCGTCAAGTGGCCGGCCCCAGGCATGTACTGGATGGAAGCCGAGGTGAAGGACGACAAGACCACCTTCAAACAGGCCAAATCGCGCCGTGCCGTCTATGCGGTGACGGTCGAAGTGCTGCCGCAATAAGCCGGTTGCCGGGTTTGAACCGCGTCCTGGTACCTGTCGCGCTGACCGCGCCGCCGCAGCCGCCCGCAGCCGATACGCGGCTGCAGCGCTGGGGCGGCCAGACCATGGGCACGACCTGGTCGGTGGCGGCGCCGCTGCCGCCGGCGACGGATGCGGACGCCATCGCCGCCGGCATCCGGGCCGTGCTCGATGGCGTGATCGCGCAGATGAGCAACTGGGAAGCGGATTCTGACCTGAGCCGTTTCAACCGCGCGGCACCCGGCAGCTGGCACGCGCTGCCTGAAGACTGCTTCATGGTGCTGCAATGCGCGCTGCAGGTGGCGCGCGACAGCGGTGGCGCCTATGACCCGAGCGCCGGTCCGCTGGTCGACCTGTGGGGCTTCGGCCCAGCACCGGCGCGCACCGCGCCGCCGTCGCCAGACGCGGTGCAGGCCACGCGCGGCCGCTGCGGCTGGGCCCGCATCGAAGTCGATGCCACGGGCCGGCGCGCTTGGCAGCCGGGGGGCGTGTCGCTGGACTTCTGCGCCATCGCCAAGGGCTTTGCCGTCGACGCGGTGGCAGGCTACCTGTGTGAGCAGGGCCTTGACCACCACCTGACCGAGATCGGCGGCGAACTGCGCGGCCATGGCGTCAAGCCCGACGGCATGCCGTGGTGGGTCGCGCTGGAATCACCCCCCGGCCTGGACTGCGATGCCGGGGGGCAGACGCTGGTGGCGCTGCACGGCCTGTCCATCGCCACCTCCGGCGACTATCGCCGCTATTTCGACAGTGACGGTCGCCGCTACGCGCATACCATCGATCCGCGCACCGGCTATCCGGCCAGCCACGCGCTGGCCTCGGTCACGGTCATCCATGCGCAGTGCATGCTGGCCGATGCGCTGTCCACCGCGCTGACGGTGCTGGGCCCAGAGGCCGGCATGGCGCACGCGCGCCGCCAGGGCATTGCCGCGCGCTTCCTGGTGCGCACGCCGGGCGGTTTCGATGAACATCTTTCGCCGGCCTTTGCCGCGATGCTGGCATGAGGGCGAAGGCCATGCCGTCCGCCATCGCCGGCGCAAGCTGGCTTGCCGTTGCCGGCGGCATCGCGCTGTCCGTGCTGGGCCCGTCGCGCATGGCCATGGCGGCCGGCGTGGTGGCGGCCTATGCGGGCTTCTGCAGCGCGGTGGTTGCCCACTATCGCCAGCGGCGCGCGCGCGCGGCCGCACTGGCTGGCACGGAAGAGGGCGCGACGCTGGTTGCCTATGCCTCCCAGACCGGGTTTGCCGAACAGCTGGCGCTGCAGACCGCCACCGCGCTGCAAGGCGCGGGCGTGCCGGTGCAACTGCTCTCGCTGGCCGATGTCGATGCGCAGCGCCTGCAGGCATGCCGCCAGGCGCTGTTCCTGGTCAGCACCACCGGCGAGGGCGACGCCCCCGACAGCGCGTCCGGTTTTTCACGCCGCTTGCTGGCCGGCGCTGATGGCCTGCAGTCTTTGCGCTATGGCATCCTCGCGCTCGGCGACAGCAGCTACGCGCGCTTCTGCGCTTTCGGCCACAAGCTCGACGGCTGGCTGCAGCGCCACCGTGCGCAGCCGCTCTTTGATCTGGTCGAAGTCGACAACGGGGACGCAGGCGCCCTGCGCCACTGGCAGAACCACCTGTCGGCCCTGAGCGGCGGCGCGGAAATTGCCGACTGGGAACGGCCGCGCTATGACAGCTGGCGGCTCGCGCAACGCCATCATTTGAACCCCGGCAGCCAGGGTGCGCCGGTGTTCCACCTGTCGCTGGCGCCGCAGGGCGATGCGGCAATGGACTGGCAAGCCGGCGACATCGCCGAGATCGGCCCGTGCCACGCGCCGGCCGAGGTTGAACGGCTGTTGGCGCGGCTTGGCCTCGACGGCGCCACACCGGTGCGCTGCGACGGCCGCGACGCCACGCTCGCCGAGGCGCTGGGCACACGCATGCCGCTGCCTGAGGCGCACTTCGCGGCGATGCTGGGCCTGCCGCCGCAGCAACTGGTGGACACGCTGCCGCCGCTGCCGCACCGCGAGTATTCGATCGCCTCGCTGCCGCGGGACGGGCAACTCGAACTGCTGGTGCGGCAGACCCGCTACGACGACGGCCGCCTCGGCCTGGCCTCCGGCTGGCTGACCGAGCACGCGCCCGTGGGTACCCGCATCGCGCTGCGCATCCGCACCAACCGCAGCTTCCACCCGCCGACTGACGACCGGCCCCTGATCCTGGTCGGCAACGGCACCGGGCTGGCCGGGCTGCGCGCCCAGCTCAAGGCCCGCGCCGCGGCCGGGCAGCGCCGCAACTGGCTGCTGTTCGGCGAGCGCTCGGCGCAGCATGACGCGTTCTTTGCCGGGGAACTGGCCGCATGGCAGGCCGACGGCACGCTGCAGCGCGTGGACCATGCCTGGTCGCGCGACGGCGGCGCGCCGCGCTACGTGCAGGACGCCGTGCGCGCGCAGGGCGATACGGTGCGCCAATGGGTGGCGGACGGCGCCGCCATCTATGTCTGCGGCAGCCTGCAGGGCATGGCCGGCGGCATCCATGACGCACTGGCCGGGATCCTCGGCGCAGACGCGCTGCGCCGGCTTGCCGACGACGGCCGCTACCGGCGCGACGTCTACTGAGCGAACCCGCAGCGGCACGCGCCGTGCGGAGATCGGCCGCGCGGCTCGCGCGCTGGCCGGGGATGCACTATCTTCGGTGTGAACTGCAAGACATCTGCAGCCAATCACAACACCGAGGAGACCTGATGTTACGCACCCCCCGCCGCCTGGCCGCTGCGCTGGCCCTGCTCGCCGCCACCATCCCGGCCGCCATGGCCGAAGCCCCCGCCCGCAACAACGTGCTGGCCGTGCCCGGCCTGGAAAAGCCCGCAAGCGTGCTGGTCGACCGCTGGGGCGTGCCGCATATCTATGCCGGCACGCTCTACGACGCCTTCTTCGTGCAGGGCTTCATGGCCGCGCGCGACCGCCTGTGGCAGATCGACCTGTGGCGCAAGCGCGGACTCGGCGAGATGGCCAGGGACTTCGGCCCGGCCTATGCCGATGGCGACCGCATGGCGCGCGCGGTGCTGTTCCGCGGCGACATGTACCGCGAATGGCTAGCCTATGGCTCCGACGCCAAGCGCGTGGCCGAGGCCTTCGTGGCCGGGGTGAACGCCTATGTGGCGCTGACCGAGCAGAAGCCCGAGCTGCTGCCGCCGGAATTCCGCAAGCTCAACTACAAGCCTGCGCGCTGGCGCGCCGACGATATCGTGCGCATCCGCCACCACGGCCTGACGCTCAACTTCACCGGCGAAGTCGAACGCGCCCAGCTCTATTGCCAGGCCAGGCAGGACGCCCCGCGTGCCGACTGGCTGCGCCGCGAACTCGACCCGCAGATCGAGCCCAGGCTCAGCCCCGGCATCGACCCCTGCACGGTTCCCGCCGCCGAACTGCGCCGCGCCTACGAACTGGCCACCGCCGCAGCGCGCTTCCCGAAAGAGGCGTGGGGCAATGTGCAGGCCGCCAGCATCTCGCTCGACCAGCTCTACGCACTGGTGGACCCCAACAGCGATACCGGCCGCAGCCTCGGGTCGAACAACTGGGTCATCGGCGGCAAGCGCACCACCACCGGCCGCCCGATCCTGGCCAACGACCCGCACCGCTCGCACGGCGCGCCCAGCCTGCGCTATATCAGCCACCTGAACGCGCCGGGGATGTCGGTGATCGGCGCGGGCGAGCCGTTCCTGCCCGGCATCTCGATCGGGCACAACGGCACCATCGCTTTCGGCCTGACGCGCTTCTACATGGACCAGGAAGACCTGTACGGCTACGAGCTCAATCCGGCCAACCCGCATGAGTACAAGTACAAGGGCCGCTGGGAACCGATGGCGACCATCACCGAAGAGATCGTGGTCAAGGGCGAGTCCGCGCCGCGCAAGGTCACCATCGACTTCACGCGCCACGGCCCGGTGCTGGTCGCCGATGCCGGCCGCGCGCAGGCCTGGGCGCTGCGCGCCGCGTGGCTCGACTACGGCATGGCGCCGTACTTCGGCTCGATGGACTATATGCGCGCGCGCAACTGGGACCAGTTCCGCGCCGCCATGAACCGCTGGGGCGCGCCTGGCGAGAACCAGGTCTATGCCGACACCAGCGGCAATATCGGCTGGATCCCGGGCGGGCTGACCGTCAAGCGGCCCAACTGGGACGGCCTCACGCCGGTGGCCGGCGATGGCCGCTACGAGTGGGCCGGCTACCGCAACATGGACGAGCTGCCATGGGCCTATAACCCCGCGCCAGGCTACATCGTCACCGCCAACGAGAACAACATCCCGCCCGAGCACCCGGCCGCGAAACTTGGCGTGGGCTATGAATGGAGCGACAGCTCGCGCGCGCGCCGGCTCAAGGCCGTGGTGGGCGCCAATGCGCGCAGCTCGGTGCAGGACTCGATGGCGTGGCAGAACGACACCGTGTCGCTGCCGGCCCAGCGCGTGGTGGCGCTGCTGAAGGACGTGCGCAGCGACGACCCGCAACTGGCCCGCGGCCTGGACCTGCTGCGCGGCTGGGACGGCAACGAGCGCGCCGACAGCGCCGCAGCGGCATTGTTCGAAGTCTGGTTCAGCAAACACCTGCGCCAGGCCGTGGTGCGCGCCGCGCTGACGCCCGAAGCCGCACGCCTGGTCGGTGCCGGCGATGCCGCGCGCGTGGTGGCGGTGCTGGAGCAGCCCGGTCCGTGGATGCCGGTGGAGCGCCGCAATGCGGTGATGCTCGAATCGCTGAAGGCCGCCATGGCGGAAGCGGAAGGCAAGCTCGGCCCCGACCCGCGCGCATGGCAATGGGGCAAGCTCCACACCGCCGTGTTCACGCATCCGATGGACCCGATCCTGAGCGATGCGGAACGCCAGCAGTTCAATGTCAACGCCGGTCCGATCGGCGGCTCGGCTTTCACGCCGATGAACACCAGCTACCGCAATACCGACTTCCGGCTGACCGCCGGCGCGTCGTTCCGCATGGTGCTGGATGTGGGCAACTGGGATGCCTCGCGCGTGATCAACACGCCGGGGCAGTCGGGCAATCCCGCCAGCCCGCATTACCGCGACCTGGCGCCGCTGTGGGCCAAGGGGGAGTATTTCCCGCTGGTGTATACGCGCAAGGCGGTGGAGAAGGCCAGCCGGGAGCGGTTGGAGTTGGTGCCGCAGTAAGTGGGGCAACCCATGCGTTTGAAGTAGCCATCAAGCCTGGCGTACGCTCCCCTCTCCCGCAAGCGGGCGAGGGGAGCAAACCGGCGGCGGCGCGTTTGCCGCCTTTCCTCACCTCAACATCTTCAACAACGCCTGCGCCGCCGCATCAGACGATGCCGGATTCTGCCCGGTCACCAGTCGCCCCGCGACCACGACATGGCTGGCCCAATCCTCGCCACGCGTGAAGCGCCCGCCGTTGGCCTTGAGCATATCCTCCACCAGGAACGGCACCACCCTGGTCAGCTGCACGGCTTCTTCCTCGCTGTTGGTGAAGCCGGTCACTTCCTTGCCCTTGACCAGCGGTTCCCCGTCCGCGCCCCTGGTATGGCGGAACACCGCCGGTGCGTGGCATACCGCTCCCACCGGCTTGCCGGCGCGGTCGAACTGCTCGATCAGCGCGGCCGAGCGCTTGTCTTCGGCCAGGTCCCACAGCGGGCCGTGCCCGCCCGGGTAGAAGATGGCGTCGAAGTCTTCCGCCTTCACCTGGTCCAGCGTCAGCGTGCTGGCCAGTGCGGCCCTGGCGGCCGGGTCACCCTGGAAGCGCCGGGTGGCGTCGGTCTGGGCGCCCGGATCGTCGCTTTTCGGGTCGATCGGCGGTTGGCCGCCCTTGGGCGAGGCCAGCGTGATGTCGGCGCCGGCGTCCTTGAAGACGTAGTAGGGCGCTGCGAATTCCTCCAGCCAGAAGCCGGTCTTCTTGCCGGTATTGCCCAGCTGGTCGTGCGACGTCAGCACCATCAGGATTTTCATTGTTCCGCTCCATGTCGGTTCACAGGCAGCCGGGCTGAAATGCCGCGGCACTGGCAACATCCTAGGCAGCGGACTATGATTCGAAAACTTCTATTATTCGATCTCTGTTATCCAAAAAATGAATATCGGCAGCAAGGACCTGAACCTGCTGTACGTGTTCCACGTGCTGTACCAGGAGGGCAATGCCTCGCGCGCGGCCGCGCGCATGGCGCTGAGCCAGCCCGCGCTGAGCCACAAGCTCAACCGCCTGCGCGACGAGCTCGGCGATCCGCTGTTCGTGCGTGCGCCGCGCGGCCTGACGCCGACGCCGCGTGCGCACGCGCTGGCGCCGCAGGTGCAGCGGCTGGTCGGGGATCTCGACGCGTTCTATGACGCCTGTGCCGGCCACGACTACCTGGCGCGCAGCGAGCACCTGCACATCTACACCACCGACTACATGGAGCAGCTGCTGCTGCCAGCCCTGCTGCCGCGGCTGCGCAGCCAGGCGCCGGGCGTGGTGCTGGTCACGCACAACACGCGCGGCGAGCTGCCGCGCGAGGAACTTGAGAAGGGCACCTGCGACCTGGCGATCGCGGGTTTTTATGAGAACCTGCCTGATACCTTCCACCAGCAGCGGCTGTGCAGCGAAGACTTCGTGGTGCTGGCCTCGCGCGCCAATCCGCGCATTGCCGACGGCCTGGATCTCGACGCCTTCCTGGCGTGCGAACACCTGCTGACCACGCTGACCGGCGACCTCAACGGCGTGGTCGACCGCGCGCTGGCCCGGAAGGGGCACAAGCGCAGCGTAGTGGCGGGGTTGTCGAGCTTCCTTGCGCCGAGCCGGCTGGTGCGCGGCACGGAACTGCTGCTGACCTGCCTGCGCTCGGTCGCGGAAGAGGCCGTGGCGCGCGACCCTGATCTGGTGCTGTTGCCGGTGCCGTTCGCACTGCCCCACGTCGACATGATGCAGATCTGGCACGCGCGCACCGATGCCGACCGGCTGCGGCGCTGGCTGCGCCAGCAGATCCAGGAGGCGGCCAGCGCCATCAGCGCGGCCGAACCCGCCGCGCGCAAGCCCCGCGTCAGGCGCGGTTGACCACCGGCAGCAGCGCGCCCTGCACCGCGCGCGCCGCATCCGAGGCCAGGAACAGGATCGCATCGGCCAGCGCATCCAGGCTGACCCAGCGCGCGGCATCGGCATCCGGCATGGCCTGGCGGTTCTCGGGCGTATCCAGCACGCTGGGCAGCACCGCGTTGACGCGGATGCCCTGGTCGCGCAGCTCTGCCGACATCGATTCGGTCACGCGCGCCAGCGCGTCCTTCGAGGCGCAATAGGCGCTCATCTGCGCCAGCCCGCGCGCCGCCGAGTTGGCACCCACGTTGACGATGGCGCCGCCGCCGGCGGCCAGCATGTGCGGCACCACCGCGCGCGCCATGTTCAGCACCGTGCCCACGTTCATGTCGAACACGTGGTTCCAGGCCTCGGCGCTGGTTTCATGCACGCTTGGGCCCATGGCGAAGCCGCCGGCCAGGTTGCACACCACGTCGATGCGGCCGCATGCCTGAACCGCTTGCGCGACGGCCTCGCTCAGCTTGGCGGCATCCAGCAGGTCCGCCTGCAGCGTCAGGTGGCCGGTGCCCGCTTCGGGCAGCGGCGCTGCATGCCGGTCCAGCAGCACCACGCGCGCGCCTGCCTGCGCGAAGGCCTGTGCCACGGCGCGGCCCAGGTTGCCGCGTGCGCCGGTGATCAATACGTTCTTGCCGTTGAAGTTCATCTTGGTGCTCCTGCGCCGTGGTGGCGCGCATGGTCGGGGTCAGCATCGCCCGGGGCCGGCTTTTACCATCGTGGGCCGGGGCGAAAAACGCAAGCCAGTCTACGCACCGCTCCCCAACATTTGCTTGCGAAATTGCCTCGGGCTAACCCTTGAACGGCACAGGAAGTTGCGCGCCGCGCCGGCGTCATTGCCGATTGCGGCGTGGCTTGCGCGCTGGCGCGATGTCCGCGGGGGCGGCCGCCGCTTCCGCCGCCGCGGTCTGTTCAAGGAAGGCCACCAGCAGCCGCGCCGCCGGCGACAGCAGTTCCAGGTCGCGGAAGCAGATCGCAAAGCGCCGCCGCGCCCAGTCGTTGCGCAGCGGGATCACGCGCAGGCCGAAGGTGGGCGCGATCGGCGCGGCGATCTCGGCCGGGATGATGGTGATGCCGAGGTTGGCCCGCACACAGCGCAGCGCGGCGTCGAAGGTCGAGACCACCGCGCGGTAGGCAATGCCGCGCCCGAGGATGGCCGCGTAGCGCGTCAGCATGGTCTGCACCGCGGTCTGGGCGGGCATGCCGATATGGTCGTAGTCCAGCGTGTCCTCGAAGCGGCAGTCCTCGGCCTGCGCCAGCGGATGCGAGGCGTGGACCACCGCCGCCAGGTGGTCGGTGCGGTAGGGCCGGGTCTGGAAGCCCTCCAGGTCGGCCGCGTCCCAGCAGATGCCCAGCGGCGCCGAGCCCTCGCGCAGCGCGCGCACCACGTCGCTGCTCAGGCTTTCCTCGATGGTCACGCGCACGTCGCGGTTGGCCGGCTGCTGCAGGAAGGCGGCAATATCGTCCGGCAGCGATTCCGCCATCGACGACACCGTGGCCAGCAGCCGCACCTGCCCGCGGATGCCGGCGCCATAGTCGGCCATGTCGCGCGCGACGCGGTCCGCCGCCGCCAGCATGGCGCGCGCATGCGCCAGCACCATCTCGCCGGCGGGCGTGGGGATCACGCCGCGGCGGCGGCGTTCCAGCAGGGTTGCGCCAACCGTCTCTTCCAGTTGCGCCAGCCGCTTGCTGATGGCCGATGCCACGATGTGCTCCTGCTCGCCCGCGCGCGCCATGTTGCGGGTTTCGCAGACGGCGACGAACAGGCGCAGGGTGGTGAGGTCGAGGTCTCGCATGGCTGTGAGGGACTGCGGGGTTTCCGGAATGGAATGTTAAGCCCCTTTGCTTGCCCGTAATCATTCATCCGGGAATTCCTGGATGCCGTCGTGCGGCGCCCGGCAGACATTCCGGTTCGGAATGTTATCGTGCGTAAACCACCGCTTCAGCTCTTGAGCAGAAACTCATAGAGTTCTTCCGTCGCCCCCACTGCAGGGCGCAAACCGGAAGCCCCTGAATCATGTCTGTTCCCTTTCCCCGCCACGCCGTTATCCGCGAAGTCGGATTGCGCGATGGCCTGCAGAGCATCCGCACCATCCTGCCCACGGCCAGCAAGGAAGCGTGGATTCGCGGCGCGTACGCGGCCGGCCTGCGTGAGCTGGAAGTCGGCTCGTTCGTGCCCGCGCACCTGCTGCCGCAACTGGCCGATACCGCGCGGCTGGTGGCGTTTGCGCGCACGCTGCCGGGCCTGTTCGTCTCGGTGCTGGTGCCGAACCTGCGCGGCGCGCAGGATGCGCTGGCCAGCGGCGCGGACCTCATGCTCGTGCCGCTGTCGGCCAGCCATGCGCACAGCCTGGCCAACCTGCGCAAGACGCCGGACGAGGTGGTGGCGGAAGTCGCCCGCATCCGGGCCGCGCGCGATGCCAGCGGCGCGAAGACGCTGATCGAAGGCGGTGTCGGTACCGCGTTCGGTTGCACGCTGCAGGGCCATGTCGATCCCGATGAAGTGCTGCGCCTGATGCAGGCGCTGCTCGATGCCGGCGCCGACCGCGTCAGCCTGGCCGACACCGTCGGCTATGCCGACCCGCGCATGGTGCGCGAGCTGTTTGCGCGCGCCGTCGAGATCGCCGGCGAGCGCTTCTGGTGCGGCCATTTCCACGATACCCGCGGGCTTGGCCTGGCCAACGTCCACGCGGCGCTGGAAACCGGCGTGAGCCGCTTTGACGCCTGCCTGGCCGGCATCGGCGGCTGCCCGCACGCGCCTGGCGCCAGCGGCAATGTCACGAGCGAGGACCTGGCCTACATGCTCGGCAGCATGGGCTTCGACACCGGCATCGATATCGGCCGCCTGCTGGCGCTGCGTGAAGACGTGGCCGGCTGGCTCAAGGACGAAACCCTGCACGGCACGCTGTGGCGCGCCGGCCTGCCCAAGACCTTCCCGGCCCAGCACGCTGGCGCCACTGCCTGAGACGCAAGATGACCCAAGACAACAGCAACTCCCTGCCGCTGGCCGGCATCCGCGTGGTCGAATTCACGCATATGGTGATGGGCCCCACCTGCGGCATGATCCTGGCCGACCTGGGCGCCGAAGTGATCAAGGTGGAGCCGCCCGGCGGCGACAAGACGCGCAACCTGCCGGGCCTGGGCATCGGCTTCTTCCGCGCCTTCAACCGCAACAAGAAGAGCGTGGTGCTGGACATCACCACCGAGGAAGGGCGCGCCGCCGCCGCCGAGCTGGCGGGCCAGAGCGACGTGCTGCTGGAGAACTTCCGGCCCGGCCTGATGCAGAAGCTGGGGCTGGACTACGCCACGCTGTCGCGCGACTACCCGCACCTGATCTATGTCTCGCACAAGGGCTTCCTGCCCGGCCCGTACGAGAACCGGCTGGCGCTGGACGAGGTGGTGCAGATGATGGGCGGCCTGTCCTACATGACCGGCCCCAGCGGGCGGCCGCTGCGCGCGGGCACCTCGGTCAACGACATCATGGGCGGCATGTTCGGCGCCATCGGCGTGCTGGCCGCGCTGCGCGAGCGCGACCGCACCGGGCGCGGCCAGGAGATCCAGAGCGCGCTGTTCGAGAACTGCGTGTTCCTGGCTTCGCAGCATATGCAGCAGTTCGCGATGACCGGCGAGGCGCCGCCGCCGATGCCGTCGCGCGTATCGGCATGGAGCGTGTATGACGTCTTCACGCTGGCCGGAGACGAGCAGCTGTTCATCGGCGCGGTCAGCGACAAGCAGTTCGTGACGTTGTGCCAGGTGCTGGAGCATCCGGAGCTTCTCGACAAGCCCGAGTACGCCAGCAATGCCTCGCGCGTGGCGGTGCGTCCGCAACTGCTCGATGAGCTGGGCGCGATCCTGCGCCACCACCGCAGCGCAGAACTGGCGCCCAGACTCGAAGCCGCCGGCATCCCCTATGCGCCGATCGTGCGCCCGGACCAGTTGCTCGACGATCCGCACCTGCTCGCCAGCGGCGGGCTGGTGCCGATGCAGGCCGACGACGGCTCGACCACGCCCACGGTGCTGCTGCCGCTGCTGATGGGCGGGCGCCGCCCGGGCGTGCGCCGGCCGCTGCCCAGGGCCGGCGAGCACAACGAAGAGATCCTGTCGCAGCTCGGCCAGGGCCGCGCCGGCTGACCGGTACCACGACGGGCATGCCGCGCCACAGCGGCAGCCCGCAAAGATCCTACGATAACGATACGGAGACAACCCCATGCACCCCCGTCGCATCCTTTTCAAGTCAGGACTGGCGCTGGCCGCCACCATGGCCGCCGCGCTGGCCGCGCCCGGCATCGGCGCGCTCGCGCAGGGCAGCACCGGCAAGCCGGTGCGCCTGATCCTGCCGATCAGCGCCGGTTCCGGCGTGGACACCATCGCGCGCGCGGCCGGCCCGGCCCTGGGCAAGGCCTTTGGCCAGCCGGTGGTGATCGAGAACCTGCCCGGCGCCGGCGGCATCACCGGTGCCGCGGCCGTGGTCAAGGCGCAGCCGGACGGCAGCACGCTCGGGCTGGTCTCCAACAACCATGTCATCAACCCGAGCGTGTTCCGCACCATGCCGTTCGATGCCATCAAGGACATCACCCCGATCAGCGTGATCGGCACCACGCCGCTGGTGCTTGTCGTGAACCCGAAGGTGCCGGCAAAGAACGTGAAGGAACTGGTGGCGCTGCTCAAGGCCAGGCCCGACGGCTACAACTACGGGTCGTCCGGCAATGGCACCATCATCCACCTGGCCGGGGAGATGTTCCTGGACGAGGCCGGCGTGAGTGCGCGCCATGTGCCGTACAAGGGCACCGGGCCGATGATGAACGACCTGATCGCCGGACAGGTGGAACTGGGCGTAGTCGCGCTCAACGCGGTGGCGCCGCACCTGAAGGCCGGCACACTGCGGGCGATCGGCGTGTGCGGCGACAAGCGCTCAGCCGCAGCGCCGGACATCCCCACCATCGCCGAACAAGGCTTGCCCCACTACAACGTCGCCGGCTGGTTTGCCGTGGTTGGCCCCGCCGGCATGCCGCCGGCAGAGGTGAAGCGCGTGCATGACGCATTCGCCAGGGCCTTCACCTCGCCTGAAGTGCTGGAAGCGATGAAGAAGCAAGCCACCGTGGTCGAGCCCGGCACACCCGAAGCCGCCGCAAGCTTCTTCCGCAGCGAGGCCACACGCTACGCCGCGCTGGTGAAGAAAGCCAACGTCAAGATCGAATAGCGCCCCACTTCGCTGCGGCACCACACCTGATCCATCCTCACGCTCTCGTTCATGACACTCTACAAACTTGGCGACCTCGCGCCCGCCATCGCCGGTACCGCGTTTGTCGCGGCGCAAGCCACCATCATCGGCCGCGCGGAACTGGCCGAACACGTCTCGGTCTGGCCCGGCGCGGTGATTCGCGCCGACAACGAGCCGGTGACAATCGGCGCCGGCAGCAACGTGCAGGAAGGCGCGGTGCTGCATACCGACCCGGGCTGTCCGCTGGCGCTCGGGGCCGGCGTGACCGTGGGGCACCAGGCCATGCTGCATGGCTGCACCGTGGGCGATGGCGCGTTGGTCGGCATCCAGGCCGTGGTCCTGAACAACGCGTCGATCGGCGCCGAGTCGCTGGTGGCCGCCGGCGCGCTGGTGACCGAGGGCAAGCAGTTCCCGCCGCGCTCGCTGATCCTGGGTTCGCCCGCCAAGGCTGTGCGCGAGTTGACGGATGAGGAAGTGAAGCACCTGCGCGTGAATGCCGAGGACTACGTCCGGCGTGCCGCGTATTACCGGACGGCGCTGGAAAAGATCGGCTAAGTGACTGGGCACGGTGTGGCCTGCAGGATGCGCGCCAAGCGCCTAGAATGCCTGCAGCCACCGTGGCGATGCCCCCAGGAGGACGACCATGTCCGACAAGCCTGTCAAGATCCCCGGCCCCGACCATCCGATCACCATCACGCCGACCGCCGGCAGGGTCGTGGTCAAGGTGGCGGGCGTCACCATTGCCGACAGCGACGCTGCGCTGACCCTGCAAGAGGCGGCCTACCCGCCGGTGCAGTACATCCCGCGCGCGCATGTCGACATGGCGCAGCTGGAGCGTACCGCGCACGCTACATACTGCCCGTACAAGGGCGACTGCAGCTACTTCTCCGTTCCCGCAGGCGGCGAGCGTTCGCGCAATGCGGTGTGGAGCTATGAAGCGCCTTACGCCGCGGTCGCCGCCATGGGCTCGTACCTGGCCTTCTATCCGGAGCGCGTCGGCAGCATCGAGATCCTCGGCAACTGAAGGATCGCGCGCCGCGCGGCATGGCGGCACCAGGAACGGAACTGCGCGGTTGCTTGCATCGACGGCAAGCACCATAGCCGCGGACAGCCTACGGGCCGAGCGCCGCATCGACCATCGCCACGGCCAGCCCGAGCAGCAGTGCGATGGCCGACGCGATAAACCATCGTACCGTCCTGCGGTACTCGTCCACCGCACCGTCCTCGATGCGCAGCGCGCGGAACAGCGCGACGATCTGCAGCGACACGGCGGCCAGTAGCGATACCGCCGCGAACAGCGCGCGCAGGTTCCAGTGGCCAGGGCTTTCGAAGCCCCAGAAGCGCCAGAACGCCAGCGAAAAGCCCAGCAGCACCGTGATCGCGGTGATGATGCCTTGCCGATAGCCGTTGGGCACCATCTGCGGCGCTGGCCCGGGTGAAGCCGCTGGATCGGGAGCATTCATGGGCGTCTCCGGTGGTGGCGTTGCGTCCTCCGCAGCCTGGCCAGGCGGGCCGCGGATTCAGCCGTCGCGGGCCGGCAATTGCACCACGGCCAGCGTGGCATCGGCTGGCCCGACGACCTTGCTCAGATGCCCTTTGCCCGTGGTGTCTTCCAGCAGCAGCGCACTGCCTGCCGACAGCGGCCGGCGTTCGCCGTCGCTGGCTTCGAACTCCATCGCACCGGCCAGAACGAAGATCCACATGCGCAGCGGCGACGGGTGCAGTGCGCCCACCCAGCCGGCCGGCACCAGCAGGAAGCCCTGGCGCGCGGCTTCGTCCAGCGGCGACACCCAGAAGGCGCGCGCCGGTGGCGCGAACAGGCGCTCGGTGATGGCAACGGAAAGCGGGGCAAAGTGGGATTCGCCGGCGGCATCCGCGTAAAGCCGCTCAAAGGCCAGCGGCGCACGCGCGGTTGTGACGGGTTCGGCAGTGGCAGCCATGGCGCACCTCCCTGCGGCGCATTGCGCGCGTTGTTATGCAGCCAGTCTAGGCTGCCGGGCGCGGAGTGCAATGCCTGCCTGGGCGTGCGAGGGCAGGGCGTCAACCCTTGCTGAAGATGCTGTAGAAGTCCGGCGCGCCGCTGTCGGGCACGCTCAGGTCGAGCGAGCCTTCGATGTGTTCCAGGTGTTGCGCCATCATCGCGCTGGCGCGCGCGGCGTCGCGCTGCTCGATGGCGTCGATCAGCTGGCGGTGCTCATGCTCGGCGCAGGCCGGCGCGCCGGGGCGGTCGTACAGCGTGATGATCAGGCAGGTCAGCGACACCATTTCGCGGATCAGCTTTTCGAGGATGGCATTGCCGGCCATCTCCGCGAGCAGGATATGGAATTCCCCTGACAGGCGGATCATCGCCGCGCGGTCGCCGCGGCCGCGCGCGTTGTCTTCTTCCATGGCATGGCGGCGCAGGCTGCGGACTTTGGCCGGCGTGGCACGCTGGGCCAGTTCGGCCGCCAGCGCGGGCTCGACCACGCGGCGCGCCTGGAACACCTCGCGTGCCTCGTCCACCGTGGGGCTGGAGACAAAGGCGCCGCGATTGGGCACCAGCGTGACCAGCTTCTCATGCGCCAGGCGCGCGAAGACCTGGCGGATGCGGGCCCGGCTGGCGCCGGTCACTTCGCACAGCCGTTCCTCGACCAGCTTGGTGCCGGCCAGCAGGCGGTGCTCCATGATCGCGGTCAGCAGGCTGAGGTAGATCGCCTCGGTGGCGGAAGCCTCGCTGGCGGCGGCCTCCGGGCCGGCACTTTCCTCCGGCGCGGCATTGGCGGCGGCCTTGGGTGCCGTTTTCAGGGTTGCCTTGGACGCGGGCCGGCGCGGCGTTTTTGCTGCCGCGCCGGGCGCCGCCTTCTTCGATGTGGTTGCCATATCAGGGGACGGACATTCAGCCTGTCGCCGGAACTGGCGACGAAAGACGGCTATATCGTACACAAATATGGCGACATGGACGGCATTTGTCAGGCCGGAGCAACTTCCTCGCGCATCGTGCCCACGGCTGCGGCACCACCGGCGGCTTCGAACGGATGCACCTGCGCCCAATGCCGGGCGATGTCGACACGGCGGCAGATCCACACCTTGTCGTGACCCTGCACATAGTCGAGGAAGCGCTGCAGCGCGCGGAAGCGGCCCGGGCGGCCGAGCAGGCGGCAGTGCATGCCGATCGACAGCATCTTGGGGCTGTCCTGGCCGCTCGGGTCGCCTTCCTCGTACAGCACGTCGAACGCATCCTTCAGGTACTGGAAGAACTGTTCGCCGGTATTGAAGCCCTGCGGCGTGGCAAAGCGCATGTCGTTGGAGTCGAGCGTGTACGGCACCACCAGGTGTGGCTTCTTCTCGCCGCCAGTGACTTCGACCTCGGTCCAGAAGGGCAGGTCGTCGCCGTAGTAGTCCGAGTCGTACAGGAGGCCGCCGTGCTCCACCACCAGGCGGCGCGTGTTGGGGCTGTCGCGGCCGGTGTACCAGCCCAGCGGCAGTTCGCCGGTCAGGTCCTTGATGATCTGCATGCCGATGCGCATGTGCTCGCGCTCGGTGGCTTCGTCGATGCCCTGGTAGTGGATCCAGCGCCAGCCGTGGCAGGCGATCTCGTGGCCCAGTTCGACCAAGGCGCGGGTCAGTTCAGGATGGCGCTGCAGCGCCATCGATACGCCGAAGACGGTCAGCGGCAGGCCGCGCTTCTCGAACTCGCGCAGGATGCGCCAGACGCCGGCGCGCGAGCCGTATTCATAGATGCCCTCCATGCTCATGTGGCGGTCGGGGTAGGCCGCGGCGCCGACGATCTCGGAAAGGAACTGCTCGGAGGCAGCATCGCCGTGCAGCACGCAGTTTTCGCCGCCTTCTTCGTAGTTGAGGACGAACTGCAGCGCAACGCGCGCGCCGCCCGGCCAGCGGGCGTGCGGCGGCCGGGCGCCGTAACCGATGAGATCGCGTGGATAGCGGGACTGGAGCATGGTGGTGGAGTCGGAAATGGGTCGGGAAGTCATACGGTTCAGTTCAGCGCATAAGGGGCCAGCATGCCCGCATACGCCTTGGGCAGCGGCCGCGCCCAGTCGCCGCGCTTGCTGGTGCCCAGGCGCACCGAGACCAGCGCCTCGGCCATCTTGACCGCGCACACCACGCCGTCGATCACCGGCGCGCCGATGGCGTCGGCGATCTCGTCGCACAGGTCGGTCATGCCGGCGCAGCCCAGCACGATGCATTCGCTGCGGTCTTCAACCAGCGCCTGGCGGCAGGCCTCGGTGATGATGCGGCGCGCGTCCGAGCCCGGGCGCTCCAGTTCCAGCACCGGCAGGTCGCAGGCGCGCACGTTGTTGCAGAAGCGTTTCATGCCGTAGCGCTCGGCCAGGTGCCAGGCGATATTGCAGGTGCGCGCCAGCGTGGTCACCACGCTGAAGCTGCTGCCGACCACGCTGGCCATATGCATGGCGGCCTCGGCAATGCCGATCACCGGTCCGCGCGCCACCTCGCGCGCGGCGTACAGGCCGGGGTCGCCGAAGCAGGCGATCACGTAGCCGTCCATGCCTTCCTGCTCGCCGGCCAGGATCTCGTCGAGTATGCCGGGCACGGACAGGGCTTCGTCATAGTGGCTTTCGATGGAAGCCGGTCCCATGCGCGGGCTGACCGCGCTGATGCGCGTGCCCGGTGCCGCCACGGCGACGGCGCACTGCCCGATCTTGTCGGTCATGCTCTGGGTGGTATTGGGGTTGATGATCTTCAGCTTCATGGGCGCGGCTCTGCTAAGTGCGGTCGAAATCGTGCAGTCGAAAGAATGGTTCCGGAGATCAGGCCTGGCTGGCGGCGCGGCTGCCGAAGTGGCCGGGCATCATGCGCGGCGCCAGTTGCCGGTACAGCACCAGCGCAATGCCCATGCCGATAAACCAGCTGTAGTTGGCCGCGGACTGCCAGGCCGGCACTACCACGCACAGGATCGGGATGATGGCCGCCGGGATCATGGTGGCCACCGCCGCCGGGTTGAAGCCGTTGCGGTACCAGTAGCGGCCGCGCGGGTTCAGCGTGTACAGGTCGTCGACGTCGACATGCTGGCGGCGCACCAGGTAGTAGTCAGCAATCAGGATGCCGAACAGCGGGCCGATGAAGGCGCCCAGCACGTCCAGCGTGTAGTGGATCACCGCCGGGTTGTTGTACAGGTTCCACGGCGTGATGAAGATCGACGCCACGGCCGCGATCATGCCGCCGGTGCGCCAGCTGATGTGCTTGGGCGAGACGTTGGAGAAGTCGAATGCCGGCGAAACAAAGTTGGCGACGATATTGATGCCGATGGTGGCGGTCATGAAGGTGAACGCGCCCAGCAGCATGGCGAAGGTGCTGTCGATATGGCTGACGGTCTCCACCGGGTCCGTGATCAGCTTGCCGAACACCGGCAGCGTGGCCGAGGTCGTGATCACGGTCAGCAGCGAGAAGCCCAGGAAGTTGACCGGCAGGCCCCAGAAATTGCCGCGCTTGACCGACTTGAAGTCCTTGGCATAGCGAGAGAAGTCGCCGAAGTTCAGCATCGGGCCGGAGAAATACGACACCACCAGCGCGATCGCGCTCAGCATCACCGGCACCGATTCCCAGCCGGTGTACTTGACGAAGCTCAGCGTGAAATTGACGTTCTCCCAGCCGGCCTTGTTCACCAGCCAGATCGCCAGCGCGATCATCACCACGTAGACCGCCGGGCCGGCCCAGTCGATGAACTTGCGGATGGTCTCCATGCCGGTCCAGAACACCAGCGCCTGCAGCACCCACAGCACCATGAATGCGCCCCAGCCCAGCGTGGAGAGCCCGGCAAAGCCGTGCAGCTTCACGTCGGCATACGGCGCCAGCGCGGGAAAGAAGTGCAGCGCCAGCAGCAGGAACGCGCTGGAAGCCAGGTAGGTCTGGATGCCGTACCAGGCCACTGCGATCAGCCCGCGGATCACCGCCGGGATGTTGGCGCCGAGCACGCCGAACGAGGCCCGGCAGATCACCGGATAGGGTGTGCCGGTCACCTGGCTGGGCTTGGCCACCAGGTTGCAGAAGAACTGCACGATCAGGATGCCGACCAGCAGCGACACCAGCACCTGCCAGCTGGTCAGCCCCAGCGCGAACAGGCTGCCGGCAGTGATGTAGCCGCCCACGCTGTGCACGTCCGACATCCAGAAGGCAAAGATGTTGTAGGTGCCCCAGGTCTGCTTGCGCAGCGGCGCCAGGTCCTCGTTGGTCAGGCGTTCGTCATAGCCCGGCTTGATCAGGGCGTTGCCGTGTGCGGCATGCCCCGCCTGCACCTGCGGTGCGTCGGCGGGGGTTGCGGTCGTTTGCATCATCTGAGTCTCCTGGCAGATGTGTGTCTTGACGATAGGCGACATGCGGCCGTTTGGCTCTTTGGTGTGCGCCGGTGGAAAGCTGCTTTTTATTGACTACAAAATTGTCTACAAAATTGATTTGGTGTGTAGACGATGTTGTAGATCACGGTTTCGTGATTGTCAACATTCGCTTTCCCTGAAGTCTTTTCGTCCACTCCGGGATGTCCTCAGGGGTTTACCCCCGGCTTGATTCGTGCAGATCCTGAATATAGGATGTCCAACATCCCATCTGTAGATGCCTGGCAAAGAGACAAAATTGGAGATAACTTTGGGGCATGGTCCGCTTTCCCGATTCACCGTACTTGACCTCACGCGCGTGCGCTCCGGTCCGGCCGCCGTGCGCCAGTTCGCCGACTGGGGGGCGACCGTCATCAAGATCGAAGAGCCGGGCCAGGCGCCCGATGACAAGCCTGGCGGTTCGGCGCAATTTGCCGATTACCAGAACACCCATCGCAACAAGCAGAGCATTACGCTCAACCTCAAGCATCCGGAGGGGCGCGCGCTGTTCCTGGAACTGGTGCGCAAGGCCGATGTGGTGGTGGAGAACTACCGGCCCAACGTGAAGTTCAAGCTGGGCATCGACTATGAGTCGCTGCGCAAGGTCAATCCGCGCATCGTCTATGGCAGCGTATCGGGGTTCGGGCAGGATGGTCCGTACCACGAGCGCCCGGGCCTGGACCAGATCGCGCAAGGAATCTCCGGCATGATGTCGGTCACGGGCGAACCCGGGCGCGGACCGATGCGCGCGGGGATTCCCGTTGCGGACCTGACCGCCGGCCTGTTCTGCGCGATCGGCCTGATGGTGGCGCTGCTGGAACGCGAAGTGTCCGGCCAGGGCCAGTGGGTGCAGACCTCCCTGCTGCAATCGCAGCTGTGGATGATGGACTTCCAGGCCATGCGCTGGCTGATGAATGGCGAGGTGCCGGGCCAGAGCGGCAACGATCATCCCACCAGCAGCCCGACCGGCGTGTTCCCGACGCAGGATGGCTACATGAATATCGCCGCCATGGGCAACGACATCTTCGCGCGGCTGTGCAAGGTGCTCGACGTGCCTGAACTCATCGCGGACGAGCGCTTCCTGACGGTGCCGTTGCGTGCCCGCAATCGCCCGGCGCTGAACGCCGCGATCGCCGAGCGCACGCGCACGCGCACCACCGAGGAATGGATCGGCCGCATGAATCGCGAAGGGGTGCCGTGCGGCCCCATCCTCAGCATGAACGAGGCCTTCGCCGATCCGCAGGTCGAACATCTGCGCATGAGCCAGCCCATCGAGCACCCCAGGCTGGGCACGATCTCCGTGGTCGGCCAGCCGGTGATCCTGAGCCGGACCTCGCTGGGCGAACTGGCGCCGGCACCGGAGAGCGGTGAGCACAACCACGACGTGTACCGTTCGCTGCTCGGCCTGGATTACGCGCGGATCGAAGCGCTTGCAGCGCAGGGGGTCATCTGATTGAGCGCTACCATATCCGCCATGATTGCCCCGCTTCCGGGGCCACGGACATGACGGAGATTCTGATGAAGGCCCAACTTGGCATGGAGATTCGCGGATTCACGAGCCTGCGCCGGCCGGACAACCTGCCCGACGAGATCGCGCACCAGATCCGCCAGCGCATCCTGGACGGGACCCTGGCCCACGGGCAGCAGCTGCCCACGGAGAACGAGCTGGCCACCGCGTTCGACGTGAGCCGCAATGTCGTGCGCGAGGCCATCGCGCGCCTGAAGCTGGCCGGCTACGTTGAAACCCGGCGCGGCACCGGCACGTTCGTGGCGCAGGGCATCGGGCAGCGCAACTTCGAGATCGTCACCGACGAGCTGCTGCATGAGGATGCGCTCGAGCATGTCTTCCAGCTGCGCGTCGAGATCGAATCGGGCGCGGCCGCGCTGGCGGCGCGGTTCCGCACGCCCGCGCAGCTGGAGGCGCTGCGACTGGCGCTGGCGAAGGTCGATGAAGCGGGCGGAGACTGGGAAAAGGGCGCGGACACCGCACTCGATTTCCACCTCGCGGTCGGCAACGCGACCAACAATCCGTACTTCATCCGCTTGATGGCGCATCTGAGCCATGTGCTCCACGACTCCGTGCGCACGCTGCGCTCCACCTCGACCGGGACCACGCGCATCGCGGAAGTCGAGCAGGAGCACCACGCGATCTTCGACGCCATTGCCGTGGGGAACGCCGACCAGGCGCGCGCCGCCATGCGCTACCACTTGACCAACGGTATTGAAAGACATAAGGCCCGAGCGCCTGGAAAGACAACATGACCACGACACGCATACTGCAAGGCGAGATTACCGATACCCTGCTGGTGGAAAAACGCGGCCGCACCGGCTGGATTACCTTCAACGACCCTGGCCGCCACAACGCCGTCTCGTTCGACATGTGGGCGGCACTGCCCCAGGCGCTCGCAGCGTTCGAGCAGGACGACGAAGTGCGCTCGGTAGTGCTGACTGGCGCCGGAGAACGCGCCTTCGTGAGCGGGGCAAACATCGCGCAGTTTGACAGCCTGCGCTCCGGCGAAGAGGCCGTCGCGGCCTATGAGCAAGTGGCCGAGGCCGCCCAGCTGGCCCTCTACGACTACGCCAAGCCGACCCTCGCCAGGATCAAGGGCTATTGCATCGGCGGCGGCCTGAATATTGCCCTGTGCTGCGATATCCGGATTGCGTCGGGCGACAGCACCTTCGCCATCCCGGCCGGCAAGCTCGGCCTGGGCTACCGGCTCACCGCAATCCGGAATCTGGTCAGCACGGTCGGCGCCGCCAATGCGCTCGAAATCTTCCTGACCGCCAACCGCTATTCGGCGGCCGACGCCAAGGCCCTTGGCCTGGTCCACCACGTAACCGATGCGGCCGACCTCGACACGGCGCTGCAGGCGCGCCTGGACCAGATTGCCGCCAACGCGCCCCTCACGCTGCGCGCCGGCAAACGCATGATTCGTCAATTGCAGCAGCTGGGCCCGCAGGTCGATATCGCGGGCATGCAGCAGCTCGTCATGCAGTGCTTCGCCAGCGACGATTACCGCGAGGGCAAGCGCGCCTTCGCCGAAAAGCGCAGCCCCGCTTTCAAGGGCCAATAAGCGTTACATCCCGGAGCTCCGGGAGTATCGGCAATGCCGCCACGCATGACGTGGGGACACATACAAAAGAGAGGAGACATGGCATGAACACGAAGCAGAGGCTTGTCCTCGCGATGGCCGTGGCCGGCCTGGGCCTGGCAGGGCACGCGGCGGCCCAATATCCGCAACAGCCCATCCGTATCGTGGTGGGCTATGCGGCCGGGGGCACCACTGACATCCTGGCGCGGGCGCTGGCCGAACAACTGGCCAGCGAGCTGAAGCAGTCGGTGATCATCGAGAACAAGCCCGGCGCGGCCGGCAACTCGGCCGCCGCCTATGTGCAGCAGTCGGCGCCGGATGGCTATACGCTGTTCATGGCAACCGTGTCGAGCCACGGCATCAACCCAGCCCTGTACAAGAAAACGCTGGGCTACGAGCCGGTCAGCGGCTTTGCGCCGGTCAGCATGGTCGCCTCGATCCCGCTAGTGCTGATCACGACCCCGAACCTGCCCGCCAGGAACGTGCCTGACCTGGTGGCGCTGGCCCGGAAGAAGTCGGGAGAGCTGAACTACGCATCCAGCGGCAACGGTTCGCCGGTCCACCTGGCCGGCGCGATGTTTGCCCAGAGCGCCAATGCCAAGCTGGTGCATGTGCCGTATCGGGGCGGAGCGCTTGCCAATACTTCGGTGATCGCCGGCGAGACGCAACTGAGCTTCGCCACGCTGCCTGGCGCCCTGCCGCAGGTAAAGGCCGGCAGGCTGCGCGCCATCGCCGTGACCACCAGGGAGCGGTCGCCGCAACTGCCGGATGTTCCCGCCATGCGTGAAGTGCCGGGCTTCGGCAGCTTCGAGATCAATACCTGGAATGCATTGCTGGCACCGAAGAATACGCCCCAGCCGGTGATCGATGCGCTGAACCGGGCCGTCGCCAGGTCACTGGCGTCGCCGAAGCTTGTTCAGCGCTTCAACGGGGAAGGGGCGACGCCGGCCAGCAGCACCCCGGCTGAGCTCAGCCGCTTCGTCAACGCCGAGCTGGCCAAATGGGCTGGCGTGGTGAAAGACCTGAACGTCAAGGTTGACTGAAGGCAGACGCCTGCGGAAGCGGGGCTTCTGCGGGCGGCCTTGCGCTCCGGCCAATCTCAATAAGCAATCTTCGCCGTCAGGCTCACGCTGCGCGGATCGGCCGGCTGGATGTAGTTCTCGTACTGGAAGCCCCAGTAGCGCTTGTTGGTCACGTTGTTCAGCGCGGCGCGCAGCGTCAGGTCCTTGCCGGCGACGCGGGTGTTGTAGCTCGCGCCGAGATTGAACACCGTGTAGCCGCCGGCGTCCAGCGTATTGCCCGCGTTCAGCTTGGTATTGCCGGTGTACTTGCCATCGACGCCAAGGCGCAGGCCTGGCACGAAGGGCACGCGGTAGCTGATGCGTCCCGCCAGCACCAGGTCAGGCGCACCGGCGACGCGCTTGCCGTTGTTGGCCAGGCCCTTGTCGTAGTACGAGTCCAGGTACATCGCGCTCGCGCCGAATTCCCACTGCGGGCCCAGCCGGTACACGCCGGCCAGTTCCAGCCCCTGGTAGATCGAGGTGCCGTCCTGCTGGCGCGTCGGCACGCCGCCGTTGATGCTGTCGTACTCGGCGCCGCGCTCGATGCGGAAGGCGGCGGCGGTGGCGCTCCAGGCGGCCTGGTCGGCCTTGACGCCGACTTCATACTGCTTGCTGCGGATCGGGCTGAGCAGCTGGCGTGCATTGGTGTAGCCATCCGGCACGATCGAGCCGGGCTCCAGCGCTTCCACGTAGCTGGCGTAGACCGTGGCCGTGGGCACCGGCTTGAACATCAGCGCCAGCGTGGGCGTGACCACGCCGTTCTTGCTGTAGCTGGAGCTCACCGGCACGTAGCCGTTCTGCTCGAAGTTGGTCACGCGCAGGCCGGCCAGCACCGACCAGCGCTCGCTCAGCTGCACGGTGTCGCTGGCGAACACCGACTTCTGCGTAATGTCGCTGTTGCGCACCTTGTTGAAGGCGGTCGAGCTGTAGTACGTGTTGGTGTTGGGCTCGAAGATGTTGCCGGTGCCGATGACGGCGCCGAAGCCGTTGTTGTCATAGCGGTCGATCTGCTTCTGCCACGACAGGCCCGCCACCAGCTGGTGCCCGAACGGCCCGGTGCGGAACTTGCCTTCCAGCATCGCCTGCCATTGGCCCACCTGCTGGTTCTGCGCGGTGTCGTAGCGCTGGTCGCTGTAGTCGCCGGCCTGGTTCAGCAGGTTGTAGGTGCTTTCGTTGCGGCTGCGGTTGACCTTGGTGAAGCTGTAGTTGGTGCTGGCCGCCCAGTCAGGATTGATCTGGTAGCGCAGGCCGGTGCTGTACAGCTGCAGGTTGGTGTTCAGGTGCTGGTCGGCACCGGCGAAGTTGCGGATGCGGCCGGACACCGCGGCCGGCAGGGCCGCGTCGCCGTAGCTCCACAGGCTGAACGACGGCATCTGGCCAGTGGCGCGGCGGTCCTGGTAGATCGAGTCGAAGGTCCAGGTCAGGTCCCTGGTCAGGCGCGCATCCAGGCCCAGCGAGACGCTGTCGCGCTTGATATTGCGCGCGTTGTAGGGCGTGCCTTCCTCGTGCGTCACGTTCAGGCGGTAGCCGAACATACTGTTCGGGCCGGCGCGCCCGCCCAGGTCGACGTGCTCGCTCCAGACATTGGCGGCGCGGTAGCCCAGTTCGAACGAGGCGGTGAAGGTGTCGGTCGGCTTCTTGGTGACGTAGTTGACGATGCCGCCCGGGGTGGCAAAACCGTACATGAAGCCCGGCAGCCCCTTGAGCAGTTCCACCTGCTCCATGTGCTCATAGGGCAGCGTGATGCCGTAGGCCACGAACGGCAGCCCGTTGATCTTGAAGCCGTTCTGCCAGTCGATCTGCAGGCCGCGCACGCTCAGGTAGCTGGACCAGCTGTTGTAGCCGTTGCCGTTGTCGCTGACCGACGCATCCATCGCAAACACATCGCCCAGCTTGGCCACCTGGCGGTCGGCCAGGTCTTCGCCGGTGACGATGGTGGTGGAGTACGGGGTGTCGAGCTGCGTGCGCGAGCCCAGCGCGCCGGTGCTGGCCTTTTTCTCAAGCTGCAGGCCGGAATCGTCGACCGCCGAGGCGCTGACGGTCACCGCGGGCAGCGACTGCGCATCCGCTGGCGCCGCGGCTTGCTGCGCCAGTGCGGCGGTTGCCGGGAAGCCGGCCAGGACGGCCACATGCGCCAGCACGGCGAGATGGCGGGGTTTCGGTGCGCGCAGGCGCGCGGCGCGAATGACTTGACGATTCATGAGGGGACCCGCAGAGGGCAGGAGACAGGCAAACCTGTATGTAAATGTAGAATACAAATGCGAATAATTCGCATTTAGGAAAAGGCCGAATGATGCCTAAGCCGGTTGCGAGGGTCAAGGTGTGGGAAGGGGTGTTGCGGTGAAAGCAACGGATGGCTGGCGTAGCCGTTCGCGCTAGGCTCCCTGACTCCCTTATCGATCACTGGAGCCTGCCATGGCCATGTCGAACATTCGTGTCCGGATTGATCTGCGAACCCAAGGAAAAGGCTTCTGCCGTGCTGGAAGCGATGGGCCTGACGGTGTCCGACGCAGTGCGCATGCTGTTGAAGCGCATAGCAACCGACAAGGCACTTCCCTTGGCGTTGATGACGCCAAATGCGGCGACTATTGCTGCGCTGAGGCAAGCGCGGGCCGGCGGGTTGCGCAGGTTTGAGTCGCTGGACGATCTGAGGGCCGATCTCTGCCGTGCAGGCGACTGATGCGGTCTGGGAGCTCCCCGCTCCCGCGTGCGGGAGGGGGAGCGCCAGCCATGGCTAGCGGGTGAGATTTACCGCGTGCGCGCGGGATGCGTGGGAAACGCTCAGCGCTTGCCGTCCTTCGCGTACACCCGCTCACCCGCCACCCAGGTCTCCAGCACCTGGGTCTTCCAGATGTCTGCCGGCTTGGCCTTGAACAGGTCCTGGTCGACCAGGATGAAGTCGGCCCACTTGCCGGCTTCGAGCGAGCCCAGCGTCTTCTCCTGGTGCTCGGCATAGGCCGCGTCCAGCGTGAAGGCGCGGAATGCCTGCGGCAGGGTCATGGCCTCTTCCGGATGCCAGCCGCGGATCGGGCGGCCTTCATGGTCGGTGCGGGTGACCGCGGCGTGCAGGCCGTAGAACGGGTTGGCCGATTCCACCGGGAAGTCCGAGCCGCCCGCGATCACGGTGCCTTGCTTGAGCAGCGTCTGCCAGGCGTAAGCGCCCTTGATGCGGTCCTTGCCGACGCGGTCTTCGGCCATGTTCATGTCGCTGGTGGCGTGGGTGGGCTGCATCGAGGCGATCAGGTCCAGCGTCTTGAAGCGCGGGATGTCCGACAGCGCGATCACCTGCGCGTGCTCGACGCGGTTGCGCAGCTGGCGCCCGCCCACGTCCTTGTAGGCCGCTTCCATGGCATCCAGCACCTGGTGGTTGGTGGCATCGCCGATGGCGTGGATGTTGACCTGGTAGCCGGCCTTGATCGCGCTCTTGACCGCGGTCTGCATGGCGGCATCGCTCATGAAGAGCAGGCCGCTGTGCACATGGTCGTCCGAGTACGGTGCCATCAGCGCGGCGCCGCGGCTGCCCAGTGCGCCGTCGCCATACAGCTTGACCGCGCGCAGGTAGTAGCGGTCGTTGCCATAGCCCACCAGCGGCCCCTTGGCCGACAGCGCCTTGAAGTCGTCGCCGGTGTCGCGGATCATGCCGTAGATGCGCGTGGTCAGCTTGCCCTGGTCGGCGAACTCGCGGTAGATCTTGTCTTCGGCAACGGTCACGCCGGCGTCGCCCGCTGCGGTCAGGCCGAGCGCGCTCATGTGCGCGAGCGAGGCGGCCAGTGCGGCGCGGCGATCGTCGTCGCTGTACGGCGGGATCACGCTGTTGACCAGCGCCATGGCCTTGTCGACCAGCACGCCGGTGGGGTTGCCGTTGGCATCGCGCTCGATGCGTCCGCCGGCCGGGTCCCTGGTGTCGCGCGTGATGCCGGCGGCCTGCAGCGCCTTGGTGTTGAGCCACGCGGCGTGGCCGTCCACGCGCACCAGCCGCACCGGGCGGTCCGACACCGCCGCGTCCAGCTCGGCCGCGGTCGGGAAGCGGCCCAGCTTCCAGTTCACCTGGTTCCAGCCATAGCCCAGCAGCCACTTGCGCTGCGGGTTCTTGTCGCCATAGGCGCGGATCATGCCTTGCGCGTCGGCCAGCGTCCTGGTGCCGGACAGCGAGATCTCGGTGGTCTTGAAGCCCAGGCGGAACACATGGCCGTGGGCGTCGATCAGGCCCGGCAGCAGGGTCTTGCCGTGGCCGTCGATGCGTCTGGCATCGGGGTACTGCGCGCGCAGCGCGGCGGCGTCGCCGGTGGCCAGCACCTTGCCCTGGTCGAACACCAGGCCGGTGAAGCTGGTGACCTTGTCCTGCTTCAGGGTATAGCCCTGCACCGATTCCACCAGCGTCGGCGCGGCGTGCGCGGACAGGCTCAGTGCCATGCAGGCGCCAAGCGCCAGCATGCTCATGCGGATTGCTTTCTTCAAAGCGATGCTCCTTGTTGTTGTGCTTTCTTGCTTTTGTGTACTGCTGGTTGTGAAGCGCCCGGGATTGGCGCTTATTCACCGATTGCCGGCACGGCGGCGCGGGCCGGGGCGGCATCGCGTCTGGCCGGCAGGGCGGGGAATTGCATCTCGGCATAGGACACGAAGCGCGTCTTGCGCGCAATGCGGTAACCCAGCCAGATCAGGAGGAAGATCGGGATGCCGATATAGGTGGCGGCCACGCTGACCCAGTCGATCTTGCCGCTGGTGAAGGCCTGGTAGTTCTGCCCCAGCGTCACGATCAGGCACAGCGCAAAGGCGAAGATCGGCCCGTAGGGGAAGAACGGCGAGCGGTAAGGCAGCCGGTCCAGGTCCAGCCCCTGTGCGACAAAGCCCTTGCGGAAGCGGTAATGGCTGACCGCAATGCCCAGCCACGCGATAAATCCGGTCATGCCGGACAGGTTCAGCAGCCACAGGTAGACCGACCTGCTTTCGAACAGCGAGGTCAGGAAGCACAGCGCGCCCACCGCGGTGGTGGCCAGCAGCGCCATCAGCGGCACGCCGTTGCGCGTCAGCTGCGCAAAGATGCGCGGCGCGCGGCCTTCGGTGGCCAGGTTGTACAGCATGCGGGTGGAGGCATACATGCCCGAATTGCCGGCCGACAGCACCGCGGTCAGGATCACCGCGTTCATCACGCCTGCCGCAAAGGCCAGGCCCGCATGGCGGAACACCAGCGTGAACGGGCTGACGCCCACGGTCTGCACGTCGTTCTTGAGCAGGTTCGGGTCGGTGTAGGGGATCAGGATGCCGATGATCAGGATCGCCAGCACATAGAACAGCAGGATGCGCCAGAAAACCTGGCGCACCGCGCGCGGGATGTTCTTGGCCGGATCGGCCGATTCGCCGGCGGCGACGCCGATCAGCTCGGTGCCCTGGAACGAGAAGCCGGCGATCATGGCCACGCCGATCAGCGCCGGCAGGCCGCCGACGAAGGGCGCGTCGCCGGTGGTCAGGTTGGCCAGTCCGTGGGAGGCCGACACGTCGCCGCGCAGGATGCCGAAGATCATCAGCGTGCCGATGCCGATAAAGGCGATCACCGTCACCACCTTGACCAGCGCGCACCAGTACTCGGCCTCGCCGAAGCCGCGCACCGAGATCGCGTTAAGCAGGAACATCAGGCCCAGGAACAGCGCGCTCCACAGCACGCCCGGCGTGTCGGGGAACCAGTACTGCATCACCAGCTGGGCCGCGGCCAGTTCCACGGCGATGGTCACCGCCCAGTTGTACCAGTAGTTCCAGCCGAGCGCGAAGCCGAAGCCTTCATCGACATAGCGCGCGCCATAGGTGGCGAACGAGCCCGACACCGGCATATAGGCCGCCAGCTCGCCCAGGCTGGTCATCAGGAAATAGACCATCGCCCCGATCAGGATATAGGCGGCCAGGGCGCCGCCGGGGCCGGCCTGCGCGATGGTGGCACCCGAGGCCACAAACAGCCCCGTGCCGATCGAGCCGCCGATGGCGATCATGGTGAGATGGCGTGCCCGCAGGGTGCGGCGCAGCGTCGGCGCGGGGGCGCCGGAAGAGGTGGGCTGGGAAGGTTGGCTTGACATCAGGATCCGGTCTGGGCGCGCGCCAGGACAAAAGGCGCGAAGGCGCGCAACTATGCCGGCATCGCCGAGAGGCGGCAAGCTGTGCCGAAGCGCCAGCCGCACGGGTCGCGGCGGCCCGCCGCCAGTGCCTCCTCCCGGTTCTACCGGCCGGTATATTGGGCGGCATCATAAGAGAAATCGCTGTGCAGGGAAAGCCGCTGCGCGGGCTGTGGGCCGCCAGGTGTGCTGCATCCGCCGCGTCGCCGCGTGCCTGTGCAATGAGGTGTAGGACAAACACCCGGCGCGGAACAGGAATGGCACCGCTGCCACGGCAGCGGCGCGCGGTATATCGTGCGAGGTAGCAGGCGCTGCATGCCGGCCGGCGCGCGGGGCCAGCTCCATTCCATCCCGCCGCAGGGGGACCTTACGGATGTTCCAGACGCTCTGCCATATTCCGTTCGATACCCGGTCAAGCCGTGCCGCGGCACACGCGGGCGCCAGCCGGGGCCTGCGCCGGCTGACGGCGGCCATGCTGGGGTCGGCGCTGGTGGCCGGGCTGCTGGCAGGGTGCGCCAGCCTGCCGGCCTCGGCGCAGCGCACCCCCTCGAGCGCCCCGGCCAGTACCGCCGATACTCCGCTGGGCAAGGTGCTGGCGCCGCGCCTTGCCCAGCGCCCCGGCGAATCGCTGTTCTATCCGCTGTCGTCCGGGCCCGACGCGCTCGCTGCGCGGCTGGCGATGGCGCGTGCGGCGCAGCGCAGCCTGGACCTGCAGACCTATATCTTCGAAACCACCGGCACCGGCGCCGCCGTGCTGGGCGACATCATCGACGCGGCCGACCGCGGCGTGCGCGTGCGCATGCTGCTCGACGACTTGCATACCGGCGGCATGGACAAAATCCTGTCGGCCATCGATTCGCATCCCAATATCGAGGTGCGCCTGTTCAATCCGTTTGCCAACCGCAGCGTGCGCTGGCTGGAAATGCTGGCAGGCTTCAAGCGGCTGGACCGGCGCATGCACAACAAGTCGATGACGGTGGACAACCAGATGTCGCTGGTGGGCGGGCGCAATGTCGGCGATGCCTACTTCTCCGCGCGCACCGACATGGATTTCAGCGACCTTGATGTGCTGATTGCCGGACCGGCGGTACCGCAGGTATCGGCCGTGTTCGACGAATACTGGAACGACCAGTCCTCATACCCGGTGGTGGCGCTGATCCCCGCAGGCAAGGAAGCGCCGGTGGAGATGCGCAGCCTGCGCAAGGGCCTGGAAGCACGCGGCGACCAGGCCGTCGCCAGCCCCTACGTGAAGGAATTGCTGGAGTCCGGCCTGGCCAAGGGCATCGAGAGCGGCCGCATGCCTGCCTACAGCGGCAAGGCTGTCGTGGTCTCCGACAAGGCCGCCAAGATTACGCACCAGACCGACGACGACCCCGGGCACGCCACCGCCCGGCTCGAGAAAATGATCAACGGCGCGCAGAAGGAAGTGCTGCTGATCTCGCCGTACTTCGTGCCGGACGACGACGGCGAGGCCTGGCTGATCGCCCTGGCAAAGCGCGGCATCCGCGTGCGCATCCTGACCAACTCGTTTGCCGCCACCGATGTCAGCCCGGTGCATGCCGGCTACGCCCCGCACCGGCTGGCGCTGGTGGCCGCGGGCGTCGAGCTGTACGAGCTCAAGCCCAGCGCCTACGCCGAACTGGCAAGCAGCGGCAAGGCCGCGCGCGGTTCGCGCTCGCGCTCATGGCTGTCGTCCAGCCGCGCCAGCCTGCATGCCAAGAACTACATCGTCGACCGGCACCTGGTATTCATCGGCTCGCTCAACATGGACCCGCGCTCGGCCAAGCTCAATACCGAGATGGGCGTCGTGCTGGACAGCCCGGCCCTGGCCGAGCGCATGATCAAGTCCACCGAGCACGGGCTGCTCGACATGGCCTACCGCGTCGGCATGCAGACCGATGGCGACGGCGGCAACCGGCGCCTGACCTGGACCACGCGCGAGAAAGGGCAGCTCATGGTCTATGACAGCGAACCCGGCATGGGTCCGCTGCAGCATCTGGGCATTGGCGTGCTGCGCGTGCTCCCGATCAAGGAAGAGTTGTAAACCTGACTGCGGTGCTGCACCGCGCCTTTCCTGAACCCGGGTTTGGGCGTATGGTTTTCCGCTTCGTTGCCTGCCGCAAAGGAGCTTCATGAAAGCCGCTGTCCTGCATCAACCCAAGACCCCGCTGATTATCGAAGACGTTGCCATCGGCAAGCCCGGCCCGCGCGAGGTGCTGGTGCGCACCGCCGCCGTGGGCGTGTGCCACTCGGACCTGCATTTCCTGGACGGTGCCTACCCGTACCCGATGCCGGCGATCCTGGGCCACGAGGCCGCGGGTGTGGTCGAGCAGGTCGGCGCCGAAGTGCGCACGGTCAAGCCCGGCGACCACGTGATCACCTGCCTGTCGGCATACTGCGGCCATTGCGAGCACTGCCTGACCGGCCACCTTTCGCTGTGCATTGAGCCCGATACCCGCCGCCGCGAAGGTGAGGAGCCACGCCTGATGGCCCGCCAGGGCGGGCCGCTGAACCAGTTCCTGAACCTGTCGGCCTTTGCCGAGCAGATGCTGATCCATGAGCACGCGCTGGTGGCAATACGGCGCGACATGCCGCTGGACCGCGCCGCGCTGATCGGCTGCGCGGTCACCACCGGCATGGGCGCGGTGATCCATACCGCGAAGGTGCAGCCGGGCGAGACCGTTGCCGTGATCGGCTGCGGCGGCATCGGGCTGGCCACGGTCAACAGCGCCGCCATTGCCGGTGCCGGGCGCATCATCGCCATCGACCGCGTGCCGGCCAAGCTGGAGCTGGCGCGCAAGTTCGGCGCGACCGACGTGATCGACGCCGGCAATGCAGACGTACTGGATGCCGTGCGCACCCTCACCGGCGGCGGCGTGCACCATGCCTTCGAGGCGATCGGCCTGAAGCAGACTACCGAGCAGGCCTTTGCCATGCTGCGCCGGGGCGGCACCGCCACGGTCATCGGCATGATCGCGCCCGGCGTCAAGATCGAACTGAAGGGCAGTGACTTCCTTGCCGAGAAGCGCATCCAGGGTTCGCTGATGGGATCCAACCGCTTTCCGGTGGACATGCCGCGCATGGTGGACTTCTATATGGCCGGCCGCCTGCACCTGGACGAACTGATTGCGCAGCGCCTGCCGCTGGAGCGCATCAACGATGCCTTCGACGAACTGCGCCGCGGCGAGCTGGCGCGCTCGGTGATCCTGTTCGATTAAGGGACGCTGCCCACAGCGCCATGGTTCGCGCTGTGGGACAATCGCGGCGCACCGCAATGACGAGGCGCCGCATGAAGACAATCGAATGGAAGGACTGGGAGATTTTTTGCCGCGTGGTGGAAGGCGGCGGCTTCACCCAGGGGGCCGAGCTGGCAGAGGTACCCAAATCTTCCGCCAGCGCCGCGGTGGCGCGGCTGGAAAGCCAGCTTGGCATCCGCCTGTTCGAACGCACCACGCGCCGCGTGCGCGTGACCGAACGCGGCCAGCGCCTGTATGAGCGCGTGGCGCCGCTGTTCGCCGAACTCCATGAAATCAGTGCCGAGGCCACCTCGGACAGCGCCGAAGTCAGCGGCCTGCTGCGCATCTCCACCCCCTATGAAGTCGGCTCCCAGCATCTGTCCGAAAGCCTGACGCGCGTGCTGCGCGCCCACCCCGGCCTGCGCGTGCAGGTCGATGTCAGCTGGGACCAGCCCGACCTGATCCGCCACGGCTACGACCTGGCGTTCGTGATGACCGACACCGCGCTGCACGACACCTCGTTCGCCAGCAAGCGCGTGGTCCTGGTTGAACGCGCTTTCTATGCCGCGCCGGCACTGATCAAGGCGCGCGGGCTGCCGCGCACGCCGCAGGACCTGCAGGGGTGGCCCACGCTGGGCAACGCCGACGACCGGCACTGGGAGTTCCTGCGCGACGGCGTGGAGATTGCACGCCTGGATGTCGAGCCGCGCATCTGCACCCATAACGCCGAGCTGCGGCTCAAGGCGGCGCTCGACGGGCTGGGCGTGACGCGGCTGTCGCCGCGCTTCGTGCAGGATGCGGTCGGGCAGGGGCAACTGGTGCGCGTGCTGCCGGGCTATGCCTCATCGCCGCTGAAGGTCTACGTGCTGATGCCGGCGCGCAAGCTGATGCCGGCCAGCGTGCGGGTGCTGCTGGACGTGCTGGAGCAGACGCTGGGGGTGCCGGAGGCGCGGCGCCCGTCCGGCAAGCGGAGGGAGAACGCTTAGCTGCCGCGGCCTCCGCTCGCAGGCATCGGTCAATAAGGCTGCTCGGCCGGCCGCACGTCAAAGTGCAGCACTTCGGCAAGATCCAGCATTTCCTCGTCGTCCTCGCTGCGCGTGATCCAGCCGCCGTAGGCGTCGCCGCCGGTATCCCAGTTCCACAGCGTATAGCCGGCCACGCGCAACTGGTTGTGCGCCAGCTCCATCAGTTCCGGCACGCTGGTGGTCTCCAGGAAGGCTTCTTCCTCGGGGTCATCGCTGCCCCAGTCGATCTCCAGGTCGATCCGTTCGCATAGCTGGTTCAGGCAGCCGATAAAGGACTGGGCATCCTTCCAGTCGACAAAGAACCCGGACTGCCAGTCGATGACCTCGCGGATCACCCACAGCAGTTCCTGGCCATCGGTGTCATCGTCCTCGGCATCGAGCAGGGCATCTTCAAACATCGACAGCTGCGCCGAGGTCTGCGCGCTGTCGCCAAGGTTGATCAGGGCGAAGAAACGCGCAATCGCGTCCTGCGTGTCGTCGTCCAGTGGTGTGGCCATCTTTTTTCTCCGTTTGCTGCGGTCTCCTAGGCCGCGATGCGCATGATCTCGCGTTGGCCGGCCGGTGTCACGCGCAACGCGCGCGAGGTGCGCGTGGGCTCGACCCAGCCGCGCGCCAGCAGGCTGCCCAACAGCGCCGCGCCCAGCGCGCCGCCCAGGTGCGGCTTGCGCTCGCTCCAGTCCGGGCAGGTGCAGGCAAACTGGCGCCGCTTGCGCCGCGCCGCCTCCACGTCGACACCCAGCCCCGCCAGCGCCTGCGCGCCGTCGCCGCTCAGGTCTACGCGCTGTCCGTCCAGCATCAGCCAGCCTGAATGCGTCATCCGCTCGAACAGGCCCACCGCCAGCTCGCCCGCCAGGTGGTCGTAGCAGGTGCGCGCCTGGCGCAGCGCCGGTGGCGCGGTGCGCGATACCGGCACGTCGCGCAGCCGCGGCGGCTGGCTGGCCAGCGACGCCGACGCCAGCGCCTCGATCGCCACGCCGATCTCCGGCGCGGCCAGGCGGTAGTAGCGGTTGCGCCCGCGCGTCTCGGCCACCAGCAGCCCGCCTTCGGTCAAGCGCGCCAGGTGGCCGCTGGTGGAGGAGGCCGACAGCCCGGCGATCAGCGCCAGCTCGCCGGCGGGCCGGGCGCTGCCGTCCATCAGCGCCCACAGCATGGCCGCGCGGCCGGGATCGGCGAGCAGGCCGGCGAGCTGGCTGATGCCGGGGGTGTAATCCATGGTTTGGCTCCGGATGAAAGGTGGCATGCGGAGTATAGGAGATGGGCGGGCCATTTGACCTCGGACATTAAAGTCCTTCCAAGACATTAAAGTCCCGTTCTAGACATTAAAGCGCCTTCCTGGACATTAATGTCCTTTTGAAATGTCTTGTCCTGGGGCTCTTCGCTTCCTGCTTTGCCGCTTACCTCCAAGGCATACACGGTCGCGCGCCCGCGCCTCGAAACAACTGCTATGCAAAATCCCCCCTTGTCTTGCGTTTGACCGGTCTGGGTTTGCATAGCCGTAGGCACGGAGAAGCCAGGCCTAGCGCGCGGCTAGCCGTTCACGTGGTTGGCGATGCGGCGCTGGACCAGGTCCTGGCAGCGTGGGAAAGCCTTGACAAGGCGAGCCCGGGTGCTGTCAGAGGCTGGACCATCGAGCATGCATTCGTGGTTCCGCAAGGAGCAGCTTGAGCGTGTGCGCGCTCTGGGCGCTAGGCTGTCCGTGTAGGCCCACCTGTACGTTGCGGCACCGGTGCTATCGAAGTACTGGGGGCACGACCGAGCGGAACACGTGACCCCCGTGAAGACCTTCATGGATGCCGGCTTCCAGCTCGTCGGCGGCACCGACTCCGTGAACATGTCGGTCAATCCGTTTTGGGGGATGTATCACTTCATTACCCGCGACACGATCACCGACGGCGTCTATGGTCCGGACGAGCGCGTGCGACGCGCCGACGTGCTGTGCATGTTCACCATCAACTATGTCGACCTGAACGGCGAGGCCGATACCAAGGGCTCGATCGAAAAGGGCAAGCTGGCCGACTTCGTGGTGTTGTCGGGAGACTATCGGGCGGTGCCTGAAGTCGACATCCAGAATCTCCACGCCATTGCCACCCATGTCGGAGGTCGCCAGGTGTACCGCGACGCGGCGACTTCGGTTCCGGCCTTCTGAGTCAAAGCCGGGCCAGTTCGCCTGGCGGCTCAAGCCCTACCTGCCAGGCATCCTGGCCCAAGCCGCTGACACTTGGGCACCAATCTGGTCGAAGGCGTCAACCACCGGATCAAGGTGATCAAGCACATGGCCTACGGCGTCCGCGATGACCACTACTTCTTCCTCAAGATCCGCGCTGCTTTCCCCGGAATTCGGCGATGAATCTTAAAAAGGGGACCTATTAGAACTTGTGGCGAATGCCCAAGGCAACGCCGATCATGGAGCTTTGGCCATTTCCCGGCACATAGCTGTTGCCAAGCGAGAGGCTATTGGCAAAAGTCGTCGCCAACGAATCCATCATCAGGCCGGCGTTCTTTGCGTAGGCGGTGGTCAGATAGACATCAGTACGCTTGGAGAACGAGTACGTCGAGATGACGGCGATCTGCCAAGGGTTCGCTACGTGAGTGTTGCCAAACAGGCTCCGTAGGTTGTCATAGTCAAACTCGAGCGTCAGGCCAATGGAAGGCGTCGCTTGGTAGGTTGCACCGATCCAGTAGAAGTCGTCACGCTGAATGACGGTGTCCGCATTGTTCTTGGTTAGTCCCCAGCGATAGCCGCCCATTACCTTGGCGGTACCGTACTTGTAGCTTGCTGCGATCAGGGCCTTCTTGGCGGTACCGCTTCCAGCGCCAATGGTCGGATTCCACTGGTCATAACCGATGGTCGCGCCGAACGGCCCAGCGCTGTAAGCAAGCGCAGCACCGTACGCGGAATCACGCCGGAACTGACCTGGAACTTCGCCATTGCCACCGATCGGCTGTGCCGCGCCTACGGCTGCTGGCAGCGCCAGTCCAGCCCCGAAGGACCAGTGGGCGAGTGCCGTCACCGGACCGAACGTTCCTGTGTACTTCACGGTATTGTCTTCGCGGTAGTTGGCGCCGGCCAGGAGTGCGGTCGGTTCGTACTGCGTGGCGTAAAGCGCTGGTGCGAAGTTGCCAAGGGCCTCGAACATCGAGGTGTATTGGCGACCGAAGGTGATCTGACCGTAGGTTTGACTTTGCAGACCGACAAATGCCTGCCTGCCGAAGAGTCGGGCGCCTTGCTGCGACATGCCGGTGTCGAGACTAAAGCCGCTCTCGAGCGCGAACAACGCCTTGAGGCCCTGTCCAAGATCCTCGGTGCCTCGCAGGCCCCAGCGCGATCCGGACAGGCCCCCGGAATCCATGCGGAAGACCTTCTTGCCCGGGCCCGGATTGAATCCGTTGCTTGCAGTGGGTACTGCAGCAACATGATTGACATACTCGACGTTGATGTCGGCCACACCATACAACGTCACGGACGTTTGTGCGAAGGCCACGAGGGGGCAGCCTAGGATTGCGAGGGCAGTTGTCTTTAGGGTCATTCCTTGTCTCTCTCCTTCTCGTTTTTTGCGCCGGTCGTTCGGCGCATTCACATTCCTAAGCGGACTAACATTCGCTTCGGGCTTTCTGTGTTCGCTTCAACAGGGGCGGCCGGCAAATTCCCTCGTGTTCCGCTCGATGATAGATCCGAGAGTCATAAGCGTCAAAAATTTTACTTAAGCGTAAACCCTCGTGATTCTGACCGGTCAGCTCAGATGCGCCCTCTGTCGCCGCAATCTGCACGGCGGCCGGGTTGCCGCTGCGCCACTACATTCGCTTGATGGCGCGCCACCAGGTCGAGAGATATGAGATGCGTCACTGTCTGCTTGACTTCACAATGCCTAATTTGTGATCGCGAGACGGCGACGGCTACGGGTAAACCATTGCGTATTGACGATATGGTAGATTTTATTGACACATACGTTGAAATGACTATGATGTGGGGGTACGGACACCCATTGCCGGGCAAACCTAGGTGCTCTTCGGGCGTCACGTGATTCTGATTTCCAGAAAGTTTTTGACTCTCCAAGGATTTCGAAATGCCATATTTGCAAAATGCCTGGTACATGGCTGGCTGGGTTAATGAGCTTACAGACGGGTCCTTCTTGCACCGTACCATCGCGAATCAACCAATTCTTATCTATCGTCTCCGGAGCGGAGAGCCGGCAGCGATTAGCGATCGTTGTCCACACCGTTTCGTGCCACTGCACTTGGGCAAGCAAGTTGGGGACATTATCCAGTGCGGCTACCATGGCCTCTGCTTCGACAAGACTGGAACATGTGTCAAGAATCCTGTGGATGGTGCACCTATCCCAAAGGCGGCCAAGGTGAAGTCCTACGCTGTGGTTGAGCGATTTGGGGGTTTTTGGATATGGCTTGGTGATTCTGCGTCCGCCGATGAAAGCGCTCTGCCGGATTACGATTTTCTGGTTGACCCGAAGCGTTCTGCGGTACATGGTTATATGCTGACCAAGGCGAACTATGAGCTTGCCATCGACAACTTGACTGATTTGACCCATATTCAATTTGTCCACAGCCAATATCAGAGCTCCGAGGCCTTTCCCAGAGTAAAGAACGAGGTCAAACAGGTCGGTAATACCGTCTACACGTATTTGACCTTCCCGGGCGGAAAAGCGCCGATGTTCTATACCAATGCTCTGGCCGATCCGGACGAGCCAATTGATCTGGTTTACGAGGTACGCTGGGATGCGCCATCCAATGCGAAACTGACGGTCAGGGGCTACCCGGTCGGCGATCGAAACAAGGCACTGTTCGAAATTCAGAGTGCGCATATTGTGACGGCCGAAACGGATTTGACTTGCCATTATTTTTTCTGTAATAGCCGAGATTATGCGGTTGGAGATAAAGCCGCAGATGAAAAGGTCAGGGAGTGGCAGCGTATCGGCTTTGTTCAGGAAGACAAGCCGATGCTTGAAGCGCAGCAGCGCTCAATCGGTAGTGAGGACATCATGAATTTGCGTCCAGTGCTGCTCGGTACTGATGCGGGCGCGGTGCGCGTTCGTCGGACGCTGAAGGCAATGCTCGAGGCTGAAGTCGCCACCGGGACGGCGTGTGTTTAGTAGCTAAGTGATATGGCGGCGCATGGTCTTTCCGGATCCGGGGGCAGATTTCGCGGAGTTTCCATGGTGGCCGTCATTGTAGAAATGTCCGGAGGGACAGCGGCCATATATGCCCAAGACTTCAGTGCGGCAGGCGGCCGGGGTACCGCTGTCCTCGCTCAGATGCCGCGTTGCATTGAATCCGAATTGATCCCATAGTCGCGAGGGAGTGTAGAAACTCGGTGGCTACCAGCTTTTCGTGACGCTATATTCCCATGCGAGGTATTTACCATGAAAGTACGAGTTGTAAGTAAGTGCCTGGAAGCACTGGACATATTCCGATACGAGCTGGCCAGCCTCGATGGGCATCCGTTGCCTGCATTTTCCGCAGGGTCTCACATCGATGTCCACATGAATTCTGGATTGGTGCGTCAGTATTCGCTTTGTAATAATCCGAGCGAAGATCGCTACGTTATTGGGGTGCTGCGCGATCCGAATTCACGCGGTGGCTCCGTGGAGATGCATCAGGCGGTAAATGAGGGCGATATACTGACTATTTCGGAGCCGCGAAATCATTTCCCCCTAGACCCGAATGCCAAACGCAGCATTCTGATCGCCGGAGGAATTGGGGTAACTCCTATCCTCTGCATGGCAGAGCGGCTCTCAAATGTGGGGGCAGACTTCGAGATGCATTACTGTGCGAAGTCGAGCGAGAGAATGGCATTTCGTGAGCATATAGCGCGGCAACCTTACGCCTCCAAGGTGATTTTTCACATCGACGATGGCGATCTTGAGCAGAAGTTTGATGCTGAGGCTGTTCTCAGTCAACCGGCATCAGGGACTCACCTATATGTTTGCGGGCCCAAAGGTTTCATGGATTGGGTCGTGCAGACTGCGGAACAGGTGGGCTGGGCGGAAACGGCTATCCATCGTGAATATTTTGCGGGGGGCGCTATTAATAGGTCGTCTGATGGGAGCTTCCAGATAAAGATTGCAAGTTCCGGAGAGATTATTACCGTCGGGCGTGATGAATCGGCGGTGCAAGCATTAGAGCGCCACGGTGTGGTAGTGCCCGTTTCCTGTGAACAGGGTGTGTGTGGTACCTGCATCACACGAATTCTGAGCGGGGAACCCGATCATCGGGATGTGTTTATGACGGACCCAGAGCACGCATTAAACGACCAGTTCACCCCCTGCTGCTCCCGTGCCAAAAGCCCCCTGCTTGTACTCGACATTTAACGGGCCGAGTTAGCACTTCCCAGGCTGACGCGAGTTGCCGACAAGTCTGATTTGGCACACCCCGGCTGCGGGGTGGCTGCCGCCAAATCAGCTTCCGACCAAGGCAAATCGACTGTGTATCGGCCTACTGCGGTGTGTCCGGCGCAACCACCGCCCGCTCGAGCAAGATCAAGTCATCGCGAACGCGCTGCAGGATTGCGCCAGGGTTGGCATCTGCCAGTTGCCGGTTTTCTGGAAGTTCTACGGAGTGCAGTGCCATGTTGGCAATGAACTCCGCAACATCTTCGAGTTGCATGGGTCCCGTAGGTTTGAACCACCATGCGGTCCAGTTGCACATACCGATAATGGCAAAGGCGGCGACCTGGGAGTCGACTAACCGGAATCTCCCCCGGGCGATACCGTTCTCGATGGCTTGTCGGAATTGATCCAGTACCGCACGTCTGGATTGCTCTGCCATTTTGCGCTGCTTGGGTGGCAGGTTGCCTTCATTACGCTCCACAACACGAAACTGGAGCGGATGCGAGAGGATCAACGTCGCGTGGCGATGCACAAGGTGACGAAGTATGCCGGATGGAGTCCGCTTCTCCTCTGGAACCGGTTCAGTGGCAAGTTCTGCAGCGCTTCGCGTTACCGAGGCTGTCAGCACTTCAAGGATCGCTTCTTTACTCTTGAAGTAGTAGTACAGGGCGGGGCGACTCAATCCGACCGCATCGGCTATGTCGTTGAAGCCGGTGCCATCGAAGCCGCGATCGATAAAAAGGCGCGTCGCAACTTCGAGAATGGAGTCTCGCGCGGCTTCGCTCTTGGTTTGGGTTCTTGCCATGGCGGAATTTCCAACGGGGATGTCAATAAACTTAACACGATAAACAAAACGCCGACCCCAAGCTAGTGCGGGCTGGCATTGAAGTCGTGTATGACTCGCTTTTTGGCGCTGGATTGTGCCTTTTTGGGCTCGTTTACAGTTTCGACGAAAAATTTACGTATACGTTTGTTTTTTGACTATACTGAAAAAAAGGAGTGAGGCGATGAATCTTAAAAGTGCTTTGAAACCAGGACCAACTGCAGGCTTCTTGAATACAGATTGGAATCCGCGTGACGTTCCCGCCGGCACCGTAACGCGCAACGTTGTGCTACGCACGGAAGACGGCGCCGCTACGGGTGGTTCGCTGTATGCGAACGGCAGGCCGGATACGGTGGTCTGCATCATGCATCCGCGCGAGTTCATGGCCTGCCATTACCTGATTCCCGATATTGTCGAAGCGGGTTACGCGGCGTGGTCGCAGTCGCCGCGCTCGGTCGGCAACGACCAGCGCCTCGAGCATGAATTTGCGCTCTACGATGTGGCGGCCGGCGTACGCTTCCTGCGAGAAGCGGGTTTCCGCCGCATCGTGCTGCTTGGCAATTCGGGGGGCAGCGGCTTGTATGCGCTCTACGTCCAACAGTCGAACTTTGCCCCCGAGGCCAGGATCGCTCGCACGCCCGGAGGGCGCGCGACGAACCTTGTGTCGGCGTCGCTGCCGGCAGTGGACGGCGTTGTATTCGTGGCACCGCACCCGGGTCAGGGTGTGCTGCTGCAGGGCTGTATCGATCCGTCCGTGACCGACGAGCGCGACCCGCTTTCCGTCGACACGGCGCTGGATGCATTTTCCGTATCCAATGGTTTCGCGCCAGCGCCCCAGTCGTCTTCATACAGCGCTGAGTTTGTAGCGCGATACCGCACCGCCCAGACCGCACGGGTGCAGCGCATCGACGACCTGGCCAAGGCCATGGTTGCCGAGCGCATGGATGCGCGCGCGGAAGTCAAGCGTAATCCCGGTACGGTCAGCGACGCCGTGCGCCGCCGCGCAGCCCACACGCAGCTCTTCCCCGTCTGGCGCACCGATGCCGACCTGCGTTGCTTCGACCTGTCGCTCGACCCGTCTGACCGCAAGTACGGGTCGCTCTGGGGTGCAGACCCGTTCGCGTCCAACTACGGCTCGGTCGGCTTCGCACGTGTCTGCTCGCCGGAGAGCTGGTTGTCGACGTGGTCAGGGCTGTCGTCGAACGCGGCGCTGTCCCGGACCGCGCCGGCCATTCACCAGCCCACCCTGCTGATCGAATACACGGCCGACCAGGCGTGCTTTCCGAGTGTCATCGCGGACATCTTTCACAGCATTGGCAGCACTGACAAGCACCACCACCGGGTGCGCGGCGACCACCACGGTCGCGCGTTGGCCAACGGCGAAGAGGCAGGCCGCTATGTGGCCGGTCGCCTGCTGCAGGCCTGGCTGAGCGAAAGCTTTCCGCAATAACGTCCCAATCAAGTTTCAACCGGAGACAAAACGATGCATGCAAGAACTTCCGCGCCTGATACCGCGCGGCTGCGCCTCCACGGTGTCGACCATACCGCCCGCCCCACCTGGCGACTGAAAGAAACCGTCACGTTCTATCGTGACATTCTGGGTCTACCGCTGATCCACACCATCTCGGCACGCGGCTGGGGCCCGGCAACGCACCCTGACTTCCTGCATTTCTTCTTCGATAGCGGCAAGGGCAGCACCATCGCGTTCTTCTACTACCTTGGCAGTACGGCGCCCAATGAGCTCGCGGGCCGCGATACCCGGCCGCCGTTCCCTGACGATCACATCTTCGACGCCACCCACACGGCGTGGCAGGTGGATACGCAGGAAGAACTGCTGGCGTGGAAGACGCGGCTGGAAGCGCGCGGCGTGGTGGTCTCCGCTGAGACCGCGCACGAGGTCATCGAGTCTATCTATTTCCGGGACCCGAATGGCTACTTCATCGAGATCACCCGCAAGCTTCGGCCCCTTGGAGCGCTGGACGCGCGTGACGCCGATGCCACGCTGAGCGCTGCGATCGAACTGGAGGACGTGGCCCGGGCCACGCGGGCGCGGGTGACCTCGATCGACGATATCTGGGTGCGCAAGGCCGAGATCCTGAGCCGCCGGCTGGCCCTGCAGCAGGAGTGTCAAGCATGAACCAGTCGACCCTGCGCATTTTTGTGCTGAACGTTCCGGAGTTTGCATCGCTCACGCAAGCCGCACGCGGCTTGCCGGCCTGCGACGTCACCGACCTTGGCGACTACACGGTGATCGCTTCGAACCAGCCGCTGGAGTTCGGACGTCGCGCGCTGGGGCTCAAGCCCGCTGTCTGGTATGGCCTCTTTACGGGCGGACTGGACGGCAGGATCGAAGTGTTCGACCGCGATACCGTGCGTATCGTACCCCGTGGCCATCAGGCAGCCTGACGGCCGGAAATCATCATGACAGCTATCCATTTTCCCGTTGAAGGTGTGGCGTACTGCCCGCAAACCGACGCCGCAAGGTACTTCGAGACCGGTGCGTGGGTGGACGACACGCTAGGCGGCGCGCTGCGCAAGACGGCGCAGCACGCTCCGGACAGGCTGGCCTTTATCAGCGACGAACGCTCCATCACTTTCGCCGAGCTCGACCAGCTCAGCGAGCGTCTCGGCGCCGCGCTGCACCAGCTTGGTCTCAACCCGGGTGACCGCGCCATCTTCCAGATGGGCACCACGATCGACACGGTTATTGCGCTGATGGGGTGCTACAAGGCGGGTGTGGTGCCCGTGTGCGCGGTGCCGCAATACCGCGAAGTCGAGATCGGACAGCTTGCCTCGCAGTCCGAGCCGCGCGCCTATTTTGTGCAGGCGGATTTCAGTGCGTTCGACCTGACCGGCTTTGCACGCGGCATGGCGCAGCGTCATCCGTCGGTGCGGCACCTGATCGTGGCACGTGGCGAGCAAGGGGCAGGGCAGGGCACGCTTGCCGAGCACGGCATGGGGGCGCTGATCGATGCCATCCCGTATGCCGAGGCGGTGAGAGTGCTGGCCGAAGTTTCGATCGGGAGCCAGGATGTGCTCAGCTTCCAGTTGTCGGGCGGCACCACCGGTGTACCCAAGATCATTCCGCGCTTCCACGCTGAGTACATCGGCCACGCGCTGGCGTGCATGCGCCAGCTTGGCCAGACCGAGCATAGCCGCCTGATCTGGTCGCTGCCGCTGCTGCACAATGCAGGCCAGCTCTATGTGCTGGTGCCCACCGTGGCTGCGGGCATGACATCAGTCCTGATGCCGCGCGTGGATATCGCAAGAATGCTCGCGCTGATCGAGATGCACCGTGTCACGCACGGCATGTCCATTGGGCCGGTTGCGCCACAGATGATTGCCTATCAGGATATCGCGCGGCACGATCTTTCGTCGCTGGAACTGTTCGGCACGATGACGCGTGCCGACGCCCTTGAAGCCCACCTGGGGGCGCCTTGCTTCAACCTGTTCGGCACGACCGAAGGGTTGCTGCTGGGCGCTGGCGCAAAGCTGCCCGCCGGGATTCGGCACCATACGCAGGGCTTCTCCGGCTGTCCTGACGACGAGATCCGCTTGCTGGTGCCCGGCACGGACGAGCTCGCGGCGCCCGGAACGCCGGGTGAACTGTGCTTCCGTGGCCCGTCGAGCCTGCGCGGTTATTACAAAGCCCCTGAGGCCACTGCGCAAACGCTGACGCCGGACGGATTCGTGCGCTCCGGCGACCTGATGACCGAACATGTCATCGATGGCTACCGCTGCTTCGCATTCGAAGGCCGCCTGCGCGACAACGTGAATCGGGGCGGCGAGAAGATCGGCTCGGAGGAGGTCGAAGCCTACGTCAGCCGGCATCCGGCCGTGGCGGACGCCAAGCTCGTCGCCATGCCGGATCCCGTGTATGGCGAAAAAGGCTGCATCTACGTGATCCTGCGCGCCGGCCATGCCGCGCCCGATGTGGCGGAGCTGGCGGCGTTCCTGGTCGATCAGGGGCTGGCGAAATTCAAATGCCCGGAACGCGTCGAATTCGTCGATGAGTTTCCGGTGACGCGGGTTGGCAAGGTCGACAAGGCCGCGCTGCGGGCGATGGTGGCGCGACAGCTCGAATGCGAGGCCACAGCCGGTGCGGTGGCCGGAGCGGGAGAGCAGGGGAGGAAATCAGCATGACCTGCACCGAAGCCGTATTGCCAGGCACGCCGTTCAAGGTGCGCCGGCGTGTCAAGTGGGGCGAATGCGATCCTGCGGGCGTGGTCTACACGCCGTCCTTCTCCGAATACGTGATCTCAGCGGCCGAGCTCTTCTATGAGTACCTGTTCGACGGTCGTCCGCAGCAGACCAAGGACGAACTCGGTTTCGGTACGCCTACACGTGCACTGGCGTTCGATTTCCGCCGTTCGCTTTGGCCCGATGAATCGTTCGATATTGAAGTCACGGTGGAGGCCATCGGCACGCGTACCTACACGCTGGCCATGACAGCGCGCATGAGCCATGACGGTGACACCGCTTTCGTCGCTCGCCTCACGCCAATCTGCGTGCGGCGCGGTACCCGCGATGCCATCAGCGTCCCAGCCGCGCTGCGCGGCGCACTGGAACAGTATCAGCGCGTCTGCGAGACGAGCCAGTCCGCCACCCCAATTCATCAAGGCTAACCAGCATGAACAGTCGTACCTACCGAATCGGGCAGATCGTGCCCAGCTCCAACACCACGATGGAGACCGAGATCCCGGCAATGCTGCGTGCACGGGAACAAATTCTGCCGGAGCGCTTTACGTTCCATTCCAGCCGCATGCGCATGCATCGCGTAGTGCGCGAAGAGCTGGAAGCCATGAACCGCGAAGGGTTGCGCTGTGCGGCGGAACTCGCCGACGCACGCGTCGATGTGATGAGCACCGCCTGCCTGGTTGCCATCATGGCGATGGGCCCCGGCTACCACCGCCAGGTGGAGCAGGACCTGCTGCGCGTGGCGCGGGAGAACCACTGCGACGCACCGGTGATGACATCTGCCGGCGCACTGGTGACAGGCCTGAAGGCCATGGGCGCACGCCGCATCGCGCTGATGGCGCCGTACATGAAGCCGCTCACCGACGCCGTTGTTCAGTATATCGAGCACGAGGGCATTGAAGTCCTCGACGCGTTGTCCTTCGAAATCCCGGACAACCTGGAGGTCGGACGCCGCGACCCGATGCAATTGCTCGAGGATGTCAAACGCCTGAACACTGCCAAGGCCGACGCCGTGGTGTTGTCGGCCTGCGTGCAGATGCCTTCGTTGCCGGCGATCCAGGCCGCGCAGGACAGGATCGGGCTGCCGGTCATCTCGACGGCCGTCTGCACGGTCAGGCAGATGCTGGAACACCTGGGCCTGGCACCAGTCGTCCCCAATGCCGGTGCGCTGCTGGCGCCCGCAAGCGAACCAAACCAGGCCCGTTGCGCCTGATGCCGGAAGAGAGAGATACCATGAATGTCGTCGTCATCGGAGGCGGGCCGGCCGGCCTGTATTTCTCGCTGTTGCTCAAGCAACGGCATCCTGAAGACCATGTCGTCGTGCACGAGCGCAACGAGGCAGGCGCCACCTATGGGTGGGGAGTTGTCTTCTCGGACATCGCGTTGTCGTTCCTGAAGGACGCGGATCCAGCGTTCTTCAGCAAGTTCACGGCCCATCATCAACGTTGCGACCACATGGAGGTGGTCCACCGGGGAGTGGCGGTGCAACTGCGCAATAACCATTTCTCGCGGACCTCGCGCATCGACCTGCTTCGCGTTCTGCAGGAGGCTTGTGCCGAGGCGGGGGTAGAAATTCGCTATGGAAGCCAGGTAAATGATCCGGCCGAATTGCCCGACGCGGACATCATCGTCGCCGCAGACGGCATCAACAGCGAAGTGAGAACCGGGCTTGCCGAGCATTTCCAGCCCAGCTTCGACGTGCGCCGAAACAAGTTCGCGTGGTACGGTACCCACCAGCTGTTCCATCCGGTCTCGCTGATTTTCCGCGAGACGCAGTATGGGGTATTTATTGCCCATGCATACCAGTACAGCGATTCGCTGTCGACGTTCCTGGTGGAAGTGGATCCCGACACATGGCATCGCGCCGGCCTGGATACCGCCACCGAGGAGGAGAGCCGCGCGTTCTGCGAACAGGTCTTTGCCGAGGATCTGGGCGGCCAGCCATTGCTGGGCAACAGGTCGAACTGGTTCCAGGCAAGCGTGGTGCGCAACGAGCATTGGTCCCATGGCAAGGTGGTGCTGCTGGGCGACGCGCTGCGCAGCGTGCATTTCTCGCTGGGCTCCGGCACCCGCATGGCCATGCAGGACGCCATCGCGCTGTGTGACGCTGTGTGCGCGCATCGTGACAATGTGCCGACAGCGCTTCGGGCCTTTGAGGAAAGCCGCCGCGATGCATCGGCCAAGTTCCAGGACGCAGCACGTCGTAGCCTCGATTGGTACGAGTCGGTCGACCAGAAGATGGGTCTCGATCCGGTGGCCTTCGCCTATGACTACATGCTGCGCACTGGGCGGGTGACGCACGAAGACCTTCTGTCACGCGACCCCGAGTTCATTGCGCGCGTGGAAGCAGGGGGCTTCTCCAGGCCAACTGTGGATCCGGCTAATGCCTAGCGACAGGGCGAGCAAATCGTAGTACGCGCACGAGCCGCAGCATGGCGGCCGTGTGCTGGTCCATCAAGGGCGGGGTAGCAGCCGCATCGGGGCGCGTTGCAGTAAGTCGCGTGCTAAGCCTGGCGCCCAAGGACGCCAAGTCAATCGTAGTCGCCACTCTCTGACCCCGCCGCGGAACCCATGGAAATCAGCAGTGCCTTGGCCTGCTGCCAGTCAACCGTGTCGAACCCTTCAGTGAAGGCCGTGTGAATCCTGGCCAGCGTCTGGTGTGCAATCTGCGTCCTGCCTTGCTGATGCCAAAGGCGCGCCAGACTCAGCGTGGCGCGCAGTTCGAGCGACTTCGCCGCGTGCTGGCGAGCGATGGCGATTGCCTGATGAAAGCTCGCTTCGGCTGCCTCAGGGTCCATCGACATGCCGAGTGGCGTGTTCGATCGCAGGAACAACAATTCCCCCTTGAGCCGGTGAAGTTCCGCTTCAAAATGGCGTTCGTGCGTGTTGCCAACGATAGTCAATGCCTCGTCCAGCACGTCCAGTCCCGCTGCGGCGTGTCCGGCTGTGCCATAAGCGTGAGCCAGCAAGGCCAGGAAGTAGGGCCGTCCCCATCCAGCGCCCGTCATCTCGTAGGCGACCAGGCCCGTTCGAATCCGGGCAATGCCGGCCTCACTGTCTCCCTGCGCCGCCAATGCCCACCCGTGCAGGATGGTTCCCCATGCGAGCCAGAACGGATACCCCTGTTCTGCTGATAGCGTTACCGCGGCTTCGGCGTACTCATTCGTCAGCCGCCCTTCCTGACGGCACTGATGCGATGTTGCAGCAAAGATCAGCCCCAGTGCGAGATTGAAGGGCTGAGACATCCGCCTGGCCAGTGCGAGCGCCTCATCAGTTGCCTTGCTGGCTTGTGCCGCAAAGCCCAGATGCCACAGAACGGACGACAAGAGGCTGAGTCCGCGGACCCCATGATCCTGCCCATATAGTCCGTCATGGAGGGGAAGCTGCTCCGGCGCATGGTTGGCAAGCCCTTGCTCCAGGTGGCATCGCGCCGAATGCAGATTGCCAAGGAAGAGCAACGTTCCCCCAAGCGCGACGTGCGCCTGTGCGAGCATCGCCGGGTCTTGTGCACTGTCCGCCAGCGCAAGCAGTTCCTGTCCGAGGCCATACGCCGTCTCATGCTCGGCACGCAGTGAATAGTACGCGCGCAATCCGAGTTTGACTTGGAAGCGCTGTGCGGCATTACCACCCAACTCACACAGGTTTAGCGCACGGGTATAGTTCGTTCCGACCTCCGACGACGCATAGCCTCTGGCGACAACCAGCGCCGGACCCAGGGTAACGCGCAATGCAAGTTCCTGTCGTGCGCGTTCTGGTATCTCTGGTAATCGCTTGAGTAGTTCCAGCGCCATGGACAGATGACGGATGGCATCGGAATGCGCCGAACGCTCAATGGCCTGCGTCCCGGCGCAATGCAGGTATTCCACCGCCTTAGGGATATTTCCGCTGAGACTGTAATGGTATGCCAGCTCGCTGTAGTGGTCTTTTAGCTGATGACGGAACAGCGTTTCGATGGCGCTCCCCGTGCGCCCATGGATAGCCCCGCGCTGAGCGGAAAGTAGCGTGTGGCCGGCGACTTCTTGAGTCAAGGCGTGCTTGAACGCATACTCGATTTCAGGAAATGCGGGACGCGCGTAAATGAACTCAGCGTTCTGCAAGCCTGTCAGCAGAGGATATAGGCGGTCTTCGGGCTCCCCAGTGACCTCGCAAACCAGGCTCAATGCAAACTCCTTGCCAATGATGGCCAGGATCTGCAGCAGTTCCTTCTCCTCAAGCGGCAGCCGGTCCATCCGCGCGGCAAGCACGCCTTGTACCGTGGTGGGAATATGCAGTTCGCTTGGTGTCTCGTCGATGTGGTACCGCCCCGGTTCGCCTAGCAGCACCTTTTCTTCGACCAGGGTCTGGACGACCTCCTCCATAAAAAACGGGTTGCCCTCGGTTTTCGCAAGGATTAGGCGCTTGAAGGATTCGAGGCCCGGGTCATCGCCCAACAAAACGCGGAGCAAGCCCTGTGCCTCGGCCGGCCCTAATGGCTTCAGCCGCAGTTCCGTGCAATTGTCCAGATGTCCCCAGGCAGCCTGGTACTCGGGCCGATAGTTCAGGAGGAGGATGATCCGTGCATCCGCTACGCGCTCGATGAGGAAGAAAAGAAATGCTTCCGTCTCCTTGTCCAGCCATTGCAAGTCCTCGAACAGAACCTCGACTGGCTGGATGCGGCTCTCGTGCAAGAGCAAGCGTGTGATTGCATCGAATGTCCGCTCCCGCCGAATATTGGCGCCCATGTCCAATAACCCCGGACCGGGCTGGCCGATTCCCAGCAGGTAGAGGAGATAGGGCAAGGCGTCTTCCATGTTGCGCGCCAACGTGAGCACTTTGCCCGCAACCTTCTCCTGGCATTGCCGCTCGTCATCCTGTGCAGTGATCTGGAAATAATTCCTCAGCAGCTCGATCAGTGGCAGATAAGCGAAGGCCTTTCCATGCGAGACGGAGAAGGTCTCCAGCACGATGCAGTTCTGTCCTGAGCGAACCTTGAACTCGTGGAACAGCCGTGACTTCCCGACCCCGGCCTCTCCCATCACCGCAACCACTTGGCCGCATCCGGCAGCGGCCGCCTCCAGAGCGCCCTGTAGCGCCTCAAGTTCAGCTTCCCGCCCCACGAAGCGGGCCAGTCCGCGGTGCGCGGCCACTTGCAAGCGCGTACGCAGTGCGCCGAGACCTTGTACCTCATAAACCTCGATCGGCTCGGGAATACCTTTGACCTGGGCGGCGCCAAGCGCCTTGAATTCGAAATACCCCTCGGCGAGCCTGCGCGTGGAGTCGCTGACGAGAATCGATGACAGTGCGGCCATTGCCTCCATCCTGGAGGCGATATGGATGGTGTGGCCCACCGGATCGTAGTCGGTGTGCAGGTCATCCTTGCGGATGGAGCGCACGACTACCTCGCCAGTATGCAGGCCCACCCGGATTTGTAACGAGATGCCTTGCTCCAGTCTTATCTGGTCACTGTGCCGGCGCATCGCCGCTTGCATGCGAAGCGCCGCATACAGTGCGCGCTGTGTGTGGTCCTCATGGGCAATGGGTGCGCCAAAGAGCGCGAGAATCCCGTCCCCGAGCGTCTTGGCCACGTAGCCCTCGTAGTAATGCACCGCCTCCATCATCAACTCGATGACGGGTGTAATCAGGCGATGGGCCTCTTCCGGATCCCGGTCGTGGATTAGCGCGGTCGAGCCCGCCATGTCGGCGAACAAGACCGTAATGGTCTTGCGTTCGCCGGCAGCCTCGCCGCGCGCTTCCAGAGCGGTTTGCTCGGCGCGGATGCGCTCGGCCAAGTGGGCCGGGGTGTAGTGAATGGGTGCGGCGGGCGGCTTCGGCAATTCGGGGGCGGGCGCGCCGCAGGCATTGCAGAAGCGTGCGGCAGTGCCCAGAGAGTGGCCACAGCTGCGGCAGATACGGGCCAGCGCAGCGCCGCACTGCTCACAAAAACGGGCTTCGGGGGTATTCTCGAAGCCGCAATTTGTGCACTGTGTCATGGCGCCTTCCCGCGATGTTCATCCCGGATAATTAGACGCTCCGATGGCTTTTGTAGCAATGCTCGCGCTGCATTTCGCCCCAATCAAAAGCGCAAGCCCTGTCCCGCTCTCAATCGGCCTTGAGGCTACGAATGGCTGGCATGGTCGGGCTTCTGCCGTGAACTTTTCCCAGTGCACAGGCCGCCACAGCAGTGATCAGTGTAGGGATGGCGGACGCGAGAATGATGCTATCGGTTGTCCACGACAGCGCCATCAATTGGCCGCCAATAATCGGGCCCAGCACTGCACCGAGCCGTCCCACGCCAGAAGCGAAGCCGGCCCCCGTTGCGCGGCCTTTGGTCGGGTAAAGCGATACGGCGACCGCATACAGCCCGGATTGTCCTCCAATGACACTGAACCCGGCGAGTGCAATACAGCACATCGCAATCTGTGGGGATAGCGTGAAGTAGCTCAGCCCGACGATTGCCAAGCCGCCCATTAGGAAATTCGCAAAAAGAACTGTCCCATATCCACGCTTGTCGATGAGGAATCCGAGGAGGTAGTTGCCGACCAGGCCGCCGGTCCAGAGCATCGTTCCTGCGAGCACAGAATTGCTGCCAGAATAACCTTTTCCGCTCATCAATAATGGAATCCATGCAGCCAAAAAGTACGCGCACAGCATGTTGCAAAATCCTGCGACCCAAAGAGTGAGAGTGGGTGACGCTCGGCCGTCGGCAAGCAGAACTTTCAACGCATTTCCTTTGCTGGAATCTTCATTCCTGGAAATAAGGTTCAAATCGCTTTCTTTGATGCCAAGTCGTCGAATTAGGCGGGTCGTACGTGGGTCGCCAGGCCGACGCAACAGGCAGAACTGCAGAGACTCGGGAAGTTGGAACAGCATGAAGATCGCGAGACATCCGGTCAGCACTGCGCCCGCGTAGAACACGCCGGTCCAGCCAAACGGCTGAATGACGAATGCAGCCGTCGCACCACCCACAATCCCGCCGACGACGTACCCCGACGATACCGCCATGACAAGGGTGGTCCTGATGCGACTTGGGCTATATTCACTGCCAAGAGCGAGGGCGTTTGGTATGACGATTCCCATTCCAATGCCGGCAACAAAACGTGCGATGACCAGCTGCTCAATCGACTGAGAAAATGGGGTTAGCGCCATGCATATCGCCACCCCAAAAAGCGCCGCAGTCAATGTCGGTCGCCGGCCGATCGAATCCGCGATGCCCGCAAGAAAGATTGAGCCCACGAGCATGCCAAGCAGTGCTGCACTGAATACGGGTCCCAGAAGAGTTTTACTGACACCCCATTCAGACATGAGCGCCGGTGCCGCATACGACATGGCCTGGACATCGAATCCATCGATGACCATGCACATCGCACACATGATCACGGCGAACCATTGCGGCATGCCCATTGGATATCTATCAAAGACAGATAGAGCATTATCTTTTTCTGATACTTCCACGACTATCTCCAATTAATTAATTTATATTTCACCAAGCAAGTTGCATTAATGCGTACGTTCGACGTTTTCCGAATTCGCCCCCTCGAAGACTTATATGTGAAACCTGGGCCGCTACGACTGCACCACCAGGGGCGGACTGCCGCAGCAGGCTGTGCTGGGAAGGGGGCAGTTTTTGAGATGCCCTCAAGAATTCTGGGGCAGATCTTTTGCTGCTCAGAGATCACAAATGGCCGACCTCCAGAGCCCTCATGCCCGCCAAGAGTGTGCTTCTGGTTCGCCTGGATTTGACATGTTAGTAAGGATATTCGACATATGCGTCAATACTAGTAAGGTTTTCCCCTAGCAGGGGGAGGCGGCGTTGACGCCTGCGTCAGATGTCTTTCAGGAATCGACATGGCATGTGCAGGCGACGCTTTGCCTGTACCGGCCGCGTGGGAATTCGGCGCAGCCCGCATCGAAGACCGGCTTGCCGAGTACGACTGCGCGATTGGCGATATGTAAGCGAAGATGAGTGGCGGCAGCCCGTTCCATAAGGTGCGGGATTGGCAGCGTGCTGCTGGCAATCCCGCTGTGCGGCGCTTTCGGCTACACCGTTGCCATGACCGCAATGGCCGCTTAGGCGTCACTGACGCTGCTTGAGCTGGATACCGGTGGCCTGGACAGGAAGCGCGCAATTGCGTGCCGGTACAGTAAGGGCTCTGCGGTGACGGGGCGTCCGGTGCAGGACATGGGGTGGCGGAGCCGGTCATGGCGGCGATTGCAGCGTTGATGCTGCAGTGTGCGACCTGGCGATCGCGAAACGCTATCTGCTTCTACGCATGGAAAAAGTTGCGAGCATCCGGGGTATTGACGGCGGCGTACGATACAAGCCGCTCGAGGAGATCTACCGGCAGTATCGGCAGACTCGACTGCTTGACGCAGACAGCGTGGCCCGCATCATCGCAATTGACCGCGGCGAAAAGACACCTGATCGCTTCCGGACGAACAACCTTCTCGACGTGTACACGGCGGACGTGCAACTGACTAGGCAAATTGACCGTAGTCCGCCAGGATCTAGGCTGGAATCCCTGATGAGCATTCGTGACTGGATACGTTCGCGTCTGAGGTTATCGCCGCCTCAAATTGAAAAAGCCAGTTTGACGCTCCATCGCTCGGCGTTCAGCGGATAGGCGGGGCCACCACGGGCGTTGGGTGTCCTTTCGGGCCCAGGCGCTTGGGCGCGGTTTCTCGCCAGCCGACGCCCAAGTCCTCGTTACCGCGGTCGTCGCAATGCTGCCGCCCGGTCAACAAGAGAAGATCATGGCGGCCAAGAGCCCGGCCGAATTCGTCGTGGCCGCCGAATCGGCGCCTTACTACTCGTGCGAATCGTGAACATCTTGATGTCCTGAATTGCGTCCGCCAAAGCCCGCGCGACCCAATGTCCTCATGCGTAGCTAGGCCTGCCTGCGTCCTCCCGCCGCCTCAGAAGTGGTAGGTAATTGCTCCCTCGGCGTCGCTGATGGAGCGGTTGGCGATGAGCTTGGCGATGATGGACTCCACCTCGCGCTCTGCGATCGCGTGCGCTTTGAACATGGCGTGGATGTGCTTGGCCAGCGTCGCCCGCCGCCGCGGCCGGGCCTCCTTCAGCGAGCGGGCGAGGATCTGACGCGTGAGCTCGGCGTTCGGCTTGGTGCCTGCCTTCTTGCCATTGCCCGACTTGGGCTGTGCGATCTTCTTGGCGGGTGTTTTCGCCGGGGCGGCCTTGGCCGCCTTCGGGGGCTTTGACGCCGTCGGCTTGGCACTCGCGCTCGGCTTTTGCGCGGCCGCCGGGCTCGGCTGAGCCAGACCTGAGGCCTGGCCGGCAGCGGCGTCGACCGGGCCGGCGCCAAACGCCTCGGCGAGCGAGGCGACACGCCGCGCGGGAATCCCCAGCTCCGCGCCAAGCCAAGCTAGCAAGGGATCGAATCCCTTGTCGCGGGAGAGCACGAACACGGGCCCTTTCTCGCCTTTCTCCACCATGCGGCCGATCTCGAAGGCGATGTGAAAGTCGAGGGCGTTGGGGCCTACCCCGCTCGAGCGGACCCACCGGGCTCGCTCGCCAAGCTCTTGCAGGCCCATGGCCACCTCAATGGGGACCTTCCTCTGGACCTCTCCGGCGAACACTACTAGACGCGAACCCGCGAGCCGGAAAAATTGGATGTCCTGGACGCTCTCAAAGTCGACCAACACGACCGCGCTGTGGCTCATCGTTGAGCATCCCGGGGCATTCTGGTCGCCCACGTCGGCACGGGCCCCGCCAAGTTGGCGCGCCAGCCAATCCTCTTCCGCAAGACCCTCATGGCTAATGCCTTCCGTTGTAGTTCTTGTATCAACGTTCATTCTACCCAACGCATCCAGAGTGGAAGCGTTATCGAGGAGCTGGCTGAGCCAATATTCCGAGGCAGGGGATTCTGGAGTAGTCAGTTCAACAAATGGGTGGTGTTCGACCAGTTCAAGGCGACAGTCTTGAACGAGTTCGAGCAAGTCGCTAGGCAGGTCTGACATTGGGTGAGGGTATCCGGGTGAATTCCTTCTGGCTGCGACTACCACATGCCTGAGCGCTGGACCGTGAAGATTCCTGCGTAACAAGCCACAACATGCGGCCGGCCCCTACTGCACATCTGCATGAATCTCCGCGATGCTGCGCGGATTCCGGCAATAGTGCCGGTATTCCTGCAAAAGGAGCCACATGGCAACGAAGAAGACGGCCGCCACGAAGACTGCGGCCAAGAAGTCGGCAGCGCCGGCAAAGAAGGCTGCACCTGCAGCTAAGAAGGCCGCAGCAGCGCCTGTAGCGAAGCCGCTGAAGGAGACGTTCAACAAGTCGAGCCTGCTGGCTCACTTGGTTACCCAGACCGAACTGGACAAGAAGACGGTTCAGACTGTCCTGTCTCACCTAGAGAACACCATCGTGAGCGCTATCCACAAGAAGGGCGCTGGCGAGTTCACGCTGCCGGGCCTGTTTAAGGTGGCTGCTATCCAGGTCCCGGCCACGAAGAAGCGCTTTGGCAAGAATCCCTTCACGGGACAAGAGCAATGGTTTGCTGCCAAGCCAGCATCGGTAAAGGTGAAGGTCCGTCCGCTGAAGAAGCTGAAGGACGCAGCCCTGTAATTCTTGAGGCGGCGCTGCAAGTAAAGATGGGAAGGGGGGTTGCTTCCCATCTTTGCGCATACGGTCGGCGGTCTCACCGTACCGAGCCATTGGCTGATCACGACGATATCCACGCCTGCCTTGAGTAGATGAGAATCTTCGATATCGATCGACCCCAACGACATTGCGCCCTTATATCGATATCAACATCATCTTGGACCTCGATATAACCAAAGGGCTCATGATAGCTAATTGGCGTATCTTGGCATTCCCCTGTAGGCCTCTCACAAGCGTGCGTCTGGAAATCGCAACAGCGCGAACAGGAATTTTTGATGTCTTCGTGTGGCATTTGCTACCCTTATGGGGCCGCAAATCATGTCTACTTGGTTGGCTTGCGGACAAAGTATCATTTAATAGTTCATCGCTTCAGATACGCAGCAAATACAATTCAACTTCAAATTGCACAGCCGCGAAATTGCTGTGTCGATGTGTACGCTCGTTCCGAGGCTGGAAACCTGGGTACTGCACGGAAATCATGTTCCATGCGCGACTGCTCACGAGGACAATGAGAGGTCAGATGAAAAAAATACTTGCGATAGCTGCCGCATCGGTCGCAGTCAATGCGGCGTACGCCCAGTCCGGCGTGACGCTGTTCGGTATCGCCGACGCCGGTATCGAATTCAACAATAATGCAGGGCGCAACGGCGACAGTCTCGTGCGGCTGGTTTCCGGGAATCAGTCTGGCTCGCGTTGGGGCCTGCGGGGCGCGGAGGATCTGGGCAGCGGGCTGAAGGCAGTCTTTCTGCTGGAAAGCGGCTTCGATATCGATACCGGCAATTCGGGCCAGAGCGGGCGTCTGTTCGGCCGCAATGCCTATGTAGGGCTCGATAGCCAATACGGTTCACTGCTGTTGGGGCGTCAGCAGACCAGCATGCGCGAATTCGGCAATATCTATGATCCAAATGCTATTGCCGACCGCTACAGCATCCTCTCGATTGCGCCGGAGTTTGGCGCGCGCGCAGACAATGCCATCAAGTATGTCGGCAAGTTCGGAAAGCTAACTGGACAGGCTTTCTACTCATTCCAGGCTAATGGCAGCGAAGTGGCTGGCAGCAACGTATTCGGACGTAATTTCGGCGCGTTTTTCAACTATGCCTCCGGCCCCTTCGCGCTGGGCGTGGCCTATGACGATGTGCACGTCGGCACGCCGTCAAACCAGGCGCCGGTCCTGAGGCGCGTTTCCGTGGCTGGCACTTATGCGGTGGGTGATGCTAAGGTCTATGCGGGCTACCGCCTGGCGAAAGCCTATGATGGCGCCATGCTGCCGGGCGCCCAGGCGGCTGATGCCGGCTCGAACCTCTACTGGCTAGGCCTGGCTTACAAGCTGACGTCGGCTTTCTCCCTGACTGGCACGGCTTACTACCAAGACTTCCGGCAGACCGGATCCGACCCCTGGCAATTCGTGCTGACCGGCGATTATTCGCTCAGTAAACGCACCGACCTCTACGCGTCAGTCTCCTACGCGCTCAACAAGGATAACTCGGCGCTAGGTGTTAATGGCTTCAACAGCGGTAGCGGCACGTCGGCCGTCTTCAACGTACAGCCTGGCAAGGATCAGGTGGGTGCGGTGATGGGCGTTCGTCACCGGTTCTGATGCGACTTGCCCCGGCGACGGGGCGTAGTTCCCATACGGTTGACCAGCAAAAGTGGCAGCGGCACGTTGGCGCGGCGGTAGCGCGCCAGATCGGCGATCACTTCGCCGGTGGCGGGCCAAGCCTAGTCTTGTTGCCCTTGCCGGTTATTTCCAACCACCAGCGCTCGATGCCTTGCGAATCGCGCGGGCAGAAGAAGAGGCTTGGCCTGGAAAATGCCTTAATCGGCACTTACCCTGTCCGTGCAAAAAGATTCGCTCGCGGGACTCAAAGTTTCCGTCCTCGACTGAACGGACGCCTGTGTGCGGATCGTGCAGCTCAGTCGTATTCCAAGCACTTGCCCTTGGCCGCGCGTAACCTTTCCGGGCTCGGCGGCGAATCTTTTGATGACGACGGCTTCGTTCGAGGGCTCGCCGCCCCCGGCGAAGAGGTTGCTCTTGATCGCTGGAGGTGCGCTACTCTTGCTTCTCGTCGGCGCGGTGATCGCCCTTGGCGCGGGCGTCGCGTATGGCAGCACGACATGGGATGTTTATACGGATGGTGCCAGTATTTCCGGTCCACGCGATCCCTATACGGACAGTGGGAAGCGGGGAAATACGATATCTATACGGACGTGCCAAGATCGGCGACAAACGCGACCCGTTCACTGATGGTGCATAGTCCAGATGCCTACGGGGTGGATCGCCACCGCCTTGCATGAGCGGGCCATCCACCTGCGACATACCTGGAGCGCTTATGTGACTGAGCTTTTCACCCAGGCGGGTCGCGCTTTAGACAGCATCCGGCGTTACAGCGCCGCGGATGTAGCGCGGGTCAGTTTCATCGACGCAGCGGAGCACCTATGAGCGGGCACGTCTGGTTCGACCAGCAATTGAAACCTATCCCGAACGCTGATCTACGGACCTCAACTACGCTCTGATCGTCACGGAGTACTGTCCCGCGAGGGGGCACGGAAGGTGCGCTGCAATCGTTCAGGCAGATTCCGGGGGTGAATCTGCATGCGTTTGGCGTTTGGCATCTGCGCGTCTGTGCGTCTGCGCGTCTGCGCCCTCGTAGCGAGCCACAGCCTTGCTGGCAGACCGGAGCGCGCGGCCGTGCTGTCGGTACTGATGGCATCTGTTCGAGTATCTTCGGTGAAGCGGTGAAGCGGTGAAGCGGTGAAGCGGTGAAGCGGTGAAGCGGTGAAGCGGTGAAGCGGTCGGTGAAGCGGTGCACGGACAATAAAGTCAGAAACATCGCGTCAATAAAGTCAGAAAAAATCGTCCTCAAACACCCAGCGACCTGTGTCTGGCGTGGCTTTCCGGACTTTATTGACAGCCTGCATAGACGCAGGCTATTGCGCCCTTATACGCCACGGTTTCCTTCATCGGGTGCCACTGTAGACCGCGTGCAGATTTCCCTTGTTGGAAAAGCCATCATGCACGCGACCGTGCGCGAAGCATCCCCGTGATGCCGGTCCTTGCCTCGGATTGCCCGCCTGCTGTCAGGCCATTTCACTGGCAGCTTCGCCGGCCAGCGCGACTTCCGTCTCGTCGGACACCGTGCTTTCCGCTATCGCGTTGTCGTCTTCTGAAACCATGTCGCCCAGACCGATGACGACCGTGATATTCGGCGTCCAGTTCTTGCGGTCGGTGCTGACCTCGGCAAACGTTGTCACCGTTGCGGTGTAGCCCTGCGTTCTGAGGTCGTCGGCTAGCCGTTGCGCGCGCGGTTCCAGCGCTGCTTGCGGATTGTCTTCGTTGATGTCGAGTACCAGTCTGGTCTCGAATTCTTCCTTGCCCTTCTGGATTGCCGTTTGCATTGCCTTGAGTTGCTTGTTCGCGAGCGCGACGAGCTTGCTGTACCTGGACTCTTCCTGGCTGGCTCGCAGTGCCTTGGCGGCGTTGATGATTTCGGTGCGGTCCACGAACATAATTGCCTTTCAAGGTGAAGGAGAGAAAGCGCAGGCGCCGCACGGGCTTGACTTCAGGAGCCAGCTTTTCTGGGATGCGACGACAACTGTATAAATATACAGTGTTCGCCGGCTAACCGGCAAGGGAGTAGAGGGTGAAAGTCCCTGACCGCGGAAGATCTACCTCTCCTGGCACTGGCTGAGGCTGGGTAGCTTGTAGGCGCTGGATTCAGGCCGTTGTGCAATGTCAGCCGTAGGGAAGCAACCGGCTGCTCAAGTCCGAACGTCATGACGACCAAGTTGAGAGGAGCCGACCGGCGCCTTACGACCCTTCCCTGTCGTTCCACTTAGGCCGCAGTAGCGGCCGCTATCGTGTGTAAAGCGGCCTCTGCCTGCCCGCGCGGACGGCTTTTGCGCTCATGCAATGGCCTCGCCCATCAGTCGTCCACGCATCATCCATAGGTTGCTCAGGGCGAAAGCGTATGCAACTGCTGCGTGTTCTTCATCGGCCGCGATTGCATCTTTAGATGCCACCGTGCGCGGCGATGAACATGGCGACTGCCGACCGGCAATAGGATTCGATTTCGTTGTCGTCCTCTGCTCTCGCCTCGTCGAAGCGGGCGATAAGCAGGAGATCGGATCCTTTGAAAAGCGCGGCGAACAAGCGGGCGGACTGGAGAGCATCGGGTACGTTCAGAATCGCTTTCGCGTGCAACTGACGCAACACGGCCTCGATTTGGGCGATGACATGGGCGGGGCCGGCTTCGTAATGGAGCTTGCTTAACGACTTTTGATTCGTCTTGTCGGCCAAAACCATGGCTTCGACACTGCGGACGTCCGGGCTCAACAGCGTGCGAAGCAGGGATGACCCCACCGCCATGAGTTGATCTTCGGCCGAACCGTCGACGCCTTCAAAAAGAGCCTGCGGTGCAAACTGCTCGCAGCGGGCCACCATGGCCGCGCTGAACAGCGCCTCCTTGTTCTCGAAGTGCCGATAGATGCTTAGCTTGGATATCTTCGCCCGCTGGGCGACCTTGTCCATGGTCGTCGCTTGAAAACCCAGTTCCACGAAGAGTTCGCAGGCGGTGTCGACTATCGTTTGGCGAAGCGCCTCGTTGGCGGGCCGACCGCGCCGGCCCTGGCTGTTTTCGGTCACGAAAATTCCAGTACTTGACAGTATTCAAATTCTTGCACTACGATACCACGGAGTATCGAAAATGTGCAAGCCAAGGGTAGGTTCCAACCGGTTGTCCAAATCAGCTTTCCCCGGGCCGCCCGGCGATAACGAATGCGGCATTGTCCGGCCGGTCAATAGCCATGGGCAACTTTCTGCCAATGCCGAAGCCCTGCTCGTTGACCGTCTCAAGCGCTTATCTCCGGACGTTATTGCGCACCAGGCCTAGCCACCCCTCTATCCACAACACGGAGCCCATCACCATGAATGACGTCATCATCATCGGCGGCAGCTTTGCCGGCCTCGCCGCCGCCCTGCAGCTCGGCCGTGCGCGCCGCAAGGTCACCGTTCTCGATACCGGCCGGCCGCGCAACCGCTTTGCCGGCCACTCGCATGGCCTGCTCGGCCACGATCACAAGCCGCCGCTGGACATCCTAGTCGAGGCGCGGCAGCAGCTCGCGCGCTATCCAACGATCAGGCTGGTCAATGCTCGGGCCGAGAGCGTGTCTGGCGCCATCGACGATTTCTGCGTCGTCACTGACGATCACGAAAGCCTAAGGGCGCGCCGCCTCATCCTGAGCTATGGCGTAGCCGACCAGATGCCTGATGTTCCGGGCTTTGCCGAAAGCTGGGGCACGTCCATCGTGCCCTGCCCCTATTGCGACGGCTTTGAAGTCGCCGGCCAGCATTGGGGCCTCGTCTGGTCCGGCCCACAGTCGCACCAGTCTGCCAGGCTGTTCCGCGATTGGACTGACAAGTTGACTGTCTTCGCCGATGGTCATGACATTGCGGCCGATATCCAGGCCGATCTGGCGCGCCGCAACATACCTGTCGTCGATGGCCGGATCGTCGAGATCGCCCATCACAAGGGCCATATCACCACGGTCAATCTCGATACCCGCCGCAATGTCGCGGTCGACGTCCTGTTCGCCCATCCGCGCAACAAACCTTCCGCAAGCCTGCATGAATCACTGGGCCTTGCCACGGTCGATACGCCCACTGGCATCGTCCTCAAAGTCGACGAGCGCCGCCAAACCAGCATCCCCGGCATCTACGCCGCTGGCGACCTCGCCACGCCCTTCTTGCCCTCGGTCACCCAGGCATCATCGCAGGGCGCGATGGCGGGTATCTTCGCCCAGCAGTCGATGGTTGTTTGAGAGCACGGATTCCTTTCTCCCGTTGCGTCGTCGCCTTCGAAAAGGTTGGCGTAGATCGGCGCGGTGAAGGACGGATCGTCGAGTCAAGGAGATGACATGGCAGAGCAAAGTGCCGATCAGGTCGGTGACTGGAACGGTCAAAGCGGGGAGCGCTGGGTTGCCAACCAGGCCCGGCTCGACGCTATGGTGGCGGTGTTCGGCCAGGCCGCGATAGAAGCCGCCGCGCCTGCGACGGGTGAGCGCGTGCTGGACATCGGCTGCGGCGCGGGCGCGTCGAGTCTGGCTCTCGCAGCCCGCGTCGGCGCAGGGGGCCAAGTGCTGGGCGTGGATATATCCGAACCGCTGATCGGCCGAGCGCGCGCGCTTGCGCAACGGGATACGCCGGCCCTGTTTCAGGTGGCCGACGCCAGCAGCGCAGAGCTGCCCGAGGGCGCGTTCGACATCCTGTTCTCGCGTTTCGGGGTGATGTTCTTCGACGATCCGATAGCGGCGTTCGCCCACATGCGACGCGCGCTCCGGCCCGGCGGGCGGGTCGCTTTCGTCTGCTGGCGCGGCGCGGCCGAGAACGATTGGGTGCGCCTGCCGATGGGCGCGCTCAAGGGCATCGTCCCGCCGAGCGCGCTGCCCGATCCCGAAGCGCCCGGCCCGTTTTCGTTCGGCGACCGGGGGCGCGTGGCACGCATCCTGACGGCGGCCGGCTTCACCGATATTGCTATCGCCCCCTTCGACGCTTCCGTCCCGTTCGGCGAGGGCGGGACGCGGGACGCTGCGATCGACGACGCGGTGAAGATGACACTCGAGGTCGGCCCGTTGTCGCGTGCGCTCGCTGATCAGCCCGACGACATCCGCGCCCGCGCCTCGGCCGCAGTTCGTGCCGCCTTCGCGGGGCTCCCCGGCGAGCGGTCGGTGATGATCAACGGCGCGGCGTGGATCGTCATGGCACGCAATCCGGTAGGCTGACAGGGATTAAACAGGGAGACGCCCCCGCTCCGTGGAGTGGGGCGTTTTTGGCCGGTCAAATTGATGTCCCTCCAAGCTTGGAAGCCGCCATTAGTGAGCTAGAAGCCTTGATGGCGAGGTACAGGCCGCTTTTGGCCGGTCTCGACCCGCTGGCCATTTGGGGCCGGACTCTGCAGCGCCAGAAGCGACTTCCGACCCACTTCGGCCGTCGGCCCCGATGCCAAGTCAAGGGCGGCTTCCAACGTGCAACCGTCATTCGTGCTGCCGCGTTGGTCGGTAAGTTCTCGGCCTATCCGGGGCAACTGAGAATCGTAGACAGAGGGAGATGAATACTGTGACGAGCCTTCCGCTTCCATCGGCTCTACCTGCATGCCCTCCTGGCGGGCGTCGTGGCCAAGTGCTTGTCACACAGGCTGGGAGAGCTGCCGTCGGGTAGCCTCAGTGTCGCGCCATTCGAGCGAACGGTCGAAGTCCAAATAGACTGCCGGCACCGACAAACAGCAGCGCGACACCCAGATTCCACAACAAGACCATCGCGCTGGCATCCAGTGGATGAATGAGTAGCAGGCTCGTTGCCGCCATCGCGGCAACGGCAAGGCCCGCACACATCGCCACCGGCGTTGGCGAGAGGCGTGCCACATAGCGCAACATGGCCGTCAAGGCAATGGATAGCGGCGCGCTGACCATCACCAGCGTTGCGAAGCAGCGCGCGGTCTCGCCGGGCGACATGCCTTCCGGCCCGATCACCACCCAGTTCGTCAGGCAGCCGTAACCGATTGTGCCCACCCAGACGGCCAGGGATGGCAGCGGCAACAACAGCCACCGGCGCGAGCGACCCGGCACGCTGGCGATGAACGCGGCCGCCGCGGCCAAGACGCCGGTCACGATGGCGGCTGTAACGCTGGTGACGAAGACGGGCTGTTGCAGCTTCAGCGCAAGATCTGGCCGCACGCCATTCACGAGCACTACCAGCGCTAGCAACAGGGCAGCCAGCAACAGCCAGCACACCACCCGCACCAAGGGCCGGTGCAAGCGGCGAACCGGCGTGGCGTCAGCCACCAGCGAGTCGATCAGGTCAGGGGTGTCTCTCACGGCTTGCTACCTTGGGATTCGAACAGTTTGCGCAGTGTCTTCAAGGCGCGATGGGTGGCCACTTTCAGCGCGCCGACAGACATGCCGCTGGCGATGGCGGCCTCTTTCAATGACATCTCCTCCAGTTTCAGCATGCGCAGCGCCTCGCGCTGTCCGGCAGGCAGACAGTCCACCGCGTCGCGCACCGCCCGTGCGTCCAGTGCCATTTCCTGGAGGTTCGCGCCGGGGTCGGAAATGGTTTCCGGTTCCGTGTCGAGCGGTGTTTCTCGCGCACTGGTGCGTGCCCGCCGGCGCAGGCCGTCGACAATCCGCCGGCGGGCGATGGCCACCAGCCACGGGCCGAACGGACGCGCCGGGTCGTAGGTGTGGCGCACGGCGTGAATCGTGAGCAGCACATCCTGCACGGTGTCCTCGATATCGCCGGGGTTGCGGACCTGGCGTACGGCCAGCGCCCGGATGTACGGGGTGATGCCTTCGAGCAGGCGCCGGTACGCCGCGCGGTCGCCGGCCTGTGCGCGGGCCATCATGGCCGACCAGTCCGGCGTGCCGTCCGGGCGGCACGCGGGTTTGGACAAGGGGTCAGGACCAGCCGCATCGTGCGTGGCGTCAACGAGACCCAGCTTGCCGCCGGCATGGTGGCCTGGACGTTGTGAGCGGTCAGCTTGGGAAGACATGCCTGAATTCTGCTTCATGGAGAGCCGCCTGTCGCGCAGTTAGTTTTTCCGGGGATGCGTAACCTTTGGTCGCGTGGGGCCGAATCTCCTGACACGGCTCCGGATCCGGGCCGCAACCGTCAGGAGAAAGCAAGATGAACAAGCATGTATTGGCCGCATCCACCTTGTCGTCCGCCCTAGGGCTGGCGCTTGCCATGGTCGCCGCGCCCGCGCAAGCGCAAACCACGAAGGACATGAGCGCGATGCCGCAGGTCGTGAAGGACAACATGGCGAGGATGGAAAAGAGCAAGCTGGAGAAGTGCTATGGCATCAATGCCGTGGCAAAGAACGACTGCGCGGAAGGTGCGCATTCCTGCGCGGGACAAGCCACGCAGGCACGCGATGCCAAATCCTACGTGCTGCTGCCCGCCGGCGATTGCAGCAAGATCCAGGGCGGCAAGCTGAAGGCCTCCTGAGGCAGGGGCGAAACATGCCTGCCGCGGCTGTCGCCTCTCCACGCGCCCTGGGCCCGATCCCGCCGCGCGCCGGGATCGGACTGCGCTTTCGGCACCATCAGGCAGTGGTGGAGGAACGCCCGGCCGTTGCGTGGTTCGAGGTGCATACGGAAAACTACATGGGCGGCGGCCGCGCGCCGGGCTGCCTGGACGCCATTCGCCGTGACTACGCCCTATCGCTGCACGGCGTTGGCCTGTCGCTGGGCAGCGCAGACGGGTTGGACCTGGCGCATCTGGCGCGGGTGCGCGAGGTGGTTGAACGGGTCGAACCCGGGCTTGTGTCGGAGCATCTTTCCTGGAGCACCACCCGCGGCACGTATCTCGCCGACCTGCTGCCCTTGCCGATGACCGAGGAGGCGCTTGCCGTGGTATGCCGGCATGTCGACCAGATCCAGGGCGCACTGCGGCGCCGCATCCTGGTCGAGAACCCGTCTACCTACCTGCAGTATCGCCACTCAACCGTTCCCGAGTGGGAATTCCTGGCCGAAGTGGCGCGGCGCACCGGGTGCGGCTTCCTGTGTGACGTCAACAATATCTATGTCAGCGCCTGCAATCACGGATGGGACGCCATGACCTACCTGCATGCGCTTGCGCCGGCCGCTATCGGGGAAATCCATGTGGCCGGCCACAGTGTGCGGCAACTCGGGCAGGGGCAGGTCCTGCGCATCGATGATCACGGCTCGCGCGTGGCACCGGCGGTGTGGTCGCTCTACGAGGCGGCGCTTGAGCGGTTCGGTGCGGTGCCGACGCTGATCGAATGGGATACGGACGTGCCGCCTCTCGATGTGCTGATGGGGGAAGCGCGTATCGCTCAGGCGGCACTGGAGAAACAGCAGCATGCAATCCGATCCGCCCTCATTGCTTGAGCTGCAGCGCGCGTTCGCCCAGGAACTGGGGAATGCTGCCACCGGCGAGGCCTCGGCGCACGTGATCGCGGACGGGCTGGCGCCCCAGGCGCGGCTGGGCATCTACCGAAACACCGCCACCGCCACGCTCGTAGGCGCGCTGCGCCTGTCTTATCCTGCCATCCAGGCGCTGGTAGGCCCCGAGTTCTTCGAAGGCGCGGCCCGGCTGTTCATCGGGCAGTCTGCCCCGCAGAGCGCGTGGCTGGATGCGTATGGCGAGGCGTTCGCGGAATTTCTGGCGCGCCTGCCTGGGGCAGCCGCAATTGGCTACCTGCTTGACGTCGCCCGGCTGGAGTGGGCCGTGAGTACGGTCTTGCACGCGCCGGACGTCACGCCGCTCGATCTGCGCCGCCTGGCGGAATCAGACTTATCCGCAGCCGGCGATATGCATTTCTTGCCGCATCCCGCGGTGCGCCTGGTGCATGCCGCGTTCCCCGTCGATGCCATCTGGCGCGCGGTGCTGAACCGCGACGACCATGCCCTGTCGCGCATCGACCCCGCTGCGGACCCGGTCTGGCTGCTGGTGCGCCGCACATCGGACGGCATCGACGTCGACCGGCTCAGCGCGTGGCGATGGCAATTCACCGCGGCCTTGCTGGCCGGGCATCCACTGCACGCCGCGTTGGGCCCGACGCCGCCGGCGGACGCACCCGCGTGGCTGGCCACGCTGTTGTCGGCCGGCTGCTTTACCGGCTTCGGCCGGGCCCAGGCCTCTGACTTACCCATCCCGGATCTCTCGCCATGACACACGCTGCGCCTTCCCCCCGCGCCTCTCTAACGCTTGCCGCGCGCGCGCAGCGCGCGGTGGATTGGCTCGATCGCATGCCGTACACAGTCCTGGCCATTCCGTTGCGGCTCGCGGTCGCCACCGTCTTCTGGAATTCGGCCGTGGCCAAGCTGGCGAACTGGGTGACGGCGGTGGAGCTGTTCCGGGAGGAATACCAACTGCCGCTGCTGCCGCCCGAACTGGCCGCCTACCTGGCGGTATCCGTTGAGCTGACGGCGCCAGTGCTGCTGGTGCTCGGCCTGGCAACCCGCCCCGTGGCGCTGATACTGCTTGGCATGATCACGGTGATCCAGCTGTTCGTTTATCCGCAGGCATGGCCTACGCATATCCAGTGGGCGGCAATGCTGCTGGTACTGCTGGCGCGGGGGGGCGGGGCGCTCTCGGTTGACTGGCTGATTCACCGGCGTCTCACGGACGCTTCGGAGCACTGAGCCGTGTGGACGGGAAGCCCGGGCGATCCTTCTGATCTTCAGCGACGATAGTGCGATGCGCGACGTCATCCTGGAATCAGTCGTGACCTGCCCACATTGCGGGTGGGCGCAGCGGGAGACCATGCCTACGGATGCTTGCGTGTTCTTCTATGAGTGTCGGCATTGCAGAGTGGCGCTGAAACCCAAATCGGGAGACTGCTGCGCATTCTGCTCGTTTGGTTCGGTCAGAGGTCCGCAGGTGCAGCAAGGACGGGTCGCGAATTGAGTGAAGTTCTATACGCCGTGGCGAATGATCCGCCGTTGCCTGCGAGGGCAGACGAATATTTCCAGCGGCGGGCGGCCGTCAACCGCTTCCGCGAGGAGGCATATGTTGGCCTTTCTGCCGTGCGATTCGTGTACTGGGCGGAAGCCAGCCGTTTGAAGGTCGCCGATTCCTTTGGTGTCGGAGAATGTCGAATGTCCGGTCGGTTGAGCGAAGCCGACGGCTGGGTGTCCGTCTTGGCGATTCGGCGAGTGGCAGAAGTTGGCCGAACGCGGACATCGGTTTGCCGTCAACCGCGATTGGCACGGTTGATGTCTTCTACGTTTGGGTCATCCGATATGTAGAACGACTATGGTCGGCGGGTACGAGCCACCTTGACAGTCGAGACGTCGATGAGGGCATCCGGGGCGCTACCAGATGCCCCATTACCTTATTCGACCCTGATATTTGCTGCCTTGACGACGTCGCCGTACTTCTTCAGGTCGGTCTGAATCTGCTTGCTAAACGCCTCCGGCGAATTGCCGACCGGCACGATGCCTAGCGTCGCGAGCCGCTCGCGCGTGTCAGGCAGGTTGACAACGGTATTCAGTTCCTTGGACAGGCGATCGACGATCTCCCTCGGGGTCTTGGCAGGGGCCAGCAACCCAACCCACGAGTCGCTGACCAGGCCCGCGACACCTGATTCTTCCAGCGTCGGCACATCCGGCAGGGCGGGCACGCGGCTCGCACCGGAGACAGCGATCGCCGTGGCCTTGCCGGACTTCACGTATTGCTGGGCACCGGCCACTGCGGTGTACAGCACGGGCAGCGTGCCCCCCACCAGATCGCCCATGGCCTGGCCGCCACCCTTGTAAGGGACGTGAACCATTTTCAGGCCGGTGCGAGCCTTGAGCAGTTCGCCGGCCAGGTGCGGCGTGCTGCCGGTGCCGGCGCTGCCATAGGACAGGCCATCCGGCCGGGTCTGTGAATATGCGACGAGTTCCTTCAGGTTCTTCGCCGGCACGGACGGATGCGCGATCAGGATCAGTGCCGCATCGCCAATCTTGCCGACAGGCACGAAGTCCTTGAGCGGATCGAACGGGATCTTTGGGAAGACATGTGGATTGATGACGATGGTGCCATCGAAGCCAAGCAGTAACGTGTAGCCGTCCGGTGCCGACTGGGCGGCCATCGCGGTACCAATATTGCCCGATGCGCCGGGCTTGTTGTCGACTACGATCTGCTGACCCAGGCGCTGGCTCAGCTTGTCTGCAATCACACGTGCGCTGGTGTCCGAGACGCCACCGGGCGCGAACGGCACGATCAGGCGGATGGGGCGCGAAGGGTAGTCCTGCGCGACGGCGCCCGTGCCGAATACTGCTGGCGGGACGGCGACCATGGCGCATAGCGCCTTGACGAGGGTACGACGTTGCATATTGTCTCCTCCTGCTCAAACAGTGAGTTTTTTGGCGTTATCGCCTGTTATTGGCACTGCAAAACGACGGGTACGGCCTCGGCACGATCAGACGACAATGGGCGTGGTGGCACCATCGATCGACAGGATCGCGCCAGAGATGTAGGCCGCCCGCGCCGATGCGAGGAACAGCACGGCATCTGCAATTTCTTCGGGCGCGGCCAGCCGCCCGAGCCCGGTGCGCTCGCTGGCGCGGCGCAGTGCCTCGTCCACGGTCGCGCCGGCCAGCTTGGCCTCGGCCTCCAGGCCTTGCTGAAGCCGTTCGGTACGCGTGGCCGACGGATTCACCGCGTTCACCCGCACCCCGGAGCGTCCGTAGGCGCTCGCCAGCCCCGCAGTGGCCAGCATCAGCGCGGCGTTGGCGGCGCCGCCGGGCAGATGGGTCGGGCTCGCAACCTTGCCACCCATGCCGATGACGTTGACGATCACGCCGCTGCCCGCCTGGGCCATCCGCTTGATGACGGGGTCGATGACATGGATGTAGGCAAAGTACTTGGCGTCCATGGCATCGCGCCACGCCGAAGGCGTGAGCTCCGCCGGAGGCGTACGACGCGCGCCGCCGGCGGACGTGACGAGGATGTCGATGCCACCCAGCGCGGCCGCGGCCGCGTCAGCGGCGTGGGCGGCCTGCATGGCATCGGTCAGGTCGGCCGCGACGGTGAAGGGCGGGCGGTCCGGTGCGTCGGCCGCCAGCGTCGTCAGCGCGGTGGCGAGATTCGCCTCGCTGCGGCCGACGATGGCAACCCTGGCGCCCTCGCGCAGGAATGCGCGCGCGCATGCCAGTCCGATGCCGCGGCTGCCGCCGGTAATCAGCACGCGCTTTCCACTCAGTTCAAGATCCATATCGGGTGGTGTCCATGTCAGTTCGATGTGTGCCGCTGCAAGATACGCGGGGCGGCCCGGCGACGCCGCTATTCAGGCTGGATGCCGCCGCGCCTGGCCACGTCCGCCCACTTCTGGGTTTCCTTGCCGAGGAACGCGCGAAACTCCGCTGGCGGCGTCAGCACGATGGTAGCCCCCTGGTCCTTCATCTGCTTGGCGAGCGCCGGATCCTGCGTCACCTGCTGCAGGTCGTGATGGATCTGCTCCACGATGGCTGCCTGCATGCCCGCCGGCCCGAACAGGCCGTACCAGTTCAGCGATTCCACGCCGTCGAGTCCCGCCTCCTTGAACGTCATGGCATCCGGGAAGAGGGCCATACGCTGGTCTGCCGCCACGCCGATCACACGCAGATTGCCACTCTGCACGTGAGGCAGCGCTGTGAGTACGCTGGTAAAACCGGCACCGACGTGGCCACCGATGACATCGACCATGATCTGCGCGCCACCCTTGTACGACACCGGAATGGTCTTGAGATTGCCGGCCTGGCGCAGCAGCTCGCCGGTCAGCCGCGTTTGCCCTTCGGAATAGCCGATGCCGAGCGGTTGGCTGCGGGCGGTCCTGACCAGATCGGTCAGCGACTTCGCGGGGTTGGACTTCGACACGACCAGCACCATCGGCGAGATGGCGAGCCGCGTGATGGGGGAAAAGCCGCGTACGGTGTCGTAGGGCAGCTTCTTCATCAGCACGGGATTGATCGCGTGCGAACCCACCACCATCAGGAGCGTATAGCCATCCGGAGCAGACTTGTACACGTGGCCGGAGCCGATCACGCCATTGGCACCGGGCCGGTTTTCCACAATGACAGACTGCCCCCAGCGCTCGGAAAGCTTCTGCGCAACGAGCCGGCTGACGATGTCGGTGCCGCCACCGGGCGCATAAGGCACCACCAGCGTGACGGGTTTTTCCGGCCACTTGGCCAGGGCGTGCCCGGAAGCCAGTGCTGCCGCGGTACAGGCCATGGCGCCCATTACGCGCATGGCGCGCAGTGCGCCACGAATCGAGCGAACATTCCACATCGTGTGTCTCCTCCATTTATGTCTTGTCTGTCCGGATGCGCGCCGGCATCCGTGTCGGCATCGCGTGCCGTCCTGGGCGGACTGTCTGGTTGCAACGTTGCCCGGTCAGGCCGCCACGCGCTGGCGCTCGCGCTGTCTGCGCAGCCACACACTGGAGCGACCGCCGAGCGCGCGGCCCAGCAGCGATTCGGCGTAGGCCACCGCGTCGAGCAGCCCGTCGAGCGAAATCCCGGTGCTGAAGCCACATTGGCCGGCCATCAGCACCAGATCCTCGGTAGCCAGGTTGCCCGCCGCGCCGGGCGCGAACGGACAACCGCCAATGCCGCCCACGCTGGCGTCGAAGCGCCGCACGCCGGCTTCCAGCGCGGCCCATGCATTGGCCGCACCCAGGCCCCGCGTGTCATGCAGATGGATCGCCAGCGAGTCGGGGCCGAGCGCTTGCGCCAGGGCCGACATGCGGGTCTTGACCGCGGCAGGCGCGGCTGCACCGATGGTGTCCGCGATGACGATTTCCCCGGCGCCCGCATCGCGCATGCGGCAGGCCAGCCGCAGCACCGTGTCCAGATCGACCGTCCCTTCGAACGGACAGTCGAACGCAACGGCCACATAGGCGCGCGTGCGCAGGCCCAGTCCGCGCGCCCGGATCAGCGTCTGCTCGCTGACCTCGGTCGCCGCATCCAGCCCCATGTTGATGTTGCGCTGGTTCATCGTCTCGGTGGCGGACAGCACGACGGCAATCTCGGTGGCGCCCGCGGCATGGGCGCGTTCCAGCCCTTTCAGGTTCGGCACCAGCGTGGATAGTCGCAGGTCCGGGCACTGTGCCGATGCACGCCGGATCACGTCGGCCGCGTCGGCCATCTGCGGCACGGCCTTTGGCGATACGAAGCTGGTGGCTTCCACGCTGCGTATTCCCGCACGCGCAAGCAGGCGGATCAGTTCGACCTTGGCGTCGGTGGAGATGGCGACGGCCTGGTTCTGCAGCCCGTCGCGCGGCGCGACGTCGGTGATGGTGATGGCCGGGGTGTCGTCCGTCCCGGGGGCGTTGCTATGGCCGGTGCTCATGCCACCGCTCCGGCTTCGCGCAACCGCGCGACCTGTTCGTCGTCATAGCCCAGCACGTCGCGCAGCACGGAGGCCGTGTGCTCGCCCAGCGCGGGCGGGCAGGTGTACGCGGGTTCGGTCACGCCGGAAAGCTTCACCGGGTTGCCCGGCATGCGCACGGTTTCGCCGGTCTTCAGCGGCACCTCGACGATCATGTCGCGGGCCTCCACCTGCGGCTCGCGCAGTGCGTGCGCGAAGTCGTTGACGGGACCGCAGGGGATGCGGGCCTGCCGCAGGCGCGCCAGCCAATAGGCGGACGATTCGCCGCGCAATTCGTTGGCGATGATGGCGTCGATGCGTGCCTTGTCCGCATAGCGGCCGGGTTGCTTCAGATACTCCGGCGCCCGCAGGTCGGGATGATCGATCACGCTCAGGAAGCGCTCGAAGAACGCGTCGCCAATGCAGGCGATGATGATGTGGCCGTCGCTGGTGGGGTAGGTGTTGTACGGCACGTGCACGAAGTGGCTGTTGCCGATGCGCTCCGGCACCAGGCCGGACATCAGGTGCATCGTCGCCATGTAGTTCAGCAGCGAGATCTGGGCGTCCAGCATCGAGATGTCCACGTGCTTGCCAACGCCGGTCTGCTCGCGCGCGGCCAGCGCCGCCAGCACGCCGATGGCACCGAACATGCCGCCGCCCAGGTCACCGACCGGAATGCCGCTGCGTACCGGCGGGCCGTCGGCCATGCCGGTGATCGACATGCCGCCGCCCATGGCCTGCACCACCTGGTCGAACGCCGGCTGCTGGCGGTCCGGCCCGGTCTGGCCGAAGCCTGTGACGGAGCACGTGATGATGCGCGGGTTGACCTTGCTCAGCGATGCGTGGTCGATGCCGAGCCGCTCCGTCACGCCCGCGCTGAAATTGTCGAAGACCACGTCGGCATTGCGCACGAGATCCAGGAAGACCGCCCGGCCCGCCTCGGACTTCAGGTCCACGCACACGCTTTGCTTGTTGCGGTTCAGCGTCAGGAAGTACGCGCCCATGCCGTCGCGGGCGTAGTCCTCGCTCTCGGCGAGCAGCTTGCGCGTGCCTTCCCCGGTGCCGGGAGGTTCGACCTTGATCGTGCGCGCGCCCAGGTCGGCGAGCAGCATGGTGCCGTACGGGCCCGAGAGCATATGGGTCAGGTCCAGCACGGTGATGTGTCCGAGCGCCTGCATTGATTCCTCCATGGTTCGTTCGTCTGATGGTGTCAGCGCAATGGGTGTGCCAGCCCGTGCAGGCGCTTGCAAGTGCTTGATTTCCATGGGGCAGAGGGCTTTCGGATGACAAATCCCCGGTTTCATGAAACACTCATGCAACGTCCGTGAAACAACGGTGAGACGCTCGTGCAACGCACACGAGACGAATGAAGGCGCCCGGCACTGCACTGCAGCCGCCCGGGCCGGCGAGGAGCCCCATGCGCAGCACCCTTCCCGAACGCGGCAGCCGGCCGCGCATCTGCTTCATCAGCTACAGGCACCTGAGCCGCTTTGCCATGGCGGTACTGGACGAGTTTGCCGATCGCGCGACGATCGAGGTGGTCAATGGCTCGTTCGAGGCCGCGCTGGACGCCGCCCATGACCGCCTGCGCGATGGGGCGACCGACGTCTTCGTCAGCGCCGGCGCGAACGCCACGATCCTGCGCAACGCGCTCGACGCGCCGGTTGCCACCATCAAGCTCAGCGGCTTCGACATCCTGCTGGCGCTCTACAACGCGCGGCGCATCTCCAGCCGGGTTGGTGTGGTCATGTATGGCGAATGCATCCCAGAACTGGACGCCATCCGCGAACTGCTCAATATCGAGATTGCCCAGTACGCATACCGCACGCCGGACGAGGCGCGTCAGTGCTTCGAGCTGCTGGCGCGCGACGGCTATGAAGTAGTGGTGGGTTCCAGCATCGTCGTGGAACTGGCCGAGCAGTACGGCATCCATGGGCGCCTGGCCTATTCGATCAATGCGGTCCGGCAGGGGATTGAAGACGCCATCGAGCTGGCGCGCGTGGCCCGGCTGGAAGCCGGCCGCTATGACCAGCTCAATGGCGTGCTGCATAACCTGCAGGAAGCCGTGCTGGCAGTGGATCGGGACAATCGCGTGATTGCCGTCAATCCACCCATGGAAGTGCTGCTTGGCCGCGCCAAGAATCGGATGATCGGCCAGCATCTGGAAGACATCGAGCCGGCGCTGTCCCTGCAATCCACGCTGGCCAGCGGCGTGCAGGAGCGGGGCAGCGTGTTCCGCTTCGCGCAGCGCGACTGGATCGTCAATCGCACCCCGATCCGCGAGCATGGCGATACGGTCGGCGCGGCCATCACGCTGTACGACTCGCGAAACATCCAGGATGCGGACGCCAGCCTGCGCAGCCAGCAGCGCCGGCATCCGCGCAACGCACGCAACCGCTTCGACAACCTGATCGGCGCCAGCCCAGCCTTTACCCGCGCCTGCGCAACGGCGCGGCGCTTTGCCAGGACGGACCTCACGGTGCTGCTGGCCGGCGAGAGCGGGGTGGGCAAGGAGCAGTTCGCGCAGGCCATCCACAATGAAAGCAAGCGCGCCGCCAAGCCCTTCGTGGCGATCAACTGCGCCGCATTTCCGGAGGCGCTGCTGGAGAGCGAGCTGTTCGGCTATGACGAAGGGGCCTTCACCGGCTCGCGCCGGGGCGGCAAGCGCGGGCTATTCGAATCGGCCCATACCGGCACGCTGTTTCTCGACGAGATTGGTGACATGCCGGTCTCGCTGCAGACCCGCCTGCTGCGCGTGTTGCAGGAGCGCGAGATCCTGCGTCTGGGCGGCGCAATTCCGATTCCGGTCGACGTACGGATCATCGCGGCGACGCACCAGCCGCTGCCGCAACTGATTGCCGCGCGGCAGTTCCGTCAGGATCTCTATTACCGCATCAACACGCTGCAACTGGCGTTGCCGACGCTGCGCGAGCGCTCCGAGGACATCGAACTGCTTGCCACGTTCCTGTTGCGACGTTCGCTCGATCGACTGGACTCGCGCCTGGACGCACAGGCCCTTGTCGCGCGTTTGCTGCCGCGGCTCCAGGCCTATGCATGGCCCGGCAACATTCGCGAGCTGGAGAACATCTGCGAGCGAATGGCGGTGTTCTTCTCGCAATGGGAGGTCCTGCATCACATCGCATTCGACGAACTGCGTCACGATTGCCCGGAGTTGTTTGGGGGGATGGCTGAAGGCGTCAGGGCCGGCAGCCTCGGGGCGCGGCAACAGGCTGCTGCGGATGCTTCGCCACCGTTGATCGCACCGCGCGAACGTGTACTGGAGGTGCTGGCGGAATGTGGTGGCAATCGCCAGCAAGCAGCGCAACGGCTGGGCGTCAGTCGCGCGACGTTGTGGCGATGGGAGAAGGCGGCCACGGCGGCTTCCGCGATTTCGTCGGTGCATGCTTTAGCAATCGGCGCGCAGCCGGTACGCACCGAGTCCTCGCCACACGCATCTGGTACTCCAGGCCAGGAGTGCTAGCTTGGCTGCATACCGTCATAGCGGTTGCTGAACGGGACGGTGTCCGACGGCAGCTCCCGCCCATTACTGCCACAGCCTAGCTTAGCTCTAGTGGCCGAAGTCAGGTGCGGATTCAACCGGTCGATGCAACACACTAAAGGCTTTGCGAGCCTGAGGGGTGCTGCAAATGAAGCAAAGACGGCGGATCTACTACACCGAGACCCAAAAGGCACTGATGTGGGAACGGTGGCGCAAAGGTGACACGCTTCATCAGATCGCACGATTGTTCGATCGGGGTCACTCTTCGATTCAGAGGGTCTTGGCAGAGACCGGTGGTATCCAGCCAGTACAGCGAAACCGCTCCCGATTGGCGTTGACGCTTGCCGAACGAGAGGAGATCTCTCGGTCCGTGGCGGCCGGGCTCTCTGTCCGGTCGATTGCATCCAGGCTAGGACGCGCCCCGTCTACCATTAGTCGTGAGCTCAGGCGAAACGGGGGAAGCCAAGGCTATCGTGCAAACCAGGCGGACGAGCTTGCCTGGGCGCGAGCGCGCCGCCGCACGAGACGATCTATCGTAGCCCTTATGTACAGGCCCGCGGTGCGCTGAAGAAGGAGTTGCTTGAGCACCTGAGGCGCTGCCGGGTCATGCGTCACTCTCGTCTCTATTCCGCGAAGACTGACGAGCGCGGAAGAATCTGTGACACCGTTTCGATCAGTGAGCGGCCTGCAACCGTCGAAGATCGCGCGATTCCCGACCACTGGGAAGGCGACCTGCTCTTCGGCAGCGGCAACAGCCAGATCGTCACCTTGGTCGAGCGTCGGACGAGGTTTGTGATGCTGGTGAAGGTTGCCAGCAAGGACACAGAGACTGTGGTCAACGCCTTGATCAAACATGCAGGCAAATTACCCCAGGAGCTGTACAAATCGCTGACGTGGGATCGTGGAAAAGAGATGGCCGATCACAAGCGCTTTACCGTGGCGACCGACATCCAGGTCTACTTCTGCGACCCTCAGAATCCCTGGCAACGGGGGGCTCATACGAGAACACGAACGGCCTATTGAGACAATACTTCCCGAAAGGCACGGATCTCTCCGTCTACTCGCAAGCCAAACTCAAAGCCGTCGCGAGGCGGCTCAATGAACGTCCGCGCAAGACACTCAACTTTGATACCCCGGCCGAACGATTCCATCAAAACGTTGCATCGACCGGTTGAATCCGCAGTCGACCTCGGACATTCGCTGAGTCAGGCTTGGCGACATGCCTCGCTATAGCGCCTCGCGGCGGCCAGTCAGGAACCAGGTATGCACTGCACCGACCCCCTTTGCCACGATGATGCCGCGTTCTTCGAACTGAAAGGATTCTCCCAGTCGATTGCGAGTTGCGTCGGTAACCTGAATCCGTCCAGCCAGACTATGGGACTCCATCCGACTTGCAGTGTTGACGGCATCGCCCCATAAGTCGTAAATGAATTTGCGCTTGCCGATAACGCCGGCCACGACCGATCCACTATTGATGCCAATTCGCATTCGGAGGTTATAGCCGGTGCGTCGATTGAACAGTCTGAGCGCGTCTATCATGTCCAGTGCCATGTCGGCAGCTCGGACAGCATGGTCAGAAACCGGTTCCGGTAGCCCGGCGGCTGCCATGTAAGCGTCCCCGATTGTCTTGATCTTCTCAAGTCCGCGGCGATCCGCGATGGTGTCGAATTCGGTGAAGATCTCATTGAGCACTGCGACCAGGCGCTCGGCGCTCATGCCCACCGAGAAACGGGTGAATGACACGATGTCCGCAAACAAGACCGTCACTTCCGGGAAGCTGTCGGCTATGACTTCAGGAATGCTGTTGGCTACGATTTCCGGACGTGCTTTTAGTCGTTCAGCGATCGGAGAGGGCAGCAGGTTCAAAAGCAGCCGCTCCGAAAGCGTCTGCTCGACCATGAGTCGATCGTAAAGACTCTGAAGTTCATCGCGCTGACGGCAGATGAGATCCCAACTGGCTTGAAGCTCCTCGTTTTTTCGCGCAAGCGCTGCTTCGGCGCGCTTCTTTTCCGTGATGTTGCGCCCTTCAGGCAGCAGGAACACCACCTTGCCATCCGAATCTCTAATCGGTAATAGCGAGAAGTCGACAATGATCGTCTCCTCGCCCATCTTTTGGCCGTATACTTCGAAGTCACCGCGGACAAACTCGCCTTGGCTTGCGCGCCGGATCAGCTGTTGCAAGGCGCGCTGGGTCTCCGGAGAGATGACCCACCATCTGGCCTCCCAGAATGGCATTCCGCGAATGTCATCCATTTGAATGCCGATTCCCTCGAGCGCTGCGCGATTGATCTCGAGCATCTTGCCATCGACGTCCAGCAGGCCGACGAACTGGTACATTGCGTCCAGCATGATGCCGGCAAGCTTGGCTCGCTGGGTTTGGAAGTCGTCTTGTGCGGAAAGCGTTACATCTCGCACCCGAATCTGCGGGCTGGCCAAGAACAGCTGGCGGCTAATAAGGGCCATGCTTCACCTCTTCCGCTCCGCCGCAAATTCATACAGGAGTCAGCCTGACGGGCTGGCATTCGACGGCAGGGCTTTTGCTATTGGAGCATATCTGCAACGGCGCGGCACGCCCTGACCGGCAGGCCACGTTGCCGTTCGCACCGAGGCGAATATCAGCGCCGCCTCCTCGCAGGGCTACAGAAGCACAGCACAGGGCCTCGCGGGCCTATTCCGTCAGAAAGCGGTGACCACTTAACCCGGAATTTGTCGCCGCGAATATCAACCGGGAATAAGAGCCAGGACGCGAAGCGGGCTGCCGGAACCGTCCTTGATCTTCAGCGGGGCGGCGACAATCAATGCACCCTGCGGCGGGAGTTGGTCGAGATTGGTCAGGCATTGCAGACCGTAGCGGTTGTTGCCATGCATGAGGTAATGGCACGGGAACGGCAACTCCCAGCCATAGGACTGGCCCGCGTCGGTGCCAATCGCTTCGACGCCAAATCCATGGACATCTCGCTCTGCAATCATCCACTGGACCACGCCCAGGTCAGGGCCAGGTGTGTGCATGCCGTCGTCACGCGCATTCAGGTACGCCTCGGGACTATTGCGCTTGGACCAGTCGGTGCGCATCAGGACCCAGGAGCGCGGAGGGATGCGGCCATGCCGTGCTTCCCAGGCTTTGACGGCGTCGACAGTGAGCAAGTAGTCCGGGTCTTCCTCGGCCTCGCTCGAGCAGTCGATGACGCAGGCGGTGGCGAAGAATTTTTCGGCAGGGATGGTGTCGGTCGTATTGTCCGGCAAGTCCTTGCCAGAGATCCAATGGACTGGTGCGTCGAAGTGGGTCCCGGTATGTTCGCCGCAGGAGAAGTTATTCCAGTACCAGTTCGGTCCGCGATCGTCGTAGCGCGAGATAGTCTCTTGCCGGAAGGGCCAGGTCTGGCCCAGCTCCGGAGGCAGCGAGATGGTCGGAAATTCAGAACTCAAGGTCTGCGTCAGGTCCACCACGCGGATGCGGCCGGACAGCAGATCCGCTGCAAAGTGGGCGAGGCTGTTGCTCATGGTTGTTGTCCCCTGTGGTTGCTTCACTTATGAGTTGGATTTCGCCCGTTTCTTTGCGAGCGCATTGGCGACGTGGTAACCGGAGGTACCGCCAAGACCGGGTCCTGGATGGGTCGAGGCGCCGATGTGGTGCAGATGTTTAACCGGGGTAGCGTGATCCTTGACGCCAGGGACCGGACGCCAGAACATGAACTGGTCGATGCTGCATTCGCCGGAATAGGGATCGCCGCCGACGAGGTTGACGTTCATCGACTCAAGATCCGCCGGGGACAGGACCGTACGCCCGACGACGCTCGCCTTGAGATTCGGAACCTGGCGAGCAATGCGGTCGATAATCCGGTCGGCGTAGCGCTCACGGAGCTCGGCGGTCCAGCGACCATCCGCGGGAACGGCGATCTCTCCAAGCGCATCGCCTTTGACTTGACGCGGACACTCCGGAACCTGAATCCAGAGCACCCAGCCTCCGGCCGGGCTTCTGGAAGGGTCAACAGCGCAAGGCTGGGCAACGCAAATCGTGCCTTCGGCTGGAAGCAGGCCTCGCTCTGCTTCGCTGACTGCCCTGGAGACACCGTCCAGACCCGAGGTAAGGTGCAGGTAGATGACATCGCGCAGATGTTCTTGGGGCCAGTCCGGAGGGGCGGACAGCGCCAAATGGATCTGCATGTTCCCCTTGCCGTAGCGGTACTCGGCTGCCTGCCGACGTAGGCCAGGGGGAACGTGCTCAGCGCCCAGCAGCTTTCCGTAAAGCTGGCCGGGCGTGACGTTGCAGATGATCTCCTTGCCCATGAAAACGCGGTTGTCCCGCGTCCTTACGCCGCGCGCCGAGCCGCCCTCGACCAGGATGTCCTCGACGTCGGCATTGACGTGGAAAGCACCACCCCGGCTCTCGATGACTCTGCGGAAGGCGTCGACAGTACGGGCATTGCCGCCTTGGACGATAGGCAGGCCAACCGCCTCTAGCGTGAAGGCGACGACTTTTCCCATCAATGCAGACATGGCGCTTTCCGGGCCAAGGCCTGTATGTAGTACCCAAGGCGCGAGCAGCGCCTGGACCAGGTCGGATTTGACCCGGGTCTCCAGCCAACTGCGGCAACTCATCAGGGCAGGGGAAAAGAAGGCGACGGTGTCATGCACGCCTTGTTTCCACAGGCGGCCGGCCACGGTCTTTGCAACACCGGCACTCCACAGTTCGTTGCCAAGCAGCGAGAACACCAGGCCGGCGTTTTGCTCGACCTCTTGCATGGCGGACTGAAAGGCATCACCGTCGCCGCTTGCCAGCGTATTGAATGTGCTGACATTGCGCTCACGGGACGTGCTCAGAATCAGCGAACGGTTATCAGGCAACAGTACGCCAGTGGGCGTACCGTTATTGCGGTAGCTGAGCCCTGCCTGATGAAGTTCATCCTTCAGCTCCGCGTAGCCTGGCGACGTGACAAAGAGCGGATGTGCCGTGGACAACGTGTCGTGGAGATAGCCCGGTGCATTCAGGGCCTCTGTGCGAATGCATCCGCCCAGCGTGCGATTGCGTTCCAGCACGCAGACACGCTTGCCGCGTCTGGCCAGGACGGCAGCGCAGACGAGCGAATTGATACCACTGCCGACAATGACGGCGTCATACGTACTCATTGGATGATCCCGGGGGCAAGGATAGAGAGACGGGCAAATGCGTTCGGTCGCGGTGTTGGCCAGCTTCCTTTAGACGGATTGCCGTGTGCGGTACCGGAATCAGGTCGCGGCGACGTATTCGGTGCGGATCAGCTCTGAAAGCTCCGTAAGAGCGTTGGCGGTACGCGCGTAGTTGCCCTTGTAGAAGAGCAGGGATTCCCGATCCGATGTGTCAAAGTGCCGGACCTCGCCCAGGAAGATGATGTGATCGCCGCCGTCATACTGATGCGTGTTGCGGCATTGGAATACCGCCGCGCAACCTGACAGGACAGGCGAGCCATCGATGCCATCCGTGCAGGGGACTCCCGAAAACTTGCCTTCCGCGCCGCGTGCGAAGCGGTTGGAGACATGTTCCTGGTCGGCTGCCAGGACGTGGATCACGAAACTCCCGGTCTTCTGGAATGCCTCGAGGCTGTAGGACCTCTTGGCGAGGCTCCACAGCACCAGGCGAGGCTCCAGCGATACCGAGCTGAAACTATTCACGGTCACGCCCCAGGGTTCTCCGTCGGGGGTGCGCGTTGTGACGATGGTTACGCCGGTGGCAAAGCGGCCGAGGGCATTCCGAAATTCGCGAGCGTCGGTCATGGCTGTCTCCTGTCGCCTGCTCAACCGTCTCACGGTGAGCAGGCTGCTTGCTTTCGTATGGGTGGCTTTTTTTGCCTCAGGCGGCCTTGGACTGCGACGCTTCAGCGATCCAGGCCTCGGTGGCTTCCTCGTTGAACCAGTAGCTGCCATAGTCGCGCGGATCGTTGAATCCGTTGGCGATGCGCTGGGCGATGCGCGGCGCGTGCTGCGCTGTGGCCAGCAGTTTGACGATGTGGTATGGCGGCGGGAAAAGCAGGGAATTGGTCCAACGGATGACCGGTTCGGCATAGCCTTCGTAAAGGCCGTCGAAGGTCTGCTGCATCCATGCCTTATCGAAGGGCTTGTCCCCATGGCGCAGGATGGCCTCGAAATAGTGCAGGGCGCCCTTGGTGGCGTTGTTCGAGCCCTGGCCGGTGATCGGGTCGTTGACCATGACCGCGTCGCCGAGCCCCATTACAAGCCGGCCGGAAGGCAGGGGAAGGGTAGGGTTGCGCACGGTCGGGGTGACGCGTCCGCTCAGGATCCCATTGGCATCGGTGAGTCGTACATTGGCACAGCGCTCGCTTTCCCACGGCAGGTAGTCGCGCAGGATGCCCAGGCAGGTATCCAGATGCTGGTCGGCGGACTTGACGTCTGCCCAGCGGTCCATCGGGCCGCCGGGAATGGCTTCGAAGACCATGATGTCGCAGGCTTGGGTTTCGCTACTGCCCTGGGTGGTGAGCGCCGGGAAGACAAAGTACTCGCCGATGCCGGGAATCAGATTAAAGTTGACGCACTCAAACGGACCACTGCGCTGCATGCCCGTCACGTAAGCCAGTGCCAACTGACGTTGGGGATGACGAACAGGCGAGCGTGCATCATTGCGTGTCAACAGATTGACGATCTCCCCCTTGCCACCGGCCAGGAGAACAAGATCATGAGATTCGGCCAAGGCTTCAAGCTGGGGAATCTCGACATTTTCGATACGCAGAATGCCGCCACGGCTTTCGAACTCCGCCATCCAGCCTGGCATCTTTACACGTTGATCGACAGACTGGGCGTAGGCATTCAGGCGGGCGCGCCAGTGGATGGCAACTTCGCCCTTGCCGTCGTCGGTAGGGATGGTCAGGCCGATGCCGTCCACCGTGGGGCACTGCCTTTCCCATTGATTCATGCGGAAATCGCGCTCGATCTGGAGTGCTTGGTCGAAGATGCACTGGGACGACATCACTTTGCCGCTCCATACCTCGTCAGCGGTGCGGTTTGTCACCAGCGTGACCTCATAGCCTTGATCCAGCAGGCCGCAGCCGAGCAATAGTCCTGCCTGACCCGCGCCAACAATCGCAATCTTGCGCGGCGTGATCTTGTCGATGGAATGGGGGATCATGTGTCTCTCCTGTGGCATTGTCTTGTGTGCAATTCACTTCGTTCCGGCCGAACCGGGGTCGCCCGGAATCACCGGCCGGCTTATGCCGTCAGCCGGTTGATGGCTGCTTGCCGACCCTCGGGGCCGAGGGCGCCGTATCCGCCGTCACATGCATAGTCGGCGCCGGTAACAAAGGCGGAAGCATCTGACAGGAGGAAGAGAACCACTTGCGCGACTTCTTCTGGCTTGCCGAGCCGGCCGAGCGGGTGGAAATCTGCGGCGATACCGTCGGCTTTCGCCTTGTCGCCGCCGCTCAGCGCGCTGATGACGGAGGACCACGTCCAGCCCGGCGAGACCGAGTTGACTCGAATGTTGTCCGGGGCTAGATCCAATGCGGCGCTACGTGTGAATTGCTGCATCGCTGCCTTGGTAATCGGGTACAGCCAGCGCCCCGTCTGCGCCACGCCCGCGGAGATCGAGGCAAAGTTGACGACCGCACCGCCGCCGCGCTTTTTCATCTCCGGCACGCACGCCTTCAGCATCATCGCCGCGCCGACGACATTGACGTTGTAGGATTCCAGCCACTGCTCGCGTGTGGAATCGGCACCGTTATCCACGTAGGTGCAGGCACAGTTGACGAGCAGGTCGATGCCGCGGAAGGTCTCCATGGTGTCGGCGATGCAGGCAGCGATGTCGGCATCGCTGGTCACGTCCACGGCCACATAGCGGCAGCGCTCCGGATGCCGCTCGGCAACATTGCGGCCCCCTTGCTGGTCGATGTCGACGACCACGACGTTGGCGCCAGCCGAGACCAGGGCCGATACCACTGCCTCGCCAATCATCGTTGCGCCACCGGTGACAATCGCCGTCTTGCCTTCGATTCCTTGCATGTCCGTCTCCACTTGTTGTATTGCCTCGCATGTAGCCATGTGCAACCTAGTTTGGTGTAGCGGTGATGACGCTGCTATCCACAATCCGCCGGCAAATATCCAGATAACGAGCCGTTGCTGGCGGACCGGGAAAAGGAGGCGGGGAGTCAGGAAAGGGTGGCGCGATGGCCTTGCCGGATGGCCGGGCGTGCAGGTAACCGTTCACCCGCGAGCGCGGGCTGGCGTTGTTGTATCAACAACTGCAAGGCAGTGAAACGGGGCGAGGCCGCAGGGGTATTGAGAGGCTAGAGAGCCTGCTGAGTTTCAACGCCCGGCATCGCGGACGTGGCGCTCCGCTGCGCCCCTGCGCAGGGTCGCCGACGGAGAAACGCCGAAGCGCTTCTTGTAGTAGGCCGCAAACCGGCCGAGATGTGTAAAGCCAAAGCGATATGCAATATCCGTGATGGAGGCCTGCTCCGCTCCGGCGGCAGCAATCAACGCTTGTCGGACGCAGTCCAGTCTGGCATCCCGCAGATAGGCCAACGGCGTCGTATCGAGATGGCGGCGAAAGCCTTCTTCCAGCGCCCGGATGCTCACGCAGGCGACTTGCGCCAGGTCGGCGACGGTCAGCGGTGTGTCGGCATTCGCGTGGACATAATCTATCACCCGCTGCATATGACGTGGCCTGGCGGGTTCGGCGTTGCGCGCAAGGAGATAGGTGTGGGTGTGCGGTTGAAGCAGCAGCAGCATCCGCAGCAGGTAGTCCTCCATCGACGCCACCGCGGCCGGAAACTGGAGCCAGTTGGTGCCGTGCTGGTCGATATTCCTGGTAAGGTCGAGTACGGACTGGCTCCATGGACTCGAGAGCCCAGCGTGCTGGGGCAACGCCGGATCGAATGAAAGGGGCCCGCTGGGATCGCGCCCGGTCAGCAATGCGAAACGTTGCTCGATGGCTTCCTTCTGAATCCAGAGCAGGACTTGCGCACAATCCTCGTGCCAGTGCATTCGGGTTGGGGTGTCTGGACTCAGCAGGCTGGCGGTGCGGACGTCGGAAAGTATCTCCTGCGAGCCACACTTGATTTCGGCATGGCCCGCAACCGGGATCTGGGCGAGATAGAAGTGCTTTAGGCAGCCAGGGTCGATCTCTACATGGGCGCCATAGGCAAGGAAGTTGATTGCGGTCTCATGCAGTCGTACCAGATTGTGCTGGACGTGCAATTGCTGCAATGCGCCGACCACTCGCAGTTCATGCGGGCAAAATACCGAAGCGATCTTGCCCTGGGCCTCCTTCACATCCTCGGAGCGAAAGGAGGGGTAGTTCGCCAGCATGCCTCGTGGCGCGCAGTTGTCATCACCCGCTGGCGAAGAGGGCTGTTCGGCGGGTGACTGGGGGGTGGTCTGCATCGTCTCACTCCTGGCGGATTGCAGCGTGTCCTGGCTCGCCTGCGCAGCGAGGGAAGGCGCGCAATCAATTACTTTATACCTAAACTTCCTGCGCACGCCAAGAAGGCTGCCGGGCCAGCCCTGTTCCCGCCCACCGGACCGCATGGACCAATCCATGGATACCGCCGACTACGATTTCGTCGACAACTACAACCCCGCCCTGCTGGCCCAGGCCAGCCAGCTGACTTCGGGGGAATTCCATGTGATCGTGCAGGCCAACGGTTTCACCGTCGCAGACTGGGGCGTCCTGTCCACGCTGTCCGGCGGCAAGCCAATCAGCATCGGGGCACCGGCGCATGAGGTCAGCTCGTGAAGCCAGACCGGCCGTGGGGCGCCGCTTGACGGAAAACGGTGCGCCGGATGGGCTGCAAGCGCCGCTGGCGCAAGGGGGCGCGCCTCAGTTCAGCACGCCGTACGCACGCGCCTCAAAGATAGCCTGCGTGCGCGTCTTGACCGCCAGCTTCTTATAGATGTTCTTGACGTGCGACTCGATCGTCAGCCGCGACAGTGACAGTGCGTCGGCGATCTCGCGGTTGGTCGACCCCTTGTTGATGAAGACGAGGATCTCGGTCTCGCGTGCGCTGAGCAGCGGCTTTGCGCTTCCCGTCGGTGAAAGCCTGGTCTCGGCGGGTGCGGCCTTGGGTACCAATGCCGTGAGTAGCCGCTTGGCAATGGACGGATCGATCGGCGTGCCACCGCGCAGCGCGCCCCGCAGGCACACCGTCAGCTCGATGTCGTCGCGCTCCTTGAGCAGGTAGCCGGTGGCGCCGGCGATCAGCGCGCCGACGATTTCCGTGTCCGTGCCCGGTGATGCAATCACGACGATGGGCAGATCCGGGGCACGCTCGCGCAGGCATCGGATCAGCTCGATGCCACCGCCATCGGGCAGGCTGGTGTCGACCAGCGCCATGTCGAACGGACCCTGCTCCACCATCGCGCAGGCCTGCGCGATGGTGCCCGCGAACGAGAGCGCGCCGGCCGCGTAGTCGAGCACGGTGAGGATCCCGCAAAGGCGCGTCAGCATCGGGCTCTCGTGCCCGACCAGCAGCAGTTGGCCACGCATGACGTTTCGGCGGCTATCGGAGAGCGTCGCGTTCGTTGGCATGGAGAAAGGCATGGGGGCTGGTGCGACCAGGGATGCGAGCTGCATGCCCGGTCGGTCGGGTGCAGTTCAGATGATCAGCGGCGCTGATTTCACCATCGGACCCGCGGTGGTGCAATACGGCAACTGTCGTATGCGATTGACATGGCTGACCCCTTTCTCGTTCTGGTTTGACCCTTGGTAGCGGCGCATGCCACGGCATTGACGTGGCATGCAGCTGGGCCTTGGGTAGAAGTAAAGCCCAATCAGGCGGTTTTTCCTATACCTGAAATCAGGCAGAGGCGGCTGCCGCGCGTGGGGGCAAGCCATCTCCCCCGAATGAGGCTGGGGGCCAGCCAGGCAGGTTTGCAATACCGCGCGGCGCAACCTCGGGCGGCAGCCCTGCTCATCAAAATACCAATTCTCAGGGATTGTGCCCGACCTCACCGTCACCTTAAATTCCGCTTGAATTTGCGCGCCGCAACTAGAAACACAGCAAGGGTCAACGATGGAACGGCGCGCAAAGACAAGGTGCCTTCGTCGTGCCGCAGCACGCCATGCGCGAGCCGGCTGGCGCGGAGCCACCGGCGGGGTCGAGCGCGTGCAGCCTGCTGCCTGCGCTCTGCGCCAGGTAGGAACGGGTAACAAAAAGTGGGTTTGCCAGCGAGGGTATCCGCCTTCCGCAGCCGCCATGCCGGCCCTGCGGCGCGATGCGCTTCGACCTTTTTCGGACCGGTTGCGCCGGCCCGGGGGACTGGTTTTGCCTTCAGCACGGGCTGCCGTGCGAAACCGATGATTTGACCGGACACATTCGAGTCCTTCCGGAGAGTTCCATGTCCAATAGTCTGCAGAAGTGGGTAGGGCGAAATCGCCCGCCTCGGGTCCAGATTTCATATGACGTAGAGGTCGGTGACGCGGTCGAGAAGCGCGAGCTGCCCATGGTGGTCGGCCTGCTGGCGGACCTGTCCGGGCAACCGGCGGTGCCGCCGCCCAAGCTCAAGGAACGGCGCTTCATCGAGATCGACCGCGACAACTTCGACGAGATCATGGGCAAGATCGCACCGCGCCTGGAGCTGTCCGTGCCCGACACCATGAAGGGCGACGCCAATCTCAAGGTCGAACTGCGCTTCGGCAAGTTCAGCGACTTCCACCCGGAAAGCCTGGTGGCACAGGTGCCGCGCCTGGCCAAGCTGCTGGAAGCACGCCAGCAACTGCGCGACCTGCTCGGCAAGCTCGATGGCAACGACGAACTCGACGTGCTGCTTGAGCGCATCGTCAACAACGCCGATGAGCTCAAGCTGCTGCGCAGCGAAGCCGACGCCGGCGCCGCGGCGGCACAGCCGGAAACCGGAGACGCCACGCCGGCATGACGCGGCGGCGGGGCGCGGGCATCGAGGCCCGCAGGACGCAACGAATTCACAAAGGGTGAACCAGATGGCAAAGAACTCCGCAGCGGACAACGCGAGCGCCGAATCAAAGGGGAGCACCACCGCCGCAGCCGAGCGTGAACTGACGCTGCTCGACCGTATCGTGCAGGAAGGCAATATGGCGGTGGAGCCGTCGCAGAGCGGCTATGCCAGGAAGCTGATCGGCCAGCTGGCCTCGCAGATCCTTGACGAGGGCATGCGCACCAGCCCGGACAAGAGCCTGGTGGCAACCATCAACGAGCGCGTGGCCGAGATCGACCGCCTGCTGAGCGACCAGCTCAACGCCATCATGCACGACCCCGCGTTCCAGGCGCTGGAAGGCGCGTGGACCGGCCTGCACGACATGGTCTACGGCACCGAGACCGGCACCAGCCTGAAGCTGCGCCTGCTCAACGTGACCAAGGCCGAGCTGCTGAAGGATCTTGAAACCGCAGTCGACCACGACATGAGCGTGCTGTTCAAGAAGATCTACGAAGAAGAGTACGGCACCTTCGGCGGCCATCCCTATACGCTGCTGATCGGCGACTACAGCTTCGGCCGCCATCCGCAGGACGTGGCGCTGCTTGAGCGGATCTCGAAGGTGGCAGCTGCCGCCCATGCACCGTTCATCACCAGCGCGGCGCCGAGCCTGTTCGACCTGCGCGCTTTCACCGAGCTGGGCGTGACGCGCGACCTGGCCAAGATCTTCGAGAGCGCGGAGCTGGCGCAGTGGCGCGGCTTCCGCGAAACCGAGGATTCGCGCTATGTGTCGCTGGTGCTGCCGTCCTACGCGGCGCGCCTGCCTTACGGCGCCAGGACCAATCCGGTCGAGAGCTTCAATTTCGAAGAAGACGTCGACGGCACCGACCACAGCAAGTACCTGTGGGCCAACTCGGCCTACCAGCTGGGCCTGCGCATCACCGACGCGCATGCCAAGTACAGCTGGTCGACCGCCATCCGCGGCGTTGAAGGCGGCGGCAAGGTTGACGGCCTGGTTGCGCATACCTACAAGACGGATGAAGGCGACGTCGCGCTCAAGTGCCCGACCGAAGTCACCATCACCGATCGCCGCGAGAAGGAGCTCAACGACCTGGGCTTTATCGCCATCGTCAACGCCAAGGGCTCGAACAGCGCCACCTTCTTTGGCAGCCAGACGGCAAACAAGCCCAAGGTCTACAACAAGGACCAGGCCAACGCCAACGCGCAGTTGTCTGCCCGTCTGCCGTATGTGCTGGCGGCTTCGCGCTTTGCGCACTACCTGAAGGTGATCATGCGCGACAAGGTGGGCAGCTTCCAGACGCGCGGGGACGTGGAGCGCTACCTGAACAACTGGATCGCCGACTACGTGCTGCTCAATCCCTCCGCGACGCCGGAGGCCAAGTCGCGCTTTCCGCTGAGCGCCGCGCGCGTCGACGTGACCGAGGTGCCGGGCAAGCCCGGCGCCTACCGTGCCACGTGTTTCCTGAAGCCGCACTTCCAGATGGAAGAACTGACCGCATCGATCCGCCTGGTTGCAGACCTGCCGGCAGCGGCAGCGTAGACCGGCAGGCTCGCATCCGGCATCCCCGGACATAACGGAACTGAGAGAGCACAGACACCATGGACACCATCATTCTCGACATCCCCGAGATCAAGGGCAGCAACAAGCAGCAGACTGGCCGTGCCGCCGAGCGCATCCAGATCTATTCGTTCTCGCACGGCGTGGCGATGGCCGTGACCAATGACCCGGCCAACTCGAAGCGCACCTCGGGCAAGGCGCAGTTCCAGAGCATGACGATGTCAAAGAAGACCGACCAGGCCACGCCCGGTCTGTACGCCGCGTGCGCCGCCGGCAAGTCGCTCGGCGATGTGAAACTCGAGATCGGACGAACCGAAGACGGTGCGTTCCGCTCGGAGATGACCTACACGCTGAGCGACGCGATCGTCGAGTCCATCCAGACCGCTGGCGGCATGGGCGATTCCTCCGACACGTTCACGCTCGACTTCACCCGCATCACCGCGTTCTTCACGCAACAGAAGGGCGACGCGCAGAAGGAAGGCACGGCAGCGTTCGGCTGGGACCTGGTGGAGAACATGGCCTGCGCAGTGTCCGCGCCGCCGGAGCCGCAGAAGAAGGCGGCGTAAGCGGGGCTGCACATGTCCGTCATCGTCACCGGGTCGCCGATGCCGCTGTTCGAGCGGCTGTCGGCGGGTGCGAACGCCCCCTCGGCGCAGTTGCTCCAGGGCGAGCCGCTGCGCCAGTCGGTGGCGCGCGAGCTTGCCCGGCTGCTCAATACGCGCTCGCGGCTGACGGCGGCGCAGTTCCTGGAGTCGGACGGGACCGTGCTCGACTACGGTGTGCCGGACTTCTCCTTCCGCTCGTTCCAGTCGGTGCCGGACTGCGACGCGATTGCGGCGCTGGTTGCCCATGCGATCGCGATGTTCGAGCCGCGCCTGCGCCAGGCGCGCGTACGCTTTGCCGAGCGCGACACCCCGCGCCCGGTCCTGGTGATCGACGGCGAGTTGCCGCTGGGCGCCGCGCCGGTGCGCGTGGCGTTCGAGCTCGCCGCGGCAGGCCAGCCCGCTGACCCGCGCTGGGGCGATCATGGCTGAGGGCATCGCAGACGGTGCCGGCGACGGCGGCATCCTGCCGTACTACAAGCGCGAGCTTGCCTACCTGCGCACGGAAGGCGCCGCGTTTGCCGAGCGCTATCCCAACGTGGCCGCGCGCATTGCGCTGCATGGCACCGAATCGCTCGACCCGCATACCGAGCGCCTGATCGAAGCCACCGCCTTCCTGGCGGCGCGTGTGCATCGCGACCTGGACCAGGTGTTCCCGCAAGTTGCCGCAGCGCTGCTGGAGAACGTGTGCCCGTCGCTGGTGCAGCCGGTGCCGTCGATGACGGTGGTGCAGTTCGATCTCGACGCGGCCCAGGGCAAGGTGACCACCGGCTACGCCGTGCCGCGCCACACCGGCCTGCATGCACGCACCGAGGGCGGCGAGATGTGCCGCTTCCGCACGGCATGGGACACGACGCTGTGGCCGCTGGCGGTCACGCACGCGCGCATGACCGACGACAACGGCCTGCGGCTGACGCTTGAATGCGCCGACGGCGTCGATTTCTCCGAGCTCGGACTGGGAACGCTGCGCATCCATCTGCACGGCGACTGGATGGTGACCGTGCCGTTGTATGAACTGCTGGTCACCAGCGTGGCCGGCGTCAGCGTCGAACCGCCAGATGGCCCGCCGGCGTGGCTGCCCGCCAGCGCGTGGCGCGAGGCCGGCTACGGCCCCGGCGAGAACGTGCTGCCGCAGCCGCCGCATGCGCAGCCGGCCTACGGGCTGATGCAGGAGTACTTCGCCTTCGCGCGCAAGTTTCACTTCTTCGACCTGGACCTGCCCGCCGGCCGGCTTGGCAAGGGCCGCAGCTGCGACGTGGTGCTGCGCCTGCAGCGCAGCGCGCCCGGGCTGGACCGGCTGCATGCCGGCATGTTCCGGCTTGGCTGCGTGCCGGCGATCAACCTGTTCTCGCAGACCAGCGAGCCCATCATGCTCGACCACCGGCACTATGAGTACCGGCTGGTGGCGGACCAGCGCCGCGAGGCGATGACCGAGATCCATTCGATCCGGTCGGTGGTGCTGTCGGATCCGGCCAGCGACCGCTCGCTGGCGGTGCCGCCGTTTGCGGCGGCCACCGACGACCCGGCCGAAGGCGAGCTGTTCTGGCACGCGCGCCGCGAGCCGACCTTGCGGGCCAACCTGTCCGGCACCGACATGTATCTCAGCTTTGTCGATGCGGGCAACGTGCAGCGCCTGCCGGCGGCACCCGTGGTCTATGCCAACGTGCTGTGCACCAATCGCCGGCTCGCGGAGCAGGTGCCGGTGGGGGCGCGCATGGTGCTGGAGGATGTGTCGCAGTACGCGCAGGTGCGCTGCCTCTATGAGCCGACCGTGCAGCGCAATCCGCCCATGGGCAGCGAGACCTTGTGGCCGCTGATCTCGCTGCTGACGCTGCACCACGGCACCCTGGCCGGCGGTGGCACCGGGCGCCATGAGGTGCAGCAGATGCTGCGCCTGTTCGCGGGCAACGGCCACCGCCAGCAGGACCAGGTGCGGGGCATCCGCAGCGTGCGCGCGCGCGGCGCGGCCGCGCACGTGGGCACCGAGGCCTGGCGCGGCTACTGCCGTGGCACCGAGGTCTCGATCGAGTTCGATCCGGATGCCTTTGTCGGCGGCTCGCCGCTGCTGCTGGGAGCGGTGCTGGCGCGCTTCCTTGCGCTATATGCCTCAGTCAATTCCTTCGTGCGGCTGGTCGTGCGCCGCGGAGACGAGATATGGAAGCAATGGCCCGCGATGACGGGCAGCCAGCAGCTGCTTTGATCGACTGCCTGGCGTCCAACCCGGCCGGTTTCGACCTGTTCCAGGCCATCAGCCTGATTGAACGCGCGGTGCCGGGGGCACAGCCGGTCGGCCGCGGCAACGGCGCCGGGGAGGCGGTGCGCCTGCGCGGACTGGTCTCGCTGGCCTTCCAGCCGCGCGATATCGGCGCGGTGCACGCGTCCACCGAAGGTGCTGGCCGGGGCGGGCGCCCGTTCACGCTGACGACCCCCGTGATGTCGCTGGCGGGGGCAGGCGGGCCGCTGCCGCTGGCCTACACCGAGATGCTGCTTGAGCGCCGCGCCGCGCGCGACCCCGCGATGGGCGACCTGCTCGACAGCTTCAATCACCGCTTCCTGTCCTTCCTGTGTCGCGGCCGGCGCAAGCACTCGCCCGCACTGGGCGGCCAGCGCCCGACCGGCGGCACGCTGGCGGCGTGCCTGGATGCGCTCAGCAACCTCGGCTTGCAGCGTGGGCCCTCAACCGCCAATGCACCCGCCGGCGCGGCGCCGTGGCTGCGCCATGCCGGGCTGCTGGGTGCGGCGCCGCGTTCGATGGCGGGGTTGCTGGCCATGCTGGGGGACCGTCTCGGCTTGCGCGTGAGCGGGACGCAGTGTCTCGGCGGCTGGCTGCCGGTTGAAGCCAGCGATGCCGTGCGGCTCGGCGGACGCGGTGCAGCCGGGGGGATCACGCTCGGCGGCGGCGCGGTGCTGGGGCGGCGCACGTGGGACCAGGCCGCCGGCATCAGGCTTGATGTGCAGGTGCCCGGGGCCGAGCGCCTGCGCGCCCTGCTGCCTGGCGGGCGCGACCACGCGCTGGTCGCGGCGCTGGTACGCGCCTATGTGCCGCAACCGCTCGACGTGCGGCTCGCGCTCCATCTCGGCACGCGCCAGCCCGCGGGGCTGGGGCTGGGTGCGCGCCTGGGCTGGACCGCCTGGCTAGCCGGCGGCGCCCAGGCACGGCCCGCGCCGGTGCAACTGGCGTTGCGAGCGCACGCATCCTGACCGGCACAAACATGGACATCGATATCCGCACGCTGCTCAGCCGCCTCAATCCCGAGTGCCGGCACGCGATGGAGCAGGCCGCCCAGCTTTGCGTCCGGCAAACGCACTACAGCGTCGACGTCGAGCACCTGCTGCTGCAATTGCTGGAAGGCGGCGCCACGGACCTGCAGGCGATCCTCGCGCATTTCGACCTCGCGCCCGCGCAGGTGGTGTCGCAGTTGCAGAAGGCGATCGACGGCTTCAAGCGCGGCAACGGCCGCACGCCGGCGCTGTCGCCCAACTTCTCGCCGCTGTTCCAGGAAGCCTGGCTGCTCAGTTCGATGCTGCTCGGCGAACAGCAAGTGCGCGCCGGCACGCTGCTGCTGGCACTGCTGGAGGTGGAAAGCCTGCGCGGCATGCTGCTGGAATCGGCGCCGGCGCTGCTGCGGATTCCGCGTGCGGCGCTGCGCGAGGCCCTGCCAGCGCTGCTGGGGGCATCCGCCATTGGCGGCGGGTCCGGAACCGATGCAATCCCGGCAGCGGCGGCCACGGCAGCGTTCGGCATGCCGCAGCGCGGACCCGGCAGCGGGCAGGCATCGGCGCTGGAGCAGTTCACTGTCGACCTGACTGCGCTGGCGCGAGCCGGCGCGATCGATCCGGTGCGCGGGCGCGACAGTGAAATCCGGCAACTGGTCGATGTGCTGCTGCGCCGCCGCCAGAACAACCCGATCCTGACCGGCGAGGCCGGCGTGGGCAAGACCGCAGTGGTCGAAGGCTTTGCCCAGCGCATCGTCTCCGGCGACGTGCCGCCGGCGCTGCGCCAGGTGTCGGTGCGCTCGCTGGACCTGGCGTTGCTGCAGGCCGGCGCCGGCGTCAAGGGCGAGTTCGAGAACCGGCTCAAGTCCGTGATCGCCGAGGTGGCGGCCTCGCCGGTGCCGGTGATCCTGTTTATCGACGAAGCGCACCAGCTGATCGGCGCCGGCGGCAGCGAAGGGCAGGGCGATGCCGCCAACCTGCTCAAGCCTGCGCTGGCGCGCGGCGAGTTGCGCACCATTGCCGCGACCACCTGGGCCGAGTACAAGAAGTACATCGAGCGTGACCCAGCGCTCGCGCGCCGTTTCCAGATCGTCAAGGTGGACGAGCCGGCCGAGGCCGCGGCCGTGGACATGCTGCGCGGCATGGTGCGCAAGCTTGAAGCGCACCACGGCGTGGAGATCCTCGACGACGCCGTGCGCGACGCGGTCAAGCTGTCGCACCGCTATGTCTCGGGCCGGCAGTTGCCCGACAAGGCCATCAGCGTGCTCGACACCGCCTGCGCCCGCGTGGCGGCCGCGCAGAGCGGCGTGCCCGAGGCGATCGAAGCGCTTGGGCGCTCGATCGAAAGCGCCGAGAACCAACTGCGCATCCTGCGCCATGAGGCCGCCACCGGCAGCGGGCGCGCCGACGAAATCGCTGCCGTCACGCGCCAGCGCGACGAAGCCCGGGCGCAGCACGCGCGGCTCAGCGACAAGCTCGCCACCGAGAAGCTGGCCGTCGAGGAAATCCTGGCCTGGCGCCGCAGGATCGCGGCGTTCCTTGAGCAGGAGAGCCAGGCCGAGGCCGGAGCCGACGGTGCGGCGAGGCATGAGGACGACGACAACGCCGACAGCGCGGAGTCGCTTGGCGCCAGTCTCGCGCGCCTGGAAAAAGGCCTGGAGGCGGTGCAGAACGATGAGCCGATGGTGCCGGTATGCGTGGACTCGGCCGCGGTGGCCGAGGTCATTTCAGGCTGGACCGGTGTCCCGGTCGGCCGCATGCTGGCCGACGAACTGCACACGGTGCTGTACCTGCAGGACAAGCTCGGCGAGCGCGTGGTGGGCCAGGACGAGGCCCTCGACGCGATCGCGCGCCGCATCCGCACGTTCCGCGCCGATCTCGATGACCCGGGCAAGCCGGTCGGCGTGTTCCTGCTGGTCGGACCGAGCGGCGTCGGCAAGACCGAGACCGCGCATGCGCTGGCCGACCTGCTCTACGGCGGCGAGCGCAACATGATCACGGTCAACATGTCGGAGTTCCAGGAGGCCCACAGCGTGTCGGGCCTGAAGGGCGCGCCGCCGGGCTACGTCGGTTACGGCCGGGGTGGCGTGCTCACCGAGGCGGTGCGCCGCCGCCCGTACAGTGTGGTGCTGCTCGACGAGATGGAGAAGGCGCATCCCGACGTGCTGGAGCTGTTCTTCCAGGTCTTCGACAAGGGCGTGATGGAAGACGGCGAAGGCGTGCCGATCGATTTCCGCAACACGGTGATCCTGCTGACCTCGAACGCGGCGCAGGACGTGATCACCGAGGCGTCGCGCGGCGGCCGGCGCCCGCCGCCGCAGGAACTGGTCGAGAAGCTGCGCCCCGCGCTGCTCAGGCAGTTCAGCCCGGCGTTCCTGGCGCGCCTGGTGCTGGTGCCGTACTACCACCTGGGCGATGCGCAGATCCGCAATATCGTCGACCTCAAGCTCACCCGGCTGGCGCAACGCTTCGCGCGCAACCACAACGCGCGCCTGAGCTGGGACGAGGCACTGGCGCAGGCGATCACGCAGCGCTGCACCGAGGTCGACAGCGGCGCGCGCAATGTCGACCATATCCTGACCCAGTCGGTGCTGCCGGAACTGGCGCGGCGCGTGCTGGAGCAGCTGTCGATCTCGGAGCCGTTCGGCGGCGTGCATCTCTCGCTCGACACCGGCGGCGGCGTGGCGTTCCGCTTCCTGCCGCAAGAGGGGCGCTGACGCATGATCCCGACACAGGCCACCCAGGCCGGCAGCTTCGCGACACTGGCCACGCCGTTTGGCGGCGACGTGCTGCTGCTCGATGGCTTTGCCGGGCGCGAGGCAATATCCGAGCTGTTCCGCTTCAGCCTGCGCATGCGCTCGGCGGACAAGGCGCTCGACCCGGGCCGCATCGTGGGCCAGCGCCTTACCGTCACGCTGCAGCACCCGGGCGGCGCGCCCCGCTACCTGAACGGCATCGTCACGCGCTTTGCCCACGCCGGCGTCGACCACAACCATGGCTTCTACACCGCGGAACTGGCGCCGCGGCTGTGGCTGCTGACCCTCGGGCGCGACCGCGCCATCTACCAGAACCTGTCCGCGCCGCAGATCATCCGCCGCGTGCTGCAGTCCTTCGACGTGGCGTTCGAGGCCTGCATCACCGAAACGCGCTACCCGGTGCGCGAGTACTGCGTGCAGTACGACGAAAGCCCGTTCGACTTCATCTCGCGGCTGATGGAGGAGGAAGGCATCTTCTACTTCTTCACCTTCGCGGACGGCGCGCACACCATGGTGCTGGCCGACAGCCCGTCGGCCCACCCGCCCGGCGCGCACTGCGCCGACCTGGCGATGCATGACATGGAGCGCCCGCAGGCCGGCGCGGCACGGATGCTCGCCTTCGGCATGGCGCGCCAGCTTGGCGCCGCGACGCAGGTGCTGGCCGACTACGATTACCTGCAGGCCCGGACTTCGGAGGGCACCGCCCAGGCCGGCGCGGCGCCGGTGGCGCAGCAGTACGTGTTTCCCGGCCGGCACAAGGATGCCGCCGACGCCAGCCGCAAGGCCGCGATCCGGGTCGGCGCGCAGCAGGCCCAGGCGCAGACGGGCATGGGCGAGAGCGCGTGCCACCACCTGGCCGCGGGCATCCGCTTCACGCTGCACGGCCACGTCGATCCCGCGCTCGATATCGCCTACGTGGTGCGCGCGGTGGAGCATGCCTGGAGCGGTGATGCCTATGGCAATACCGTGTCGGTGTTGCCGCTGTCGGTGCCATTCCGCGCGCCGCTCAGCACGCCGCGGCCGCTGGTCGCCGGCACGCACACCGCGACCGTGGCCGGGTCCCAGGGCGAAGAGATCTGGACCGATGCGCATGGCCGCATCAAGCTGAAGTTCCACTGGGACCGTGCGCCCGGCGCTAACCAGGACAGCTCATGCTGGGTCCGCGTGGCGCAGGCCTGGGCCGGCGCCGGCTGGGGCCACCTGTTCCTGCCGCGCGTAGGGCAGGAGGTGGTGGTCGGCTATGTCGATGGCGACCCGGACCGGCCGCTGGTGACCGGCAGCGTCTACAACGGCCAGTCCGGCGTACCGGTGCCGCTGCCGGCCATGCAGACGCAGAGCGTGATCCGTTCGCGCGCATCGAAGGGCGGGTCGGCCGGCAATGAGCTGCGCATGGAAGACAAGGCTGGTGCCGAGGAGCTGTTCCTGCGCGCCCAGCGCGCCATGACGGTTTCGGTGGCAGACACCTTGTCCACCACGGTGGAGGCGGGCGGCGAATCGCACCTGGTCAAGGCCGGCGACCTTGCGCTGGAAGTGCGGTCCGGCAATGAAACGCACAAGGTGAGCGGCACGCGCCAGGTCAAGGCGGATGGCGACGAGACCCACACCAGCGGCGCGGCGTTCGCGCACGACGTTGGCGGCAACTACAAGCTCACGGTGGCCGGCAACCTGGTGATCGAGGTCGGCGGATCGATCGCGTTCAAGGCGGGAACCTCGCTGCAGTGCGAGGCCGGCACCACGCTGAGCAGCAAGGCCGGCACCACCCTGAGCAACGAAGCCATGATGGTCCGGCAGAAGGCGTCGGCCGCGCAGACGGTGGAAAGCGGCGGCATGCTCGAGCTCAAGGGCGCCCTGGTGAAACTGAACTGACCCGCGGAACAGAGCCATGACTTTAACTGCCCCGACGCCGCCCGATCCAGGACCCGCCATGGCCGAAGCTTATGACGGCGATGGCCGCCTGGTGTCGCGCGTGCCGCTGGCCGGCGGGCGCCCCCACGGCAGGTTCGAGTGCTTCCATCCGGATGGCTCGCTGCGCCTGGATGCGGAATACGAGCATGGCGAACTGGCGGGGCTGCTGCGTGCCTATGCCGCCGATGGCAGCCTCGAATACGAAGCGCATTATGCCGGCGGCCGCCTGCACGGCATCAGCGCCACCTACCGCAACGGCCGGCTGGAGACGCGCCAGCTGTACGCCGACGGGCAGCTCGCGGGAGAGAGCGTGTGCTACGCGCCGTCCGGCGAGGTGACCGCGCGCTGCGTCTACCGGCAGGGCCGGCTCGAGGACGAGGCCGTCTATGCGCATGAGGGCGCGGTGGTGCGCCGCAGCCGCTACCGCGCCGGCAGGCTCGAGGGCGAGACCCGTGAGTACGGCGCTGGCGGCACGCTGGCGCAGTCGCTGCCGTACCGCAACGACCTGCTGCACGGCATGGCGCGCAGGTTCGACCCGGAAGGCGAGGTCATCGCAGTGCGCAGCTATGCCGACGGCAAGCCCCGGGGCGACTGGCAGGCGATCGCACCCGCCGATGGCGACGATGGCGCGGCAATGCCCGCCGGCTTTGCACAGCGTCTCGAACGCTGGCTGAGGGGTTAGGCATGGCCTTGCAGGTCACCATGGGCGCGACCATGCAGTGCAGCTTCGGGCTGGCGCCGTCCAGCCTGGTCGTGCTGCCGCTGGGCCGCGTGCTGGCCGGCAGCGGTGCGGCCAGCGTGATGGACCACCTGCCGATGGTGAATATCCCGCCCTTCGGCATGTGCAACTGCCTCGGCAACCCGCAGGTGGCCGCGGCCACCGCCGCAGCGCAGGGCGTGCTGACACCGATGCCGTGCGTGCCGGCGACGTCGGCGCCGTGGCTGCCGGGCGCGCCGACCGTGCAGATCGGCGGCGCGCCGGCGCTGCAGGACAGCTCGAAACTGATGTGCGCATGGGGCGGCGTGATCCAGATCGTCGCGCCGGCGCAGGCCACCGTGATGACCCCCTGATGACCGCCGAGGCAAGCATGACCTACGTATTCTCGATGAGCTCGCGCATGGTGACCATCGCCGTGACCTGCGCGGTGCTGCTGTGTGCGCTGCTGTTCCTGATGGGCGTGGAGATCGGCGCCCGCCTGGGGCGGCCTGGCGTACCCCAGCGTGCGGACACCGCACCCATGGCCGTGGCGCCCGCGGCCCCGGCCACTGCCACGCAGCCCGCCGCCACCCAGGCGCCCGCCATTGCCGCTGGCCTTGGCGCGGCTCCGGGCGCGCCCTCGACTCCCTGAAACATGAACCGATTGACGCCATGTCGCTGACTCCCGTCCCTGATTCCCGCCGCGCGGCAACACGCGCGTGGCGCTGGCTGGCGCGCGCCCTCGCGGGCGCCGCGCTTGCCCTGCCGGCCGCTGGCCATGCGCAGGCCACCTACACGCCGGCACCGGCCCACCCGGCGGCATCGTTTGCCGTGCAGGGCGGGATGCCGGAAGGCGCCCCTGCGCCAGTCACCACGCCGAACGGACTGGTGCTGATGCCGGACGGACGCCTGATGGCGCCGGAGTTCGCCCGCATCGCCAGCCGCGGGGAACTGGTGGTCGCGGTGCTGAAGGTGGACCAGCCCCCGTTCTTCCAGGAGCGCAACGGCGAGCTGAGCGGGCTCGATATCGACCTCGCGCGCGAGCTTGCGCGCAAGCTCAACGTGCGGGTGCGCTTCAACCGCGACGCCACCACCTTCGACGGGGTGGTCAAGCTGCTGGCGCAGGGGCAGGCCGACGTGGCCATCAGCAAGCTGTCGCGCACGCTGCCGCGCATGCAGATCATCAGCTTCAGCACACCTTACCTGCGGCTGAACCGCGCGCTGCTGCTCAATCGCGTCAAGTTCGCTCAGATGGCACGCGGCCGGCCGGTGCCGGAGGTGATCCGCGCCTATGACAGCTCGATTGGCGTGGTCGGCAATTCGTCGTACTCGGAGTATGTGGTGAACAATTTCCCCAAGGCCTACGTGACGGCTTATCCAACCTGGGATGAAGCCCTGAAGGCGCTGAACGACGGCCGCGTCGCCGCGGTGTACCGCGACGAGTTCGAGGTCAAGCGCGTGCTCAAGGCGGATCCGACCGCGGCGCTGCGCCTGCGCGTGGTGACGCTGCAGGATCTTGAGGACACGCTGGGCATCGCCGTCAATGTGTCGGCGCCGGCGCTGCTGGGCTTTGTCAACCAGTTCCTCGCCGAGCGGCCCAAGCGGCTCGAGGTGGCGGACGTGCTGCAGGCGGCCACGCGATGAGCGCGCCCGCCATGAAGCCGGGCGCAGCCCAGGCACAGCGCGCAGCGTCCATGAAGCTGGATGCCGGCAAGCTCTACGCCATTGCCCTCAATCCGTGGGTGGTGATCGGCAGCCTGGCGCTGGGCGGCGCCACCGGGCTGCTCTGGCCCGCGCTGGCCCGGCATCTGGGCGTGGTGGGCGATGTCTACGTGGACCTGCTCAAGATGACCACGCTGCCGTTCATGGTATCGGCGGTGATCTTCAGCCTGCAGCGGCTGTTCCGCGACGGCGGGGCCTCGCGGCTGATGATCCGCGTGGTGACGGTGTTCGTCGGCGCGTCGCTGCTGGTGGCGCTGGTGTCGGCACTGGTGCTGATCGTGATGCGCCCGGGCAGCAACCTGTCGAGCGCCACCATGGAGACCTTCGGCGCGATGGTGGGCAGCGATGCCAGGTCCAGCGATACGGTGATGAACCTCTACGGCGAGGATATCCAGGAGAAGTCGCTGAGCCTGTCCGAAGTCCTGACCAGCCTGATCCCGACCAACATCTTTGCCGCGCTCGCCAATGGCGACGCCCTCAAGGCCCTGGTGTTCGCGCTGATGTTCGGCCTGGCCGTGGGGCGCGTGCCCGAGCGCATTTCGATCGGGCTGAGCCTGTCGCTGGAGACGGTCTACCACGCCTGCCAGAAGCTGATGCACTGGCTCAGCTATCCGCTGCCCGTGATCCTGTTCTGCATGAGCGCGGCGCAGCTGGGCAAGTCCGGCCTGGAACCGCTGCAGGCAATGATGCAGTTCGTGCTGGCGTTCTCCATTGCGTCGGTGCTGCTGCTGGCGCTGGCGGTCGGGATCATCTGGAAGCGCTCCAACCAGAGCCTGGGCGCGACGCTGGACGCGCTGCGCTCGCCGTTTGCGCTGGCGCTGGCCACACGCAACAGCGCAGCCTGCATGCCCAGCATGATCGAGTGCCTGGTCGACCGGCTCGGCTTTGCCCGGGTGCGCGTGGAACTGCTGGTGCCGCTGGCGATCTCGCTGCTGCGCGTGGGGCCGATGGTCTATTACGTCTGCGCCACGCTGTTCATCGCGCAGCTCTACGGCCACCCGCTGGGCCTGGTCGATATCGCCACGGTGCTGCTGGCCTCGGTGCTGGCGGGCTTTGCCTCGGCCGGCATGACGGGCCTGGTGATCGTTTCGCTGGTCGGCATGACCTGTGCCTATCTTGGCCTGCCGTTCGAGGCCGCATTCATTCTTTTCCTTGCCGTCGACCCGGTCTGCGACATGCTGCGCACGCTGATCCTGGTGGTCGGCAATACCGCGGCGGTGTCGGTGATCTGCCCGCGGCCGCTGAAGCTTTAGGGTCGGTTCATATGAACAACGGAAGTACTGGCATGACCATGATCGGGGTGCTGGGCGGCATGGGGCCGCTGGCGACGGTGGATTTCCTTGATCGCGTGGTGCGGCTCACCGATGCCGCGCGTGACCAGGACCACCTGCCGATGGTGGTGGCGCACCTGCCGCAGACCCCGGACCGCTCGCGCTCGATCCTGGCTGGCGATGCCTTGCCGCTGCCCTACCTGCTGCGCGGCATCGAGCTGCTCAACCGCAACCAGGTGGGGCTGGTGGTGATCCCCTGCAATACCTCGCACCACTGGTATGCGCAACTGAGCGCGCACAGCGCGGCGCCGATCCTGCATATCGCGCGGACCTGCGTGGCGGCCCTGCCTGCCGATACCGGCAGCGTGGCCATCCTGGCCACGCGCGGTGCGCTGGCCTCGGGCATCTACCAGGAAGCGCTCGGCGCGCGCGGGATCGGGGCGGTGGTGCCGCCGGAGCCGGTGCAGCTGCAGGTCGATGCCTGCATCCGGGCGGTCAAGGCCGGCGCCCTGGACCAGGCCGGCGAGGCGCTCGGCAGCGCGCTGGCGCGGCTCGCGGCGCTCGGCGTCGGCGCCGCGATCATGGGCTGCACGGAAATCCCGGTGGCGGCGCGCGGCCTGGCCGCGCCGCCGCTCATGCTGGTCGACAGCACCAACGAGCTGGCACGGGCGACAGTGGCGTTCGCGCTGGCGCGCGGCTGGAACAAGGCCGCATGAAAGCCCTGAACTGGCTCTCGCACAGCGTGCCCGGGCTGCTCTTGTGCCTGGTGGCGGGCGCGCTCGCCGGCACGGTGGCTGGGCCGCTGGGCCGCTTTGCATGGCTGGTAGGACAGCTCTACCTGTCGGTGGTGAACATGGCCGCGGTGCCGCTGCTGGTGGTGGCCACCTTCTTCGGCCTGCGCCAGGTGCTGGCGCTGCCGCGCGCCGGGGCGCGTTTCGGCGCCATCTTCGGCACGGCTGCCGGGGTGGTGGGGGTGTGCGCGCTGGCCGGCGCGCTGGCGGGGGTGCTGGCCGCGCCGGGCGCGGAACTCTCTGCCCGGGCCAGCGAAAAGCTTGGCGCGCTGATCCTCAGCGGCGTGGCCGATGGCGGCGAGGTGCGCGTGGACCTGCATGGCAAGGCCGGGGCCGAGGCGGATACGGACAAGCCGCCGCACGCGCTCGGGGACATCATTCCCGACAACTTCTACCGCGCACTGGCGCATGGCCAGACGCTGGGCGTGCTCACCGGGACGCTGCTGTTCGGGCTTGCCTTCGCGGCGCTGTCGCGCGAGCAGACCGGCATGCTGAGCAATGTGTTCGAAGGGATCTACCGCACCTTCGAGCAGATCATCGCCCATGCCAACTTGCTGATCCCGGTGCTGGCATTCGGGCTTGCGGCCCATCTGTCGATGCATGCCGACCGCGCCACCATGGGCGCGATGGCCGGGGTGCTGGTCACGTTCCTGATGCTCTGCCTGCTGCTCAGCGGCGTGGCCGCGGCCGCGATTGCCGCCTGCGCGCGGCTGCCGTTCTCGCAGGTGGTGACCGAGCTGAATGGCTCCATGCTGGTCGGCCTGGCCTCAGGCAGTGCCACCGCGCCGATCCCGCACACGATCGAGGCCATGAGCGCGCGGCTGGGTTTTCCGCGCGGGCTGGTGGAGCTGGTGGTGCCCCTGGGCGCGGTGTTCGTGCGCGGGGGCTCGGCGCTGTACTTCGCGCTGGTCACGGTGTTCGTCGCCAACCTGTACGGGCGCCCCGTGGGCGCCGGCGACGTGGCATGGATCGCGATGGCCGCCACCATCGCGGCCTGGCTCTCGGCCGGGCAGGGCGGCCTGGGAACGATCGCCTATGCGGGCGTTGCGCTCTCGGTGCTGCAGTTGCCGGCGGAGGCAGCCGCGGTGTTGCTGCTGGCGATCGACCCGATCTGCGACGGCCCGCGCAATGCCTTGAGCCTGGTCTGCACCTGCGCGGTGATTGCGCTGGTGTCGGTGGGCCTGCCGATGGAGCGCGTCGCGGCGCAGCGGACGGAGGGCGTGGATGGGCGCGCCGGCGTGCCGGGCCCACGGCTGCCCGCCGCACAGGCCGCGGCGGTGCGGCTGGTGCTGACGCGCGCGCAACTGGCGCTGGCCAGCGCCAGCGCGCTGCTGGCCGCGCTGCTGATCGTGCTGATGGGCATCGGGGTGGGTGCGAAATGATGCCGCATCCGCAACCACGAAGGAGTCTGATGATGACGACGCCCGTGCATCTCTTGTTCCTGCGCCGCGCCGGCACGCTGCTGGCGGCGGCTGCGCTCGCTGGCCTGCTCGGGGGCTGCGCGGCCTCTTCATGGCCGGGCTTCAAGGGGGACAAGGTCAAATGGAAGCAAGTCACGCTGACGGCGGCGGCGGATGCCAACGGCAACAGCCCGGTGGCCGTCGACGTGGTGCTGGTCAGCGACGAGGCCCTGCAGGCCCGGCTGGCAGAACTGCCCGCGGCCAAGTGGTTTGCCGGGCGCAGCGACCTGGGCAGCACCTATCCGAGCGGGCTGCGTTATCGCAGTTGGGAACTGGTGCCCGGCCAGCGGCTGGACGTGCCGGCCGAAGACCTGGAGGGGCCGCGCGTCGCCGCGGCCTATGTGTTCGCCAACTACCAGGCGCCGGGCGCGCATCGCGCCCGCGTCGAGCAATTCAACGGCACGCTTGCCGTGCAGCTCGACAGCGCCGCCTTTACCGTGCTTGTGACCAAATGAACCTGTTTTTTCCTGCCACGGCCGCGTACGGCCCGGGAGCCCCCCATGTCTGAGCGCGCGCTGCCGGTCGATCGGGTTGAATGGCATGAGGGCATGCTGCTGGCGCCCCAGCATCTCCAGCTGCTGGCCGGGCGGCTCGATTCGCTGGTGGCGTGGCAGACGCTGGCGGCCGCACCGTTTGGCTGGGGCGTGCGCCGGCTGGAGTTCGACGCCGGGCTGCTGCCGGCGGGCGTGGTGCGCGTGCTGCAGCTCGAAGCCATCATGCCGGACGGCACGGCCGTATCCTACGCGCGCGACGATGCCCGCCAGCCGCCGCTGGAGCTGGCGCTCGAACCGTTTGCCGACGCGCTTGCCGGCGGCATGCTGGCGCTTTACCTGACCCTGCCGGTGGCGGCCGCAAACCGCAAGGACGGGCAGGTGCGGCGGTTCCGCTCGGTGGCGGGCGCCCCGGTGGAGGACGAAGTGTCCGAGGCGCCGCCCGCCGACATCCCGCGCCTGCTGCCAGGCCTGGCACTCGATGCCGGCGCCAGGCCGTCGCCGCTCCATGTGTCGCTGTGCCTGGGCGCGGTCTACAAGGACAACGAGATCGTGCGGCTCGGCGACCGCCTGCCGCCGTTGCTGGAGGTGGCATGCGGCAGCGCGCTGTGGACGGCGGTGGCGTCGCTGGTGGCCCAGCTGCGCGGCAAGGCCGCGTTCGTGGCCAAGCAGACCGCGATCCCGTCGTCCCGGGCGGACGACCGCCTGACCCAGCTGGAACTGAAGGACCGCTTGCGCAGCCTGGTCAGCGCGCTGCCGCTGCTGGAGGCGGTGTTGCGCACGCCGCATCTGCACCCGCTTGCACTCTACCTGGCGCTGGCCTCGGTGCTGGGCTCGCTCAGCCTGCTCAAGCCGGGCGGCCTGCCGCCGGTGCCGGACGACTATGACCACGCCGACCCCATGGCCGTGTTCACGCCGCTGCTGCGCGCGCTGCGCGAGACCCTGGCCGAGGTCAGCGAAGAGTACCGCGAGCACAAGTTCGAGTTCCGCCACGGCGCGTTCGACATCGTGCTGCAGCCGGACTGGATCGGCGAGCGCCTGGTGGTGGGCCTGCGCGGGCAATCAGAGCGCGACCTGCTGGCGTGGATGTCGGGCGCTGTGGTGGGCTCGCAGTCGGTCTACCCGTCGCTGCGCACGCGGCGCGTACTGGGCGCGGTGCGCCGTGTGGTCGAGCATGCCGAGGACCTTGGGGTGCGTTCCGGCTCGGGTTACCTGTTGTTCGAGATCGAAGCCGATCCCGCGCTGGTCCATGCCAGCGAGGCGATGGTGATTGGCAATCCCAATGAAGGCGCCAGCGTGCAGCGGCCGCAGGAAATGCTGCTGTTCGTCAAGGGCTGACGGCAGACTATCAAGGCAAACAGACTATGGCGCGCTACCGACCGGAAACCGAGGAAGACGATCTTGCCACCGGGCAGTTCCGGGCGTTCCTGGATGAACTCGTCAAGCTGCAGGAGCGGTTCTCCGAACAACCCGACCTCAGCGGCGAAGCTGCCGCGCAAGGCATGAACCGCCAGCTGCTGAACCTGCTGGAAGTGCAGACCCTGCAATCGCGGCGCGACAGCTCGCGCTTCGAGATGGAGGACGTGGCCGATGCCCGCTACCTGAAGGCGGTGCTCGCCGATGAAATCTTGTTGAACGCCGATTGGGCCGGCCGCGCCGCGTGGCACGGGCATCTGCTCGAATCGACGCTGTTTCGCACCAACGTGGCCGGCGACCAGGTGTTTCGCCGTATCGAGCAGCTGCTGCTGGACCGCGAGCCGTCGCGCCGCAACCTGGCACGGCTGTACCTGTTCACGCTCGGGCTTGGTTTCCAGGGGCGCTTTCGCGGCGCCGATGCCGAAGCGCGGCTGCGCAGCCTGCGCGAGGAACTGTATGAGTTCATCTACCAACGCCGGCCAGACCTGGGCGGACGCGAGCGCGTGCTCAGCGAGCCCGCCTACGCCCACACGCTCTCGCATATCGCGCCGCGCAAGCTGCCCACGATGACGCGCTGGACCGTGGTGTTCCTGCTGGGCCTGGCTACCCTGCTGGCGCTGTCCGAGGTGACGTGGCTGTGGCAATCCTGGCCGGTGCGCGAAGCGCTGCGAGCCGATACCGTGGCCGGAGGCACGCCATGACGCGCCGGCAGCCCATCCGCGCCCGGGAGGCAGGCGCATGCTGACCAGCAACCTGTTTCTGATTTCGATCGGCGTGCTGACGCTGGTGGCGCTGGCCGTGCTCGGCGCGGTGCTGTATTTCGCTGCGCAGCGGGCCCGCGCCAAGCCGGCGGCCGAGCGCAAGATCGTGCGCCTGCGCACCGATTCGCTGCGCACCGCGTTCCGCCAGGCGATCGAGCTGGTCGAGGGCAATATCGCCTCGCGCGCCGAGCGCTACAACATTCCGTGGATCCTGGTCCTGAATGAGGGCGAGGATGCGCGGCCGCTGCCGATCGCGCAGTCCGGCGTGGCCAGCGTGCTGAGCTCCGACGCTGCCAATGCGGCCGCCACGCAGGGGATTTCATGGCACTTCTTTGACCGCGGCGTGGTCATCGACATCAATGCGGCCTATCTGGGCTCGCCTGACGACGATACCGATGAAAAGCCCTGGGACGAGTTCCTCGGCCTGTGCCGCGGCTATCGCCCGCAACGGCCCTTCGACAGCGTGGTGGTGACGGTGCCGGCGGCGATGCTGCTGGCCGACGACACCGACGCACAGCTTGAGCTGGTGCGCCGGGCCAAGCTGGCCCACCGGCGGCTATGGCTGGCGCAGAACCGCTTTGCGGTGCGTTTCGCGGTCTATGTGGTGGTGACGGGCTGTGAGTCGCTGCCGGGCTTCGCGCACTTTGCGCGCGCGCTGCCAGAGCCGATGCGCGCCGGCATGCTGGGCTGGTCCTCGCCGTACGACCTGTCGGCCACCTACCAGTCGGGCTGGATCGATGCCGCCATGTCGGGCGTGGTGCGCGCGGTGTCGGACGGTGTGGCCGAGCTGCTGGCGATAGGGGCGCAGGAGGTGGATGCCTGCCAGTCGCTGCTGCTGCCGGCGCGCATCGAAGCCATGCGCGGGCAGCTCACGCGCTATGTCGACGAACTGCTGCGGCCCAGCGCCTATCACGAGCCCTTCTATCTGCGCGGCGTCTACCTGACCGGCGACAGCGGCGAGCTGGCGGCGCATGCGCCGGCCTTCGCCGCGCCGCGCCTGCGTGCGGCGCAGCCTGACGCACTGGCGCCAGAGGATGCGCATGCGCCGGAGCTGGCGCCGGCAGCCAGTGCCAGCTCGTCCGCCGACCTGCTCAACGAGCTGATGCGGCAACCGGCGTTCCTGCGCGACCTGTTCGAGAAGAAGATCTTCCTTGAGTACGGGCTGACGCGGCCATCGCGCTCGCAGCAGCTGGCGCGGCCGCTGGTACACCGTGCGCTGCGCTGGGGCGGCATGGCCGTGCTGTGCGCGTGGGGCGGGGGACTGCTGGTCGCGGCATGGCAGATGGGACATCGCCATACCGAACTGCTGGCCGCGCTTGGCGAACTGCGTGCCGGCGCGCAGCAGCGCGCGCTGGCCGCGCAGCGCGGCCAGGACCTGCCGCCGGACTGGTACCGGCGCCAGGCGTTGGGGCTGATCGCGATGAACCAGCGCCTGAGCGCGCAGTCGGTCTCGTCCTGGTTCATGCCGGGCTCGTGGGCCTTTATCGACGACCTGGACGGCCGCGTGCACGATCGCTTCCAGCGCGCCTTCGGCGAGATCGCGCTCGACACCATCGATCGCGAACTGCTGGCACGCGTCGACACGCTGACAGGCGTGGGGCGCGACCCGAGCACCGGCCAGCTGATTATCGGCGACAGCTGCCTGGCGCCGCCGGGCGCACGGGGCGAGGCCCTGCCGCCACGCAGCCTGGCGCTGGAAGACATGCCGGAGATGCGCGCGCTGCAGCAGTACGTTGCCGCGGTCGACCAGTTCGACGCTGCGCTGCAAGCGCTGCACCGGCTGGAAACGCCGCAGCCTGGCAACGCCGATGCGCTGCGGCTGGTGGTGCGCTATGCGCTGGGGGCGGAGTTGCAGGGCGAGGTCTCGGGCAGCCTGCCGTATTTCCAGCGCGACCCTGGCAAGGGGCGTGGTGCCGCAAGCCTGGCAACCGGCGGCAGGGCACTGACCGCGCTGGTGCCGCCCTTGCGCTGCACCTTCGACAAGGGCGCGCGCCAGCTCGACGAGCGGCTCTTCAACAACAACCCGCTGCTGGTGGCCGAGCGCGCCGTCAGGTCCAGCCTCGATGAACTGGCCGGCGGGGCCAATGCCGGCAGTGGCGTCAACCGGGTCCTGGCCGACTACCGCGGCATTGTCGCGGCGATCGGCACGCAGCAGGAACTGCTGGCGTCCGGCAAGGGCGGCTGGATCAGGCAGCCCCAGTTCGCCGCGGGCACCGTCTACGCGCGCACGCTGGCGCAGGCCGCGCAGAACCGGCTGCTCGGCGAAGACCTGGTGGCCGCCGCGCGCGCACGCGCTGAAAGCGGCTTCCAGGCCTTCACCGGCGAGCTGGCGCAGCGCTTCAGCGGACCCGACAGCGGGATCGCGTGGCAGGACAAGGACGGCCGCTTCGTGGTCACGCCCGAGCGGCTGGCCTTGCGCGACCGGCTCGCCGCCCTGCTGAACCAGCCGTTCATGGCGCCGCCGCGCGACCTGGCGCTGCCGTCGGTGCCGGCCGGGTCGGCGGTGCTGTGGGATCGCCAGCAGCTTGACCAGGCCATCGCCCTGGGCGACATGCGCAAGCGCTTTCTTGACGAGGGGCTGACGGGCCTGCCAGGCCCCTGGCGCGATGCGATTGCGCAAAGCGTGGACCAGCAGTTTGCGCGGCTGGTGACCGACCAGGTCGCGACCGCGGCAATCCTGGCGCCGCTGCAGGCCGATGGCGGCAGCGCCGGCTTCGAGGCTGCACTGGGCCGGATCGCGCGCATCAAGACCATGCTGGGCGAGATGCATGCCATGTCGCGCGTGGATGATCTCGATGCGCTGGTTTCGCGCGATGCGCTGGCACGGCTGCGCGCGGTGGACGAGCTCCTGCAGCAGTCCGAGCTGTACGCGATCCGGCAGGGCAGCGCCGGCGACGGGGCCCGTGCGCCGCGCGCGCCGCTGCTGACGGCGTTCGGGCTGAACGACGCGGCGGCGCTGGGGCCGTACCTGGACCAGCAGTCGGCGCGTGCGCAGGCGCTGGGCCGCGAGGCCGCGGTGTATCTTGCCGCGCTCTCGCCCGCCGACGCCGGCTCCGGCCTGGCATTGCGCTGGCAGGCGCTGAACCGCGACCTGGAACGCTATCGGCTCAAGAACCCGAACAGCCGGCTGCTGATGCTGGAGCAGTTCGTGCAGGCCGCGGCGGCCGAGTCCGGCCAGGGCGTGTGCCTGGCGCGCTTTGCGGCGCGGCCGGCCGGCGGGGATGACTACTTTGCCGCGCTGCACGTGCGCCTGTACGACGGCCTGCTCGCGCGCTGTGCGCAAGGCTACTTTGCCGACCTGCAGCGGCAGTGGGACGGGTTCTCGGCCACGTTCAATGAACGGCTGGCCGGGCGTGCGCCGTTTGGCGGCGGCGCCAACGCCGGCGAGGTGCGCACGGCGGACTATGCCGAGCTTGGCCGCGTGCTCAAGCGCTATGAACCGCTCTCGGCGACGTACCGGGCCGCGCGTGGCGACGGGCCGCTCAGGAATATCGCGTCCGGCGTGCCGGTGCACCAGTTCATCGACAGCTTCGACCAGGTCAGGACCCTGCTCGCGCCACTGTATCCGGTCGAGGAGGGCGCGCCGGCGGGCTATGACGTGAGCGCGGAGTTCCGCGTCAACCGTGGCGCGGAACTGGCCGGCAACCAGATCATCGACTGGACCCTGACGCTCGGCGCGCAGAGCCTGTCGATGCGCGATGCGCCGCGCTCGCTGCACTGGGACTACGGCAGTCCGGTGACGCTGACGCTGCGCTTTGCCAAGGACTCACCGATGGTCGCGTTGCCTGACGCCGAACAGCGCGCGCTGGCCGCCGACGGCAAGACCATGACCTGGCGCTTTGCCGACCCGTGGTCGCTGCTGTCGTTCATTGCGCGCCATCGCATCGCGGATCCGGGCGGACGCGCCGACGGCACGGCGCAACTGCTGCGCTTCGACTTTCCGCTGGGCAGCGCCGCGCCGGATCTCACGGCGGCGCCCAGGCCGGTGCGCGGCCGCGTGTTCCTGCGCCTGGTGCTGACGGCCGCGGGCAGGAAGATGCCGCTGCCGTGGCCGCAAAGCTTTCCCACCCGGGCTCCTGAATGGACCAACCTATGACGACGCCAACGCAAGACCGCATCCCGGACGCGCAGGCACTGCTTGCGCCGGTGCCGGGCGACGATCCCGCGGGCGCTTCGCTGCGCTACGAGCCGGTCTATCGCGCCATCGCCGAAGCGCGCCAGCACGACGACGAGTCCTTGCCGATGCGGGAATGGGAGCGCCCGCTGGTCAAGGCTGACTGGAAACGCGTGGCCGCGCTCGCCAGCGAGGCGCTGGCCACGCGCAGCAAGGACTTCCAGCTGGCGGCATGGCTGTGCGAGGCGTGGACCCATCTGCACGGCGCGGCCGGCTTTTGCGCCGGGGTGCGCTTGCTGGGGGCGTTGGCGGACGCGTATTGGGATAGCGCCTGGCCGCGCATGGAAGCCGACGATGCGGAGGCACGCTGCGCCCCGATCGCATGGCTCAACGAGACCTTGCCGGCGGTGCTGGCGTTGCATGTCCCGCTGTTGTCGCTGGCCGACGAGAAACCCCTGCACATCACGCTGGACCTGTGGGAACGCAGCCTGGCGCCGGTCGATGACGACGACAGCCTGGGCCGCGAGGCGCTGCTGCAGCGCGCGCATCACGCGCCCGACCGGACCCGGCTGGATGCGTTGTGGCGCGACCTGCACGGTGCCAGCGCCGAATGGGCTGGTTTTGACCGGCGCATCGACGCGCTGCTGGGGGCGCAAGCGCCGAGCCTGGCGCGCGTGTCGGACACGCTGGCGCGGCTGGTGCGGGCGGTGGCCGCGCTGCGCGGCGACGCAGCGGGCAGCGCCCACAGAGGCGAACCGGCCGGTAGCAACGATCGCGTGGACGATCCCGAGCCGCTGCCGGTCTTGCCGGCCGCGGGACCGGGGCAGACCGTCATGCTGGCGCACGGCCGCATCGAGAACCGTGCTCACGCCTACCAGTTGATCCGCGACGTGGCCGACTACCTGGCGCGCCATGAGCCGCACAGCCCCACGCCTTACCTGCTGCGGCGCGCGGTGCGCTGGGGGCAGATGCCGCTGGCGGACCTGATGCAGGACATCCTGCGCGAGGATGGGGATATCGGGCGGTATTTCTCGCTGCTGGAGAACCAGGATTAGGGCAGGTGCAGGTTTGATCCCTCTCCCGCAAGCGTGAGAGGGAGCTCGCTGTCGGTCGTCCGGAGCCCATCGCCACACTTAGATATGTGATATACAATATATTAAGTGTGTATAACGTCTCCTGCCGCCATGCTCGATCCCTCGCTGTTCGGTCGCTTGTCGTTCACCCACGCTGATCCCGTCGACGGCCCGCTGCCACCCGGGCGTAACCCGCTCGGCGTGGCTGCGGAGCGCGATGCCGTGCTGTTCGTTCCGGACGGCCTGCCGGACCGCGGGCCGGTGCCGCTGCTGGTGATATTCCACGGCGCGGGCGGGTTTCCGGAAAAGGTGCTGCCGCATATCGAACCGCATGCGCAGCGCCACAAGTTCCTGGTGCTGGCGCCGCATTCGCTCTTCCCGACCTGGGACATCGTGATCGGCGGCAACGGCCCCGACCTGCAGCGGCTGCACCAGGCGCTGACCGCGGTGACTTCGCGCTACCGGGTCGACCCGGGCCGGCTTGCCTTTGCCGGCTTCTCGGACGGGGCCAGCTACGCGCTCTCGGTCGGCATCACCAACGGCGACATTGCCAGCCATGTGATTGCGTTCTCCGGCGGCTTCATGTCGGTGTTCATGCAGGAGGGCGCGCCCAGAGTGTTTGTCGCGCACGGGCTGGCCGACGAGCAACTGCCGGTCGCCACCAGCGGCCGCGCCCATGCGGCCAGGCTGAAGGCCGCGGGCTACGACGTGCAATACGTGGAGTTCGATGGCCTGCATGTCATCCATCCGCCCGTGGTCGAGCGCGCGATCGATTTCTTCCTGCAGTGAAACCCCGGCCGCTGGCCGGCGCGGCCATGCCATTCAACGGGAGTGCGGTACATGGATTTCGAGATTCCGGAGGCGCTGATCCATCCCCTGCTGGCGATGATCGAAACCGGGTCGCCGCTGGCGCGGCAGCTGCAGGAGCACGGCGTCTGCCACGGCAATATGCTGGTGTCGAGCAAGCTGTTCGACGCGCAGTCGCTGAACTCGCTCTACACGCTGAGCAAGACGCAAAACGAGCGCGCGCTGATGTTCCAGATGCTGGCGCTGGACAATGTTTACAACGCACCGCAGGCGCGCTTGATTCCGGGGCTGGACCAGCTGGTGGCGGGGCTGGCCGCCTACCTGTCGCGCGATGCCATCGACGGCTGGCTGTACCAGCGCAGCCGCGACGGCGTGCTGCTGCCGTGGCTGGTGCGCCGGATGCGCTATGTGTCGCCCGAGCAGGGCATGCATTATGTGGTGGTGGACATGCTGGCCAACACCATGCAGTCGGCCAACTCCACGCTGACCGACCACCACCTGCGCCGCTCCGGCATGACCACGTCGATGGTGATTACCCACGACGACATCGCCAACCGCACCATCCCGGAGTTGCTGGCCGAGTTCGGCTTCTACAAGGAGTGCGCGGAATTCCGGCACGAATACGAGCAGCATGCGCAGCGCTTCGTGCGCTACCAGCGCCGCTTCGGCGCGCAGTTCGTCGCCACCCGCGCGGCGTTCTCGCTCGATGCCAAGGGACCCGCCGAGCTGACGCCGATCGCCGACGCCACGGGCGCGCGCTGCGTGAATGATGAGGAGCGGCTGGAGCGCCGCTTCGAGATGACCTGCGACCCGGCGTTCTGGCGCGATGCCGGGGTCATGGAGGGCTTTGAGCGCGTGCCGCTGCATTGCTACGTGCACCTGTTCCACCTGGAATGGCATCGCAATATCTGGGTGCATGTGCAGCACCTGTCCGAGTATCGCTACCAGCCCGCCCTGCGTGACAAGCTCGTCCTGCCCGCGCATCACCGCGACCTGATCGATATCCTGACCTCGCACATGGACATGCTGGTGCCGGATTTCGTGCCCGGCAAGTCGGGCGGCACCACCATCCTGTGCCAGGGCGCGCCAGGCCTCGGCAAGACGCTGACCGCGGAGGTCTACGCCGAGGTGGTGGGCAAGCCGCTCTACCGCGTGCACTCCGGGCAGCTGGGCACCACCGCCGCGTCGGTCGGTGCCACGCTGATGACGATCCTGCGCCGCGCCATGCGCTGGAACGCGATCCTGCTGCTGGACGAGGCAGACGTCTATATCCGCTGCCGCGACAACGACCTGGAGCACAACGCCATCGTCGCGGAATTCCTGCGCACGCTGGAGTACTTCAACGGCCTGCTGTTCATGACCACCAACCGCATCGGCGACGTCGACGATGCCATCCTGTCGCGCTGTATCGCCACCATCCATTACGAAACGCCGTGCAAGCAAGACGCCATGCGCCTGTGGCGCCTGCAGGCCGGGCAGTTCGGCGCGGACCTGGGCGACGGGCTGATCGATGCGCTGACCGCCGCCTACCCCAAGGCGAGCGGGCGCGACATCAAGGAGCTGCTGAAGCTGGCGACGCGCTACGGCAAGGCCAAGGGGATCCCGCTGTCGGAAGACGTGTTCCGGCTGTGCGGGCAGTTCCGCGGGATAGGGTAAGGCGCCGGCGCGCGGGTATCATGGGGCATCCGTCCAGGCAACCGCGCCCCGATCCCCGATGAGCCTCGACCCCGCCGAACTCCAGGCCATACGCCCCTACCTGCTGCGCTTTGCCCGCCTGCAGCTGCGCGATGAGGCGCTGGCCGAGGATGCCGTCTCGGAAACGCTGCTGGCGGCGCTGGAGCACCCTGAGCGCTTCGCCGGCCAGTCAACGCTGCGCACCTACCTGGTTGGCATCCTCAAGCACAAGATCATCGACATCCTGCGCAGCGGCAAGCGCGAGGTCAGGCTGGCGCTGGCCACCGATGCCGAGGGCCAGCCGCAATCCGACGACGACGCCTTCGACGCGCTGTTCACGCGCAACGGCCACTACCAGGACCCGCCGTCCGACTGGGGCAACCCGGAACGCGCCTTTGAGCGCCGCGAGTTCTTCGAGATCCTGCAGCTTTGCGTTGACCGCCTGCCGGAGCGCACCGGCCGGATCTTCATGATGCGTGAGTGGCTGGAGCTGGACACCGAAGAAATCTGTCAGCATTTGCAGATCAGCGCGACCAATGCCTGGGCGATGCTGTACCGCGCCCGCATGCGCCTGCGCGAATGCCTGGAACTGCACTGGTTCGGCCAGCGCGGCCGGCCGGGCAAAGCCAGTTGAGCCTCATACCGCCCATGCAACGGACAAGTCCCTGACCTACATGCCAGATCCGCGCCCCTCCCGCCGCCTGCTGCCGAACTGCGAAGAGGTCCACCACCTCACCATGAAGGGCCTGGACCGGCCGCTGTCATGGGGCGAGCGGCTGCGCATGCGCGCCCACCTGGCGATCTGCGACGCCTGCACCAGCTTCAGCGCCCAGATGCGGACCCTGCGCGAGGCCATGCACAGGCTCGGGCGCGACGAATGACAAAAGGCCAGCGGAGCCGCTGGCCTTCTTGCTGGCTGGGTGCCGGCATCGCTCAGGCGCGAGCGCCTTCCCCGTAGGGGTCGAAGCGGCCAGCGCGGCTGCCTTCGGTATAGGTGTCGAAGCTGCGCGCGGGGGCGGTCGACACGCCGCTGCGGTCCAGCCCGGCCACCGTGCGGGCGCCGTCGACAAACGGATCGGCCTTGCCGGCGCGGGCGCCTTCCGTGAACACATCATGGCTGCGGAACTCATAACCATACTTGTCGCCGGGCACGGTGCTGCGGAAGCTGTAGCCGTACTTGTCGCCGGGCAGTTGCTCGGCGGCGGTGGCGGCTTGCGCGGCGCCCAGGGCGGCCAGCGACAGGAGCAGGGCGGTAGCGAGGCGGGTGGTCTTGGTCATGATGGTTCTCCTTAAGCTCGTTGAATTTGTCAGAAGGCTTTGCGTTGTGTGCGTGCCGTTCATGTACAGAACTATAGGAGCGCCATCGACACGGAAGCAGGCCAGTTGCCGGACAAGTTATTCAAAAAAATTGAATTAACGGGCGAGGGCGGAAACCACCCGTGGCATGACGCAAATGTAATGACCCCGTCGCCGGAATGCCCGTCGCGGCTCGGTTAAACTTGCGGCTCGCTGCAATCCCCCGTCGCCTGATGCCAGGCGCCCAGGGCAACTGCCACTTCCCCTATGCAACGGCTCATCCTCATCCTTCTTGCGCTCGTCCTGCCGCTCCAGTTCGCCTGGGCGGGAGCCGCCGCGTATTGCCGGCATGAGGTGGCGGCTTCGGCCAAGGCCCATTTCGGGCACCACGAGCACCAGCACAAGGCCGACAGCGGCAAGCAGGACCAGCCCGCGCAGAAGGCCCAGGACAAGGCCAAGCTCGGCCAGCCCGATCCCGACTGCGGCGTCTGCCATATCGCTTCGCTGCCGTTTGCACGGGCCGACGCGCCCGACGTGCACGCCATGCGCCGGGTGGAACTGGCGCCACCGGCGCCGCAGCCCAGCTTCTCTTCGCACAGTGCGCGGGCGCCAGACCGTCCCCAGTGGCCGCGTCTTGCCTAGCCGGCGAGACGACGCTTCCATTTCCTGGTCTTCCTGAGTCCCTGACGTCAGGCGTCTCGCCGAATTCTCCCGGTTTCTTTCCTGGTGCAATTCGATGCGAAGACTTTTGCTGCCGCTTGGGCTGGCGGCCGTCCTATCCAGCCCGATCCATGGCGTCGCGCAGACGCCGCCCCCTGCCATGGCGCAGCCATCGGCATCCTCGCCGGCCCCGGGCCAAGAGCCTGCCGGCACGCTCACGCTCGACGCCGCGCTGGCGCTGGCCGAAGCCGGCAACTTCGTGCTGTCCGCGGCGGGCAAGGAGCTTGACGCCACCGAGGGCGATGTCACGCAGGCGCGCGTGCTGCCCAATCCCGAACTGGCCGTGTCGATGGAAGACACGCGCAAGGCCACGCGCTCCACCACCGGCCAGATCAACCTGCCGATCGAACTCGGCGGCAAGCGCGCCGCGCGCATCGGCGTGGCCGAGCGCGGGCGCGAACTGGCGCAGGCCGAGCTGGGCGGCGCACGCGCCGAGCTGCGCGCCGCGGTGATCGCGCGCTTCTTTGGCGTGCTGGTGGCGCAGGAGCGCGTCAAGCTCGCCGAAGGCTCGGTCGGCATCGCCAGCAAGGCGGCCGCGGCGGCCGGGCGGCGCGTGGCCGCCGGCAAGGTCGCGCCGCTGGAAGAAGCGCGCGCCAGGGTCGAACAGGCCAATGCCGAGCTGGAACTGGCCGAGGCCACCGGCGCGCTGCAATCCGCACGGCAGTCGCTGGCCGCGCTGTGGGGCAATGCCGTGCCGCACTTTGCGCAGGCGCAGGGCGACCTTGATGCACTGCCCTCGCGCCCCGCGCCGGCAGCGCTGCAAGCGGCGCTGGAAGACTCGCCGCAGCTGGCGGCAAGCCGCCTCCTGGCCGAGCGCAGCCGCGCCGAAGTCGCCGTGGCGCGCAGCCGCCAGTACCCCGACGTGACCGTGAGCCTGGGCGCCAAGCGCGACAACGAGGCCAACCGCAATATGGCCGTGCTGGGCGTGGCGATCCCGCTGCCGCTGTTTGACCGCAACCAGGGCAACCTCTACGCCGCATTGCGCCGCGCCGACAAGGCGCAGGACACGCACGCGGCCACGCGCATCCGCCTGGTCGGTGAGCTGCAGCAGGCCTCGACGCAGCTGTCGGTATCGCGCGCCGCGGCGCAGACGCTGCAGGCCTCGGTGCTGCCCGCGGCGGAGCAGGCCTATGCCGCCGCCTCGCGCGGGTTCGAGGCCGGCAAATTCAATTTCCTCGATGTGCTGGATGCCCAGCGCACGCTGTTCCAGGCGCGCATCCGCTACCTGGACGTGCTGGCCCGCACCTATGACGCGGCGGCCAGCATCGACCGCATCCTCGGACACTGATACGGAAGCTGCAGACATGGCAATGAGCAAGCAACAACGGGCCGCCGTGGTGGCCATCCTGGTCGCGGGGCTGCTGGGCGGCGCGGCGATCCTGTTCACCGGCAAGGGCGGCAGCACTACCGGCGAGGCCGGGCACGGGCATGCCGAGCATGGCGAGGAGCATGAACATGACAAGGAGGGAGACAAGGCGGCCGCGCACGCTGACGCCAGCGTCCCCGCGGCGAAACCGGAAGGCGAAGGCAAGCCGCACCTGATCGCGCTGACGCCCGCGCAGATCCAGCAGGCCGGCATCGGCATTGCCGCCGCCGCCGCTGCGCCGCTGCGCAGCAGCGTCGATTTCCCCGGCGAGATCCGCTTCAATGAAGACCGCACCGCGCACGTGGTGCCGCGCGTGGCGGGCGTGGCGCAGGCGGTGCCGGCCAACCTTGGCCAGCAGGTGCGCAAGGGCGAAGTGCTGGCGCTGCTCGCCAGCATGGCCCTGGCCGAACAGCGCAGCGAACTGCTGGCGGCGCAGAAGCGCGAGGCGCTGGCGCGTGCCACCTACGCGCGCGAGAAGACGCTGTGGCAGGAGAAGATCTCCGCCGAGCAGGATTACCAGCAGGCCCGCACGGCGCTGGAGGAAGCGCAGATCGCGGTGCAGAACGCGCGCCAGAAGCTGACCGCGATCGGCGCCACGGAGAACAGCGCGGGCAAGGGCGGCGGCCTGAACCAGTTTGCGCTGCGTGCCCCGTTCGATGGCATCGTGGTCGAGAAGCACCTGGCGCTGGGCGAAGCGGTCCAGGAAGCCACCAGCGTGTTCACGGTCTCGGACCTGAGTTCGGTGTGGGCGGAGTTCGTGGTGTCCGCGCGTGACCTGGACCAGGTGCGCGTGGGCGAAGCGGTCACGGTGCGCTCGAGCGCCTCGGACACGCAGGCCGAGGGCAAGGTGTCCTACGTCGGCGCGCTGCTGGGCGAGCAGACGCGCACGGCCAAGGCGCGCGTGACGCTGGCCAATCCCGGCATGGCGTGGCGCCCGGGTTTGTTCGTCACGGTCAGCGTGCTGGGCGCGCCGGCGCAGGTGCCGGTGACGGTGGCGGCCGACGCGGTGCAGCAGGTCGACGGCCAGAGCGTGGTGTTCATCGCCGTGCCGGGCGGGTTTGCGGTGCAGCCGGTCAAGACCGGGCGCGCCGGCGGCAAGCTGGTGGAGGTGACCGAGGGCCTGCAGGCCGGCGCGCGCTACGCCGCGGCCAACAGCTTCATCCTCAAGTCCGAGCTGGGCAAAGCCAGCGCCGGGCATGAGCACTGAGCGGGAGGCACACATGTTTGAACGCCTGATCCGCTTTGCCATCGAGCAACGCTGGCTGGTCCTGCTGGCGGTGCTGGGCATGGCCGCGCTGGGCCTGTACAGCTACACCCGGCTGCCGATCGATGCGGTGCCCGATATCACCAACGTGCAGGTGCAGATCAACACCGCCGCGCCGGGCTATTCGCCGCTGGAGACCGAGCAGCGCATCACCTATCCGGTCGAGACCGTGATGGCGGGCCTGCCCGGGCTGGAGCAGACGCGCTCGCTGTCGCGCTACGGGCTGTCGCAGGTGACGGTGATCTTCCGCGACGGCACCGATATCCACTTTGCGCGCCAGCTGGTCAACCAGCGCATCCAGGAAGCGCGCGACAAGCTGCCTGCCGGCATCACGCCCGCGATGGGCCCGATCTCGACCGGGCTGGGCGAGATCTACCTGTGGACGGTCGAGGCCGACCCCGGTGCGCGCAAGCCTGACGGCACGCCCTACACGCTCGCGGACTTGCGCGAGATCCAGGACTGGGTGATCCGCCCGCAGCTGCGCAACGTGCCCGGCGTGACCGAGGTCAATGCCATCGGCGGCCATGCGCGCGCCTATGTGGTCGCGCCCAGCCTGGAGCGCATGGCGTCGTACGGCTTGTCGCTGGCCGATGTGGTGAGCGCGCTGGAGAAGAACAACGACAACGTCGGCGCCGGCTATATCGAGCGCCGCGGCGAGCAGTACCTGGTTCGCGTGCCGGGGCAGGTGCGCTCGCTTGAGGATATCCGCGACGTGATCGTCGGCACCGCGCAGGGCCAGCCGATCCGCGTGCGCGACGTGGCCACCGTGCAGACCGGCGGCGAGCTGCGCACCGGCGCGGCCACCGAGAACGGCCGCGAGGTGGTGCTGGGCACCGTGTTCATGCTGATCGGCGAGAACAGCCGCACGGTGTCGCAGGCGGTGGACCGCAAGATGGCCGAGATCAACCGCACCCTGCCCAAGGGCGTGCAGGCCGTCACGGTGTACGACCGCACCACGCTGGTCGACAAGGCCATTGCCACGGTCAAGAAGAACCTGCTGGAAGGCGCGGTGCTGGTGATCGCCATCCTGTTCCTGTTCCTTGGCAACCTGCGTGCGGCGCTGATCACCGCGCTGGTGATCCCGCTGTCGATGCTGTTCACCTTCACGGGCATGGTGCATTACCGCATCAGCGCCAACCTGATGAGCCTCGGGGCGCTGGACTTCGGCATCATCGTCGACGGCGCGGTGGTGATCGTCGAGAACTGCGTGCGCCGGCTGGCGCATGCGCAGGAGCGCCACGGCCGGCCCCTCACGCGCGGCGAACGCCTGCATGAAGTCTTTGCCGCGGCGCGCGAGGCACGCCGGCCGCTGCTGTACGGCCAGCTCATCATCATGGTGGTGTACTTGCCGATCTTTGCGCTGACCGGGGTCGAGGGCAAGATGTTCCACCCGATGGCCTTCACCGTGGTGCTGGCGCTGCTGGGCGCGATGGTGCTGTCGGTGACCTTCGTGCCGGCCGCGGTGGCGCTGTTCATCGGCAACCGCGTGGCCGAGCGCGAGAACCGGCTGATGGCCTGGGCGAGCCGCCGCTACGCGGTGCTGCTGGAGCGCTCGCTGGCCGCGACGCCAGTGGTGCTGACGTTTGCCGGCGTGGCGGTGGCATTGTGCCTGGCCATTGCCACGCGGCTGGGCAGTGAGTTCGTGCCCAGCCTCAACGAAGGCGACCTGGCGATCCAGGCCTTGCGCATCCCCGGCACCAGCCTGACGCAATCCGTGGCGATGCAGCAGCAGGTGGAAACCGCGCTGAAGGCCAAGTTCCCGGAGATCGAGCGCATCTTTGCGCGCACCGGCACCGCGGAGATCGCCTCCGACCCGATGCCGCCGAATATCTCCGACGGCTACATCATGCTCAAGCCCATGTCGCAATGGCCCGAGCCGCGCCGCACGCGCGACGAGCTGATCGCCGCGATACGCGACGAGGTGGGCAAGCTGCCGGGCAACAACTATGAATTCTCGCAACCGATCCAGCTGCGCTTCAATGAGCTGATCTCGGGCGTGCGCTCCGACGTGGCGGTCAAGGTGTTCGGCGACGACAACGCGGTGCTGGAGCAGACCGCCAATCGCATCGCGGCAGTGCTGCAGGGCATCCCCGGCGCGGCCGAGGTGAAGGTCGAGCAGACCACCGGCCTGCCGATGCTGACGGTGCAGATCGACCGCAACAAGGCGGCACGCTACGGCCTGAACCTCAGCGATATCCAGGATGCGGTGGCGATCGGCATCGGTGGCAAGGTGTCGGGCACCTTCTTCAGCGGCGACCGGCGCTTCGACATCGTGGTGCGCCTGCCCGATGCCGTGCGCGAGGACGTGGAAGCGCTGCGGCGGCTGCCGGTGCCGCTGCCGAAGGAAGCCGCGGCGCGCACCAGCTATATCCCGCTGAGCGAAGTCGCCAGCGTGGAGATCGCGCCGGGCCCCAACCAGGTCTCGCGCGAGAACGGCAAGCGCCGCATCGTGGTCAGCGCCAACGTGCGCGGGCGCGATATCGGCAGCTTCGTGCCCGAGGCTGAGGCCGCCATGCGCGCGCGCGTGCAGATCCCGGCGGGCTACTGGACCAGCTGGGGCGGCACCTTCGAGCAGCTGCAGTCGGCCACCGCGCGGCTGCGCGTAGTGGTGCCGCTGGCGCTGGGGCTGGTGTTCGTGCTGCTGTTCGCCATGTTCGGCAACGTCAAGGACGGCTTGCTGGTCTTCACCGGTATCCCGTTCGCGCTGACCGGCGGCATCCTGGCGCTATGGCTGCGCGGTATCCCGCTGTCGATCTCGGCGGCAGTGGGCTTTATCGCCCTGTGCGGCGTTGCGGTGCTCAACGGGCTGGTGATGCTGTCGTTTATCCGCTCGCTGCGCGAGGAAGGCCATGGCCTTGACGATGCCATTCGCAACGGCGCGCTGACGCGCCTGCGCCCCGTGCTGATGACGGCGCTGGTGGCTTCGCTGGGCTTCGTGCCGATGGCCCTGGCCACGGGCACGGGTGCCGAGGTGCAGCGCCCGCTGGCGACGGTCGTCATCGGCGGCATCCTGTCGTCGACGGCGCTGACCTTGCTGGTGTTGCCGGTGCTGTACCGGCTGGCGCACCGGAACGACGAGGCGGCGACGCAAGCGGCGCAAGGGGAAGGGGAGCTGGCGCGAATGGATGCGTGAGCCAGGGTGCGGCGGTGTTGCGCCATTGCATTCGATAGTTCATGTCACCATGAACCTTCGGCCTGCGCCGCAGGGGCATGATGCGACTGTCCGCCCGCCCCCGGGCGCTGGGTTCGCTGCAAGGACTCAGCACTTCCATCCACTGTGCCGCCATGCCCGATACCAATATCGATCCGCTCAGCGCCGTCACCCATCCCGACCCGTACCCGTACTACCGGGAGCTGGCCGCCAGCCAGCCATTCTTCCGCGATGACCGCCTGCGCCTGTGGGTTGCCGCCGGCGCGCGGGAAGTGGCCGACGTGCTTGCCCACCCCGACTGCCGCGTGCGGCCGCCCGCACAGCCGGTGCCGCCCGCGCTGGCCGGCACCGCCGCCGGCGAGCTGTTCGGCCGGCTGATCCGGATGAACGACGGCGCCGCGCACGCGCCGCTCAAGGCCCTGCTGATGCCGATGCTGGCGGGTATCGACCCGGCCGCCGCGGCGCAGCGCGCGACGGTGCTGGCGGCGGTGCTCGATGCCGGCGAAGCGTCCTGGGCCGCCATGTCCGGCGAGTGCATCAATCGCTGGCTGTTCACGCTGCCGGTCATCACGGTCGCCGACCTGCTCGGCCTGCCGGCTGCCAACGAAGGCAGCAGCGCGGCCGAAGCCGCACAACGGGTTGCGGCCTTCGCCGGCGCGCAGTCGCCATTGGCCGATGCACCGGCCGTGCGCGCAGGCGCCGAGGCCGCTCAATGGCTGGGGCACTGGCTTGCCGATGCGGCGGACGGCGCAGGGCCGCTGCCGGCGCTGCGGCAGGCAGCCCGTGCCGCCGGCATCGACGCGCAGGCGGTCGCCGCCAACATCATCGGCCTGCTGGTGCAAGCCTGCGAAGCTACCGCGGCGCTGGCCGGGAATACGCTGCTGCGGCTGGGTCGCGACACGACGCAGTCAGAGCTGCCGCTCGATGCCGTGGTGGCACGGGTCGCCCGGGAGGATCCGCCGGTGCAGAATACGCGGCGCTTCCTGGCCGCCGATGCGCAACTGTGCGGCCACGCCGTCAAGGCCGGCGACGCGGTGCTGGTGCTGCTGGCCGCGGCGTCGTGCAGTGGTGCCGCGGCCGGCGAACGGCCATGGACCTTCGGCCACGGCCGCCATGCCTGTCCCGGCGACCGCCTGGCGCAGGCGCTGGCTGCCGCCATGGTGGCGGCGCTGCGTGCGCGTGGGGCCGACCCGGCCGCGCTGGCGCAGGCATTCCGCTATCGTCCGTCGCTGAACGCACGCATTCCGCATTTCCTTTGATTCCCGCCATTGCCCCCAGGAGACAACATGATCGCAGTCATCTTCGAAGTCGAGCCCGCGCCGGGCCGGCAGGACAACTACCTCGACATCGCCGCGCACCTGCGCCCGCAGCTGGAGGCCATCGACGGCTTTATCTCGGTGGAGCGCTTCCAGAGCCTGACCAACCCCAACAAGCTGCTGTCGCTGTCGTTCTTCCGCGACGAGGCCGCGGTGATCGCCTGGCGCAATACGCTGGCGCATCGCCAGGCGCAGGCGTCCGGTCGCGGCGGCGTGTTTGCCGGCTACCGGCTGCGCGTGGCGCAGGTGCTGCGCGACTACGGGCTGAACGAGCGCGACCAGGCGCCGGCGGACAGCCGCGCGGTGCATGACCACAAGGCGGGCTGAGGGGGAGCAGCGATGACGATGGAAGCAATCGCCACCCAAGCCGCCTTTATCGGCCTGACATTCTTGCTGGCAGGCTTTGTCAAAGGGGTGGTGGGCCTGGGCTTGCCCACGGTCGCGGTGGGCATGCTGGGGCTGGTGATGCCGCCCGCGCAGGCAGCGGCGCTGCTGGTGGCGCCGTCGATGGTGACCAACGTGGTGCAGCTGTTCAGCGGCCCGCGCTTCGGGCAACTGATGCAACGGCTGTGGCCGATGCTGGTGGCGATCTGCGCCGGCACCTGGCTGTGCGCGGCATGGGTGCCGGCCGGCATGATGACGCACGCGACCTCGGCCTTGGGTGTGGCGCTGGTGCTGTACGCGGTGGTCGGGCTGGCAGCGGTGAAGCTGGTGGTGCCGGCGGGGGCGGAGCGGTGGCTGGGGCCGTTGACCGGGCTGGTCACGGGTGGCATTACGGCGGTGACCGGTGTGTTCGTGATTCCCGCCGTGCCTTACCTGCAGGGACTCGGCCTGGACAAGGAAAGCCTGGTGCAGGCGCTCGGGCTGTCGTTCACGGTATCGACCATTGCGCTGGCGGTGAGTCTGGCCATGGGCGGGTCGCTGCTGCATATGCCGGTGCTGGGCGCCTCGGCGCTGGCGCTGGTGCCGGCGCTCGGCGGCATGTTCCTGGGCCAGTGGCTGCGCCACCGGATCAGCGCCGAGCGCTTCCGCAAGCTGTTCTTCTGCGGGCTGCTGGTGTTGGGCGGCGAGCTGGCGCTGCGCGGGCTGTCCTAAGCACGCTGCCGGTTTGCTCCCTCTCCCGCAAGCGGAAGAGGGAGCAAACAGTGCGCAGTTAGCGGCTGGCCTGCACCGTGCGGCCGTTCAGCGGCTGCACCGGACGGGCGTTCATCGGATAAAGCCGGCGGAATGCGGCCAACTGCGCCGGCGACACTTCCACCGGGGTCTTCAGCACCTGCCAGCGCACGTCCTCGCTGCACGGCGGCGTGGTCAGCGAGCCGGAGAAGGCCCAGTACGACTGCCGGGCCGGCAGCAACGCCGCCACATCCAGCGGCGCCGTCAGTTCGCGCGACTCGCCGGCCTTGGCCGGCAGGCTCGCGAAGACCGGTTTCAGCGCCGCATTCTCCCGCCCGGACTTGAACAGCACCGCCACCACCGCCAGCTTGCCTTCTGCATTCTGGTGCACCAGGTGCGCGACCAGCGGATAGCTCTTGCCGTTGATCTTCTCTTCGCTGGGCGTATGGAAGTGGAACTGCAGCAGCCTGTAGGGCACGCCGTCGAGTTCGATCTGCCCCGCTGCGGGCAGGTTGACCTGTACGGTGTGGCCGTTGTTGACCACGGTGGCGGGCGCCGCGGCATAGCCAAAGCCGATCGGCTTCAGGTCGGCAGGTTGGGCCTTGCCGGTGCGGATATCGATGGGCGACTGGTGCTTGCCCAGCGCACAGGTCTTGTAGTCCTGGTCGAGCTTGGCCCAGTGGCTGGCGCCGGTCGGTCCGGTGTAGCTCCAGTGCGGGTCATTGCCGGCCCACGCGGCAGGTGCAAGCAAGGCGGTGCAAACCGTGAAAATCGGCAGCCTGGTGTTCATTGTCGATGCGTCCTAGTGTTGGTAACCCCTTGTTTTCCGACATGGTGTAATCAAGCTGTCCCAGTCTTGAGTGCCGGGTCTTTTGCCCGGGCCGGAAATCATGCAGCAAAACCGCCGTCCAGCGAATAAGGTATTGCTGAATTCCGGTCTGCACAGCGCTTAACAAGAGTATGGACTGCATGCACGCATGCGATTGATGCGTGCCGCGCATGCCGTCATGGACGGCGCCGACATCTCACGTGGCCGCTGAAGGCGCAGGCCGCCACAGGCATCCCCGCTCAGCCGGGGATGCCTGCCTGCCACCGTTTGTCTCGGGATTTCAGCCAGGCCGCGCGCCGGCCTGGTTCGATTCCAGTTGCGCGCGTACCGCGGAGATATGGTCGCCCGCGGCATCGACGGCGTTCTCCAGGTCACTGGTGCTGCAGCCGAGCTCCCGGCACCAGTACTGCACTTCAAGCGGATCCATCAGGTTGATGCGGCCAGGATCCAAAGGCCTGAACTCGTTTGTCACATCGCTCATGCTTGCCTCCTGTCCATGTCTCGGGGCGACACGGCCCTTGCATTGTAGGCAGTCATCCGGCACGCGTTGCATGCAAGGTGGGCCTGGGCTTGCGCATATGATGTACGGGTTACCCAGGCCGACAGGACGCCGCATGCCCCGCTCATCCGGTGCAAAACTCTGGTCCACGCTGAACAAGGCTGCTGCCCGCAATGCGCGCCGCATGCAGCGCGCCGTCAACCAGAACCTGACCAGGCCGATGACCGAGGCCATCGTGCGCAACGCGGTGAAGCAATCGGCTGCAGTCACGGCCGCTACGCAGCGCGCACTGTCGGGCGTGGTATCGCCGGTGCAGGCGCCGCAGAGCCGCGGCAGCGGGCGCTGGGAAGAATGCGCATGGGGCGCGCCAGTGGCACCGCGCCGCTACCGCATCTTCGTGCCGGCCGGCGTCACGGCGTCGCGGCGCGCGCCAATGCTGGTGCTGCTGCATGGCTGCGGCCAGGACGCCGCCAGCTTTGCCGCGGTCACGCGCGCCGCCGCGGTGGCGCGCGAAGCCGGCTGGGTGGTGTTGCTGCCTGAGCAGACCTCGCAGGCCAATGCACAGCGCTGCTGGAACTGGTTCCGGCCCGCCGCGCAGGGCGGCGTCGAAGCCGGGCTGCTGATGGCGCTGGTCGACCAGGCTTGCCGCCGCCATCCGGTTGCCGCGGACCGCATCAGCGTGCTGGGGCTGTCCGCGGGCGGCGCGATGGCGCTGATGCTGGGGCTGCGCTATCCGGAACGCTTTGCCGCAGTGGGGTCGCACTCCGGCGCGGTGCCATGGAGCGCCACCAATGCCGCCCAGGCAGCGCGCGCCATGCGCGGGGGGCGTGGGGCCGATGCCAAGGCCATGCAGGCGCTGCGGTTCGGGCTGGCAGGGCGCCGCCCGCCGCCGTTGCTATTGCTGCATGGCGATGCCGACCACGTGGTCGACTTCAGCAACGCCACCGCCGCGGCGGGCATGTGGATGCACCTGCAGCCGGAGGGTGCGCACGCGCTGTCCGCGGTGCCGGCACGGCGCATCCAGCGCGGCATGCGCCATGCGATGGATGTGTTCGACTGGATGGACGGAAAGTCGCCTTACGTGCGCCTGGTGCGGATCGAGGGGCTGGGTCACGCCTGGAGTGGCGGGGCAGGCGGGCAGGCGTTTTCCGATCCGGCGGGGCCGGATGGGTTGAAGCTGGCGTTGCGGTTTTTTCTGGCGGTTGAGGGGTGAGAGCGTAGTCTTGACGCTGCCAAACGGTGATTAAGGCTCTCTTCAGGCCTGAGCCCTATCCCAAACTGACAGGCTCAATCACCACATCACTGGCCGGACAAGCCACGCACGGCAAGATCAGCCCCTCATCCCTCTCATCCAGACTCAACCCCGGCCATTCGATCCGATAGCGGATCGTCCCCGCATGCAGCCGGCTGGCGCAGGCGCGGCAGGTGCCGTTGCGGCAGGAGTTGGGCAGCGCCACGCCTTCGAGCAAGGCAGCTTCCAGCAGGCTCAGCGCCGCCGGCGCGGCGAAGCGGGTATTGCCTGGCAGGACGCTTGCGGTGAATTCCGCGCGGTCGTCGGGCGCCACCGGCTCGCGTTCAGCCATGGTCCTCATCCTCCGCTTCCGGGAATTGGGCGCGTCCGTGGGTCGCGTCGCGCAGGGCGTCGCGCGCGGCGTCGAGCTGGGTTGCGGGCATGCGCAGGACCAGCGTGGCCAGCGCGCCATAGGCGGTGTCGGCCAGCGTGCATCCCGGCTGCGCATCGTAGTCGAGCCACCGGCGCACGCGCGGCTCGTCGGCGTAGTCGACTGACACCGTCAGGGTGCCGTAGGCGATGCGTTCCACGCGCTCGGCCGTTTTCAGCGCGGCCGCGATGGCATCGGTGTAAGCGCGTACCAACCCGCCGGCCCCCAGCTTGACGCCACCGTAATAGCGCACCACCGCCGCCAGCACGCCGTCCAGGTCATGGTGGCGCAGCACTTCCAGGATGGGCCGGCCGGCGGTGCCGGAAGGTTCGCCATCGTCGGACATGCCCGAGGCGCCGCCAGCCAGCAAGGCCCAGCACACGTGGGTGGCAGTGGGGTGCTCGGCGCGAAGCGCCTGCAGCGTCGCCATGGCGGCGTCACGGTCGGCAACGGGCAGCGCCAGCGCCAGGAAGCGGCTCTTGCGGATTTCGATCTCGGCCCGGACGGGGTTGGCTAGCGTGTAGGTGGGCAAGCGGAAGGGCGGAAGGAGGCAGAAACGGCGGCTGCCGGCATTCAACGGATCCGCGCCTGTGGAGCCGCGGATGCAAAGGGCAAGTGTACCGCAGCGGCATCCGGGACCAGGGCGATAGCACCGCTTTTGTGTTGTATCGTCAACTTGGTGTCACAAACGGCGCCTACGATCCGCTACGGCCATGCGCAATGCCGCCCGCCGCCCGCCTGTGCCAACTGGTGCCCGGCCCCGCCCGCAGGACCGGCGCAAATACGCAGTGAACAACATATCCCTTCCTTTTCCCCGGATCGAGAACATGCTTGAACAACCCAATGCAGGCCGCCGCAAGGCCCTGAAGCTCCTGGCCGGCGCGCCGATGCTGCCGCTTGGCCTTGCCTCCACCAGCCTGCTGGCAGGTTGCGGCGGTGGCGACGACGCTGTCGCCGCGCCGCTTCCGCCGGCCCAGGCGGCCACGTTCACCACGGCCGAATTCGTTGGCATGAGCGCGCCGACGCTGGCAACGCCCGACGCCATGGCGACCACCACGGTGGGCTCCAGCCTCAAGGTGTCGTTCAGCGACGGCAGCAGCCAGACCTACAAGCTGGCCTACCAGCCGTTCTTCATCACCGGCGACACCCTGCCCGACGGCAAGGGCGGCACCATCCTGGCCGGCGGCTACTACGACATCAACAACAAGCCGATCATGGACACCTCCGTGGCCGGCAAGGAACGCCAGTTCTTCTCCGACGCGCCGGACGGCAGCTCGCTGCTGACCCTGGCCAACCCGACCGTGCCCGGCATCAAGGGCAAGACGGTGTTTGCGGTGGTGCAGTTCGAGTACACCACGCGCAACCAGGGCAATGTCAGCATGTACGGCCTGCTGCCGTCGCCGATCGCGGTGGTGACGCTGGACCAGGACCCGGCCACCGGCAAGCTGACCCCGGTCAAGTACCACAATGTCGATACCTCGGGCGTCAACGGCCTGTGGATCACCTGCGGCGCCAGCCTGTCGCCGTGGAACACCCACCTGTCGAGCGAAGAGTACGAGACCGACCTGCTGAACGCCAGCGCGGTCACGCAGTTGCAGGGCTACAGCCAGAACCTGTACGGCGACCCGGCCCGCGCCAACGCCTACAACTACGGCCACCTGCCGGAAGTCACGGTCAACCCGGACGGCACCGGCACCATCAAGAAGCACTACTGCCTGGGCCGCATCTCGCATGAGCTGGTGCAGGTCATGCCCGACGAACGCACCGTGCTGATGGGCGACGATGCCACCAACGGCGGCCTGTTCCTGTTTATCGCCGACCGCGCCCGCGACCTGTCGTCCGGCACGCTGTACGTGGCCAAGTGGCACCAGACCTCGGGCGTGGGGCCGGGCAGCGCCACGCTGTCGTGGATCAGGCTGGGCAGCGCCACCAGTGCCGAAATCCGCGCGCTGGTCGACGGCGGCATCAGGCTGGCCGACATCATGGATGTCAGGACCACCGATCCCGCTGACGTCAGCTACACCCGCATCATCTACAACGGCAAGCCGAACTGGGTGAAGCTGATGCCGGGCATGGAAAAGGCCGCGGCGTTCCTGGAAACGCACCGCTACGCCGCCCTGGTCGGCGGCAGCCTGGGCTTTACCAAGATGGAAGGCACCACGGTCAACATCAAGGACAAGAAGGCCTACTCGGCCATGTCCCGCATCGAGTCGAGCATGCTCACGGGCAATGCCGCCAACGCCGGTGATATCCAGGTGGAAGGCCCGTACTCCGGCGCGGTCTATGAGCTGAACCTGAAGGGCGGCCAGGCCGACAAGACCGGCACGGCCATCAACAGCGAATGGGTGCCGGTCGACATGGCGGCGGTGCCCGCGCTGGTCAGCGAAGACCTGGGCGGCGGCAAGATGAAGCAGCAGGATGCGCTGGGCAACTTTGCCAACCCGGACAAGGTGGCCACGCCCGACAACCTGAAGTTCTCGGAAAAGCTGCGCACGCTGTTTGTCGGCGAGGACAGCAACACCCACGTCAACAACTTCCTGTGGGCGTACAACGTCGATACCAAGGTGCTCAGCCGCGTGCTGTCGTGCCCGGTCGGCGCCGAATCCACCGGCCTGCACGCGGTGGACGAGATCAACGGCTGGACTTATGTGATGAGCAACTTCCAGCACGTTGGCGACTGGGAGTCGCCGCTGCACGACAAGGTGCGGCCGGCGCTTGAAGCCAAGGTGATGGCCAACTACAAGGACCGCTTCGGTGCCGCCGTGGGTTACCTGACGGGCGACCCGACCGGCGTCAGGCTGGCCAAGGCCTGACGCGTCGCGCAGTGCCAGGATGAGGGCGGCGGGCTTCGGCCCGCCGTTTTTTATTGGGGCGCGATCGTCTAACATGGCAACTCCGGTTCACGCCCAGCCTCCCGCCCGTCATGCCTGACCAGCTTCCGCACATCCGCTCCGCGCGCCTCAGCCTGCTGCCCTTTCGTGGCGACGATGCAGCCGAGGCGTTTGCCTGCATCACCCCGACGCTTGCGCGATTCATGGACTGGGAGCCGTCGCCCTCGCCGGCGGCTTTCGAGGCCGTGTGGCAAGGCTGGCTGGCAGGCATGGCGCGAGGCTCGGAATTCGTGCTCACCATCCGGCGTGCCGACGACGGGCTGTTCCTGGGGCTGGCGGGATTGCACCATGCCGACACGCCCGCGCCGGAACTCGGCATCTGGATCCGCGAGGACTGCCACGGCCATGCCTTCGGCCTGGAAGCGGTCACTGCGCTGGCGCAATGGGCGCAGGACAACCTGTCGCCGGCGCACCTGGTCTATCCCGTGGCCGAACCGAACTGGCCCAGCCGCCGGATCGCAGAGTCGCTTGGCGGCACGGTCGTGGGCCAGGCCACGACGCGCAAGTTCGAGCGCTTGATCTACCGGATTCCGGGGCGCCGTTGACGCACTGCGGCAGCGCGCCCCCCGGCGCGCCGATTCTGCTACGCTAGGCGCTTTCCCCCGCTGAGCATGCCATCATGACCGGCTCGACCCAAGACCCCGATGCACGCCGCATGGCGCCCGCCACCGAGCGCAACCGCGAGCCGATCCTTGCGGTATTGCGCAAAGTGCTGCCCGCCAGCGGCACGGTGCTGGAAATTGCCAGCGGCACCGGCCAGCATGCCGTGCACTTCGCGGCAGCGTTGCCGGGACTGACCTGGCAGCCAAGCGATCCGGAAGCCGCCGCGCGCGCGTCGATCGCCGCGTGGACCGCGCATGCGGGCCTGGCCAATGTGCGCGCGCCGCTGGCGCTGGATGTCTGCCGCCAGCCGTGGGGCATCGACGCCGCGGATGCGGTGGTCTGCATCAACATGATCCATATCGCCCCGTGGGCCGCGGCCGAGGCGCTCTTCGCAGGCGCCGGCAAGCTGCTGGGCCCGGGCGGCGTGCTGTTCCTGTATGGCCCCTATCGCCGCGGCGGCGCGCATACGGCGCCCAGCAACGCCGCCTTCGACGCGCAGCTGCGCGCCACCGATGCCGACTGGGGCGTGCGCGACATGGAAGCCGTGATCGCGCTGGGCGAGGCGCAGGGCATGCGCTGCGACGAGCCGGTGCCAATGCCCGCCAACAACTTCAGCCTAACGTTCCATGTCAATGGAATCAAATAGTTAGCGTATTGTTGGGCCACTTTGGGGCACCTGCGACGATCTTCCCCGGATTCAGCGGCGCCCCTCGTTCTCTTCAGCAGCAACGCCGTGCGCCGCACCCGCAGCCGTATGTGTGCGGCACCAGCGCCATCAGAACGCCTTGCTGATTTCCAGCCCGCCATAGAATGCGCGCGGCTGCCCACCGGTCTTCTTGATACCGCCGTAGAAGCCAAGCTTCACGGTCTGGCCGAGCGAGATGCCGGTCAGCACCAGACCGCCCTGCGTGGAGTGGTAAAACGGGTCGCCGTGCTTGATGATCTCCGCGCCGGCCCACGCATCGCCGAAAATCTTGTAGAGAATCCGGCCGCGCGCCCAATACGCCTTGGGCCCGATGTTGTAGCTCGCGATCCCGTTGACGGCCCAGTGTTTCGCGAACTCCTGCTGGCCGAGGACTGTCAATGCCAGGCCCCATTCGCCGCCGTCGACACGGTTATCGGCGCCTTCTGGCGACACGCGATTGTAGCGATAGCGCGCACCGGCCGTGGCTTCAACCCAGCCGGTCTCCCAGCCTTTCTGTACGCCAAGCGCCGCCTCGGCCGACTGTCCGTTCACTGACACCGTCGTGCCGTTCGAGCCGTACTTGTAGTGGTAGTCGCTGACGACGAGCTTCTGGGTGAGGAAGGACACCGGCAGCCAATTGCCGGTGACACCAGCGTATTCGCTACGCTCACCTCCACCGGCGAAGCTTGCCCCGCCGAACAACGTGCCCGCCATGGCCGGCAACGGGACCATGGCCGCGCCACAGAGGGTCACGATGGCGAGAGCACGGTCGGCCCGAATATTCTTGCGCGTGTCCTGCGTCATTCGGCTTTTTTCTCTCATACCGTCGTCGCGTGCGGCGTAATGTTGTAAAGGTGGAAATCGCCGGTTGGCGTCGCTAGCCTGCCCGTGGGCGTCAGCCTGACCGTATGTTCCGTGGCCATGCCTTTCGTGGTACGACGCAACGTGGCACCAGTGTCCAGATCGAGTTCGATGCTGCTGAACAGCAGCGGCGCCGCGCCCTCGATCGTGGCGATGACCACCGGCAACACGCCGGCGCGCAGCGGCTGCATCAGCAGTCCCGGCGCCCAGTTCTGCGTCAGCAGTGGCGCGCCCTCGTCGCGGCTCAGCAATTCAGCCAGGCGAGTCAGAGGCGGAGTCTCGGTTTCAGAAAGGTTGCCCATTTCGAGCTGCAGCCGACTACCGTACAGGAACGTCTCGAGTGCGCCGGTGTTGCCCTGCGCATCCCAGTTAAAGCGCAGTCCCACTGTGGCCTCCCCGGCGACGCCCGCCGCGGCCTTTCCCGCCCACGCCGCAGCTCGGTTGACGAAGGTCGCCACGGCCGCATCGCACACGATCAGATTGGGCAGGTGGATGGCCATGTTTACCGTGTCGCCGCGGGATAACGTTGGAATTGGTTCCCCGACGTAAAGCGCGCCGTTGGGGGAAAGGTCCGATGTCAAGCCGAGGTATGAATTGCCATCAAGGGTCAGCGTGATCGGCAGCCGCAGCGGGAAGCGGTACTCGGTGCGGCGGTTGCTTGCATGGCGGTGAGCGTAGACGGTCACCATCGCTGCCGTGAGAAGGGTCACGCAGGTCCATATGAGCGTGACGACGCCTGCACCGACCGGAATGCTCCCTGTATGCATCCGGTACAGGCCTATCGGCACGCTGATTGCCGTAATCCCCGCCAGCGCCAGCACCGGCGACATCCAGAGCCACATCCTGCCTGTATCGGAAAGCTGCTTGTCGGTCACGGCAAACGGGATGTTGCGACGAAACAGTCCAACGCTCGTTGACATGAAGGCAAAGAATCGAGTCATGGCGTACTGCTCGCTGAGAAGCAGCGAGTTGTAGCCGCGTCCCAGCTCAAGGTGAACCAACATCGACAGCAGGTAGTACAGGCAGAACAGCAGCAGGAAGGTGTTGAGCGATGAGACTATGGGTAGGTCGCCCGAGAGAAATACTGCCGGCGGTGTCAGAAAGAAAACAAGCTTCTGCCAACCTTCGAAGAAGAAAAGTGCCGAGGCGAAATAATTGAGTCGCTGGCCCAGCGTCAGGCCCCGGCTGAAAAGAATTCTTTCGCGCCGGAATACCTGCATCGATCCCATTCCCCAACGCATGCGCTGCTTCAGGTAGGTGTCAATGCTGTGCGGCGCCAGGCCAAAGGCAAGTGATTCGGCGTAGTACACAGACTTGAATCCCAGCTTGTGCAGCTTGACTGCCGTATGGACATCCTCCGTAACGGTCTCGGTGGCGAAGCCGCCGATTCTCTCCACCGCGGAACGTCGGATAACCGCACAACTGCCGCAGAAAAAGGCCGCATTCAGTGCGTCCTTGCCGCGCTGTATGACTTTGAAGAAGAGCGCCTGCTCATCCCAGACCCGCTTCTTTCCGATGCGGTGGTTGAACGAGTCGATATTGAAGAAGTCTTGCGGTGTCTGCACGAACGCAACGTCTGCATCGAGGAAGAATCCCAGTGTCTTCACCAGGAAATCCTTGCGAGGAGCATGGTCGGCGTCGAAGATCGCAATGAAGTCGCCTTCGCAGAACTGCAGCGCGTGGTTCAGGTTGCCGGCCTTGGCGTGGGAGTTGTTATCGCGGGCGAGGTAGCGGCAGCCAAGATCCTCGGCCAGCTTGCGCATGTCTGGCCGCCGGCCGTCATCCAGTAGCCAGGTAACATGCGGGTACTCCATCCGCGTGGCCGCCAGCAGCGTACGACGCAGCAGCTCCACGGACTCGTTATAAGTGGGCACGAACACATCGACCTTCAGTCCCGCTGGCGGCGGTACTACCTCCCGCACGCTGAGCCGGAAGGTCATCAGCACGAACAGAAGGCCGCTCAGATATCCGTAGACTTCAGCGGCATACAGCGGCAGAGACAGCCACGGCGCGTCCATGTTGACGGTTCCTACGCGCCAGGCGAGATACGCGAATCCGCAAGACACATAGACGGCCACTAGCCAGGCGATATAGCGTTTGGGCTGCTCTGTCTTCATGTTGGCTTCCATTGGGCGCGGTGCCCGTCGAGCTACAAGCGGAGAGCATGTCGGCATAGTCATCCGACTAGTCCGCATGGTGCCATAAGAGGGAGTTCTTTGACGACCCGATGTCGCATCGGGCGGTTGTTGTTTATTTCTGATATGAAGACCATTTAAGGCAGGGGCGAGGGATTTCGGTCACTGGCCAGCATTCGGCCTGCACGGCGCTTTGCTCTAGAATCGTCCCGTCATTCGATCCTGCGATACCAGCGCCTTACAGGCCTGCGGCATCGCGCCCGCCACGGAGAACACCATGAAGGTCCAGAACATCCTGCAGACGATCGGCAATACCCCGCATATCCGCATCAACCGCGTGTTCGGCAACGGCCACGAGGTCTGGATCAAGTCAGAGCGCAGCAACCCCGGCGCCTCGATCAAGGACCGCATCGCGCTGTCGATGGTGGAAGACGCCGAACGCCGTGGCGTGCTCAAGCCGGGCGGCACCATCATCGAGCCGACCTCGGGCAATACCGGCATCGGCCTGGCCATGGTGGCCGCGGTCAAGGGCTACAAGCTGGTGCTGGTGATGCCCGACAGCATGTCGGTGGAACGCCGCCGCCTGATGCTGGCATATGGCGCCACCTTTGACCTGACCCCGCGCGAGAAGGGCATGAAGGGCTCGATCGCTCGCGCCGAGGAACTGGTTGCGGCCACGCCGGGCGCATGGATGCCGCAGCAGTTCGAGAACCCGGCCAATGTCGACGTGCACGCGCGCACCACCGCGCAGGAAATCCTGAATGACTTCCCCGAGGGGCTGGATGTGCTGATCACCGGCGTCGGCACCGGCGGCCACCTGACGGGCTGCGCCCGCGTGCTCAAGGACAAGTGGCCGCAGCTCAAGGTCTTTGGCGTCGAGCCGGTGGCCTCGCCGGTGATCTCCGGCGGCGCGCCGGCGCCGCACCCGATCCAGGGCATCGGCGCGGGCTTTATCCCGAAGAACCTCGATACCTCGTTGCTCGACGGCGTGATCCAGGTCGATGCCGAGCCCGCGCGCGAGATGGCACGCCGCTGCGCGCGCGAGGAAGGCATCCTGGTCGGCATCTCGTCCGGCGCCACGCTGGCCGCGATCGCGCAGAAGCTGCCCGAGCTGCCGGCCAACGCGCGCGTGCTGGGCTTCAACTACGACACCGGCGAGCGCTACCTGACCGTCGAGGGGTTCCTGCCCGCCTAAGCAGACGCAAGCGCCCGGCCTTTGCGGCCCGGGCGCTCAGAACGCTTCATTGATCTGGAAGTAGACCCCGCGCGTGCGCCGCCCGAAGCCGGCATCGAGCCGCACATTGACGCCGAACGGGAGCCTTTCAGCGCGACGACAGGCCGTGCCGCTTGTGCCAGTCCGCCAGCGATTCCTCCGGCCAGGTGTCGCAGTGCACATGGCCTTTGCCCTTGGGCACGTCGACCCAGGGCGCGACCGATTCCAGCGAGGCTTCCACCACCTCCGGCGGGCGCGGCAGCGGCGTGTCGATGGCCGATGCATGCGGATATACCAGCTCCGGCCAGCGCGGGTCCCAAAGCCACAGCGCGCTGCCGCATTTCACGCAGAAATGCCGCTGCGCCGGCGAGCGCCGCGCGCGCTTGCCGGGTTCGCGCAGCACGGCGTGGTAAATGCCCAGGTGCTTGCGCCCGCGCACGCGCAGCGTGGCCGCGTCGCCGCCGATGTTGATCGCGTAGCCGCCACCGCCGGCCGTCTTGCGGCAGATCGAGCAATGGCAATGCATATACGGACTGGGTGAATCGGATTCAAGCGAGAAGTGGACCGCGCCGCAATGGCAGGAGCCGTCGAGATGCATGGTATGGGCCTTTGCACGGTGGCGTTCAGGACAGTCCATTGACTGTAGAAAACCCCCGGCAAAGTGCCAAGGCGGCGGTGATGGCTAACGCGCCTTGCGGAATGTCAGGTTGATGCGCAGCCGCCCCAGCAGCGGATGGTCGCCGTCGGCCAGCGGCGCCACGCCGTGGAAGGCCAGCCGCGACGGCCCGCCCCACACCACCACGTCGCCATGCGCCAGCCGCACCCGCTGCGGGCGGTCGGCGCGGCGCATGCCGCCGAACAGGAACACCGCGGGCAGTCCCAGCGAGACCGAAACGATGGGCGCGCTGAAATCGCGCTCGTCGCGGTCCTGGTGCAGCGAGAGCCGGGTGCCCGGCTCGTAGCGATTGATGAGGCAGGCATCCGGTTCGAAACCGGCAAAGCCCGCTTGCGCAGCGGCGGTGGTGGCCAGCTGCCGGAAACTCGCAGGCATCTCCGGCCACGGCTTTCCGTTCAGCGGATCGATGGGGTCATAGCGATAGCCGCGCGCATCGGAGACCCAGCCGACCGTGCCGCAGTTGACCATTGCCACCGACATTGTCAGCCCGCCGGGGGTGATCATGTGCCGCCAGGGCGCAAGCGCGATGATGGCCTGGACATCGGCCAGCAGCACTTCGGCATCCGCACGGGCCAGGCCGCGCAGGACTACGGCGCCGTCGGCGAGGGGCTCGATGGTTGGTGTAGCGGGGTTCGGGCCGTCGAGGCTGTCGAAAAGATCAAAGGTCATGGGGCAGGTGGCTGGATACACATGCTGCGGCAATCCCATGCATTGTGCTCCTTACCTGCCCTTGTTGCAGGCAAGTCAGTGGAGGGCAATTGCAGCCATTTGTTCCGCGCGCCTTTGCTGCTGCAGAATCAGCTTGCCGGTGGTTTGCTCCCTCTCCCGCTTGCGGTGTATAGACCGGGGACATAGGTAACACCTGTTCGGGGACATGGGTAACACAACTAGACTGGCTGGCAGTGTCTTTT
>NZ_JBYSYA010000040.1:0-36797 GCF_058782785.1 Cupriavidus sp. FW306-01-F10A
GCGCGTACCTCCGGCTGGGCCGCGCACATTATCGAGCAGCGCATCGACAACAAGATCATCCGCCCGAGCGCCAACTATACCGGCCCGGAAAACCTGAAGTTCGTGCCGCTGAAGGATCGCAAGTAAGACCGGCTGCCGGTTTGCTCCGCGTCGGGTTGCATTGATCCGGGCCTGCGGGCAAGGGGGTAGTTGGTCGCTGACATGGGACCACTACCCCTTTTTCATACCTATATTGATTTCCCTACACCATGAATTCTGCAAACCGCAAACCGCTACCGGGCACCAAGCTGGATTACTTTGACGCGCGCGCCGCGGTCGAGGCAATCCAGCCGGGTGCCTACGACAAGCTGCCGTACACGTCGCGCGTGCTGGCAGAAAACCTGGTGCGCCGCTGCGATCCCGCCACGCTGGCGGATTCGCTCAAGCAGCTGATCGGGCGCAAGCGCGACCTCGATTTCCCGTGGTTCCCGGCGCGCGTGGTGTGCCATGACATCCTGGGCCAGACCGCGCTGGTGGACCTGGCCGGCCTGCGCGACGCCATCGCCGACCAGGGCGGCGACCCCGCCAAGGTCAATCCGGTGGTGCCGGTGCAGCTGATCGTCGATCACTCGCTGGCAGTGGAGTGCGGCGGCTTCGACCCCGATGCCTTCGCCAAGAACCGCGCCATCGAAGACCGCCGCAACGAAGACCGCTTCCATTTCATCGACTGGACCAAGCAGGCGTTCAAGAACGTCGACGTGATCCCGCCGGGCAACGGCATCATGCACCAGATCAACCTGGAAAAGATGTCCCCGGTGATCCACGCCGACAACGGCGTGGCCTACCCCGATACCTGCGTCGGCACCGACAGCCACACCCCGCACGTGGATGCGCTCGGCGTGATCGCCATCGGCGTGGGCGGCCTGGAAGCCGAGAACGTGATGCTCGGCCGCGCCTCGTGGATGCGCTTGCCGGACATCATCGGCGTGGAGCTGACCGGCAAGCGCCAGCCCGGCATCACCGCCACCGACATCGTGCTGGCACTGACCGAGTTCCTGCGCAAGGAAAAGGTGGTCGGCGCCTACCTGGAGTTCCGCGGCGAAGGCGCCTCGAGCCTGACGCTCGGCGACCGCGCCACCATCTCCAACATGGCGCCGGAATACGGCGCCACCGCGGCGATGTTCTTCATCGACGAGCAGACCATTGACTACCTGCGCCTGACCGGCCGAACCGACGAGCAGCTCAAGCTGGTCGAGACGTACGCCAAGACCGCCGGCCTGTGGGCGGAATCGCTGAAGAACGCCGAGTACGAGCGCGTGCTGAAGTTCGACCTGTCGAGCGTGGTGCGCAACATGGCCGGCCCGTCCAACCCGCACAAGCGCCTGCCGACCTCCGCGCTGGCCGAGCGCGGCATCGCCGTCGACCTGGACAAGGCCCGCGCGCAGGAAGCCGAAGGCCTGATGCCGGACGGCGCGGTCATCATCGCCGCCATCACCAGCTGCACCAACACCAGCAACCCGCGCAACGTGATCGCCGCCGCGCTGCTGGCGCGCAACGCCAATGCGCGCGGCCTGGCGCGCAAGCCGTGGGTCAAGTCATCGCTGGCCCCGGGATCCAAGGCAGTCGAGCTGTACCTGGAAGAAGCGAATCTGCTGCCCGACCTAGAGAAGCTCGGCTTCGGCATCGTCGCCTTTGCCTGCACCACCTGCAACGGCATGTCCGGAGCGCTGGACCCGAAGATCCAGCAAGAGATCATCGACCGCGACCTGTACGCGACGGCAGTGCTGTCCGGCAACCGCAACTTCGATGGCCGCATCCACCCGTACGCCAAGCAGGCCTTCCTGGCCTCGCCGCCGCTGGTGGTGGCCTACGCCATCGCTGGCACCATCCGCTTCGATATCGAAAAGGACGTGCTGGGCACCGACCAGGACGGCAAGCCGGTCTACCTGAAGGACATCTGGCCGAGCGACGAAGAAATCGACGCGATCGTGGCGAAGAGCGTCAGGCCCGAGCAGTTCCGCAAAGTCTACGAGCCGATGTTCGCCATTACCGCGGCCAGCGGCGAGTCCGTCAGCCCGCTGTACGACTGGCGCCCGCAGAGCACCTACATTCGCCGCCCGCCCTACTGGGAAGGCGCGCTGGCCGGCGAACGCACGCTCAAGGCGCTGCGTCCGCTGGCGGTGCTGGGCGACAACATCACCACCGACCACCTGTCGCCGTCCAACGCCATCATGCTCAACAGCGCCGCGGGTGAATACCTGGCCAGGATGGGCTTGCCGGAAGAGGACTTCAACTCGTACGCCACCCACCGCGGCGACCACCTGACCGCGCAGCGCGCCACCTTTGCCAACCCGACCCTGATCAATGAAATGGCCGTGGTCGATGGCCAGGTCAAAAAGGGTTCGCTGGCGCGCATCGAACCCGAAGGCAAGGTCGTGCGCATGTGGGAAGCGATCGAGACCTACATGGATCGCAAGCAGCCGCTGATCATCATCGCCGGCGCGGACTATGGCCAGGGCTCGTCGCGTGACTGGGCCGCCAAGGGCGTGCGCCTGGCCGGCGTGGAAGTCATCGTCGCCGAGGGCTTCGAGCGCATCCACCGCACCAACCTGATCGGCATGGGCGTGCTGCCGCTGGAGTTCAAGCCGGGCGTGAACCGCCTGACGCTGGGCCTGGACGGCACCGAGACCTATGACGTGATCGGCGAGCGCCAGCCGCGCGCCACGCTGACGCTGGTGGTGAACCGCAAGAACGGCGAGCGCGTCGAGGTGCCGGTGACCTGCCGCCTCGACAGCGACGAGGAAGTGTCGATCTACGAGGCCGGCGGCGTGCTGCAGCGCTTCGCGCAGGACTTCCTTGAGTCGTCGCGGGCAACTGCATAAGCTGTGACAAAGGGCCCGAGCGGCACGCATGCCGCCCGGGCCAACCAGGACAAAGATTTCCATGGCTCACGTACCCCAGATCAAGATTCCCGCCACCTATATCCGTGGCGGCACCAGCAAAGGCGTGTTCTTCCGCCTGCAGGATTTGCCGGAAACGGCACAAGTGCCCGGCCCGGCTCGCGACGCGCTGCTGATGCGCGTGATCGGCAGCCCCGACCCCTATGGCAAGCAGATCGACGGCATGGGTGCCGCCACCTCCAGCACCAGCAAGACCGTCATCCTGTCCAAGAGCACGCGGCCCGACCACGATGTCGACTATCTGTTCGGCCAGGTCTCGATCGACCAGCCCTTTGTCGACTGGAGCGGCAACTGCGGCAACCTGTCGGCAGCGGTCGGTCCCTTTGCCATCAGCGCCGGCCTGGTCGATGCCAGCCGCATCCCGCACAACGGCGTTGCCGTGGTGCGCATCTGGCAGGCCAATATCGGCAAGACCATCATCGGCCATGTGCCCGTTACCAACGGTCAAGTGCAGGAAACCGGCGATTTCGAGCTGGACGGCGTGACCTTCCCGGCCGCCGAAGTGCAGCTTGAGTTCATGGACCCGGCCGCCGAGGAAGAAGGCGCCGGCGGCGCGATGTTCCCGACCGGCAACGTGGTCGACGACCTGGAAGTGCCGGGCGTGGGCACGCTCAAGGCCACCATGATCAACGCCGGCATCCCGACCATCTTCGTCAACGCGGAGAGCATCGGCTACACCGGCACCGAGCTGCAGGACGCCATCAACAGCGACACCAAGGCGCTGGCGATGTTCGAGACCATCCGTGCCTACGGCGCGCTGCGCATGGGCCTGATCAAGAACGTGGACGAGGCCGCCAAGCGCCAGCACACGCCCAAGGTGGCCTTTGTCGCCAGGCCGGTCGACTACGTCGCCTCCAGCGGCAAGAAGGTGGCCGCGGCCGATGTGGACCTGCTGGTGCGCGCGCTGTCGATGGGCAAGCTGCACCACGCCATGATGGGCACGGCGGCGGTGGCGATCGGCACCGCCGCCGCCATCCCCGGCACGCTAGTCAACCTGGCCGCCGGCGGCGGCGAGCGCAACGCGGTGCGTTTCGGGCATCCGTCCGGCACGCTGCGCGTGGGCGCCGAGGCGCAGCAGGTCGATGGCGAATGGGCGGTCAGGAAGGCCATCATGAGCCGCAGCGCGCGCGTGCTGATGGAAGGCTGGGTGCGCGTGCCCGGCGACGCGTTCTGAGCTGAGCCGCACCCGCGAGGTCGTTCATGTCCACCGACACGCCGTCCGCGCAACGCCCCGATCCGGACCAGGTGCTGGTCGACATCGTCGACTATGTCACCCGGTACGAGATCAAGAGCGGCCTCGCCTATGACACCGCCCGCAACTGCCTGATCGACACGCTCGGTTGCGGGCTCGAGGCCCTCTCCTACCCGGCCTGCACCAAGCTGCTGGGTCCCATCGTTCCGGGCACGATCGTGCCCAACGGCGCGCGCGTGCCGGGCACCCAGTTCCAGCTCGATCCGGTCCAGGCCGCGTTCAATATCGGCGCGATGATCCGCTGGCTGGACTTCAACGACACCTGGCTCGCGGCCGAATGGGGTCATCCGTCGGATAACCTCGGCGGCATCCTGGCCACCGCTGACTGGATCTCGCGCAACCACATCGCCGCCGGGCGCAAGCCGCTGACGATGAAGGCAGTGCTGGCGGCGATGATCAAGGCGCACGAGATCCAGGGCTGCATCGCGCTGGAGAATTCGTTCAACCAGGTCGGGCTGGACCACGTGGTGCTGGTCAAGGTGGCCTCCACTGCCGTGGTCGCGCAGATGCTAGGCCTCACGCGCGACGAGATCCTCAATGCCGTGTCGCTGGCCTGGGTCGACGGCCAGAGCCTGCGCACCTACCGCCACGCCCCCAACGCCGGCAGCCGCAAGAGCTGGGCCGCCGGCGACGCCACCAGCCGCGCGGTGCGGCTGGCGCTGATCGCCCGCACCGGCGAGATGGGCTACCCGTCGGTGCTGACGGCAAAGACCTGGGGCTTCTACGACGTGCTGTTCAAGGGGCAGCCGTTCCGCTTCCAGCGGCCGTACGGGTCGTACGTGATGGAGAACATCCTGTTCAAAATCTCGTACCCGGCTGAATTCCACGCGCAGACCGCGGTGGAGGCAGCGATGCAGCTGCACGGCGCGCTGGCGCTCGCGGGGCGCAGCGCGGCGGATATCGCCGCCATCACCATCCGCACCCACGAGGCCTGCCTGCGCATCATCGACAAGCAGGGTCCGCTCAGCAATCCGGCGGATCGCGACCACTGCATCCAGTACATGGTGGCCGTGCCGCTGCTGTTCGGCCGCCTGACCGCCGCTGACTACGAAGACAAGGTTGCCGCCGACCCGCGCATCGACGCGCTGCGCGGCAAGATCACCTGCGTGGAAGACCCCGCGCTGACGCGCGACTATCACGACCCCGCCAAGCGCTCGATCGCCAATGCGCTGACCGTGACGCTGGCGGACGGCACCGTGCTGGACGAGGTGCTGGTCGAATACCCACTCGGCCACAAGCGCCGCCGCGCCGAGGGCATCCCGCTGCTGGTGGAGAAATTCCGCACCAACCTCGCCCGCCGCTTCCCGCCTAAACAGCAGCAGGCCATCCTGGCCGCATCGCTGGACCAGGCGCGGCTGGAGGCCATCCCGGTCAATGAGTACCTCGATATGTATGCGATTTGAGTTATCGCCCAGGCACCTTCATGCCGAATCGGCATAACCTTTGCAGCGCCCCTCCCGCGCCAAATTCTCCTCACGTATAGTCACTGCCGCTGCCTGAACGGGCCCTGCACCACAGGCCCCGTTGCCGGCAGCCACCGACTGAACACGGACGGCGCCATTCCACCCATAAGGTATGTCGTGCCGATTCCAGTACGGGCCACACGTTCGTATAGATACCGAGGAGAAACATGAAACACTTCGCCCGCGTCACCACGCTGGCCGCTGCCCTGCTGTCGGCGAGCCTGATCACCGGCACTGCCCACGCGCAGCTCGCCCCCGCCGCACAATCCGCCGCCGCACCCGCCACGGCCCAGGCCGAAGCCCGCAAGGCCAATATCGTCATCATCGGCACCGGCGGCACCATTGCCGGCGCCGGCGCCTCGGCGACCAACACCGCGGCCTACCAGTCCGCCGTGGTGCCGGTCGACAAGATCATCGCCTCGGTGCCCGAGATCTCCAAGGTCGCCAACGTCAAGGGCGAGCAGATCTTCCAGATCGGTTCGGAGAGCTTCAACAACGAACGCCTGCTGAAGCTGGCCAAGCGCGTATCGGAACTGCTCAAGCAGCCGGACGTGGACGGCATCGTCATTACGCACGGCACCGACACCATCGAGGAAACCGCTTACTTCCTGAACCTGACGCTCAAGAGCGACAAGCCGGTGGTGGTGGTGGGCTCGATGCGCCCGGGCACCGCGCTCGGCGCCGATGGCGCGCTCAACCTGTACGACGCCGTGCTGGTCGCCTCCAACCCTGCCTCCAAGGGCAAGGGCACGCTGGCCGTGCTGAACGACGAGATCCACACCGGCCGCGACGTCACCAAGAGCAACACCTTCAAGACCGAGACCTTCCGCTCGCCGTTCGGCCCGCTGGGCTACGTGGTCGAAGGCCGCACGCTGTTCTACCGCCTGCCGGCGCGTCCGCACACGCTGCAGACGCAGTGGGACATCGACAAGATCGACAAGCTGCCTGAAGTGGCAGTGGTCTACGCCTACGGCAACGCCAATCCGGCCGCGGTCGACGCCGCGGTGAAGAGCGGTGCCAAGGCCATCATCTATGCTGCCACCGGCAACGGCAGCGTCGGCGACTACATGGTCGACTCGCTCAAGGCCGCGCGCGCCAAGGGCGTGCAGATCGTGCGCGCCTCGCGCACCGGCAGCGGCGTGGTGGTGCGCAATGCAGAGCAGCCGGATGACAAGTACGACTGGATCGTCACCGACGACCAGCTGCCGCAGAAGGCACGCATCCTGATGGCGCTGGCGCTGACGCAGACCAACGACTCCAAGGCGCTGCAGCAGGTCTTCTGGAAGTACTGATGAGATCGTGGAGCAGGCGGTATCGCCGCTAGACGCTCCTGCCCTCTTCCCCGGCCCCTCTCCCGCGCGCGGGAGAGGGGAGCAAACCGGCGGCTGCATCGGCCGGCAGCAATTTCCCGGCCGTCTCCCCTTCCTTTCCCTCTTCCTCCCGTTCCAGCAGCAACAGCTCATTGCCGGTGTCGACGGTGGAATGGATGGCCTCGGACAGCATGGCCGAGCTGCCGGTCACGGCGGCGACGACAAACTTGGTCGCAGCGATCGCCACGTTGGCGGCAATCGCACCGTAGACAGCGATACGCGACCCCGAAGGCGCTGGGCTTGCCGGGAGCGTCTGGGATGCGGCAGGCGCCGGGGACGCTGACATCCCGCCCTGCTGCGCAGTTTCAGGCCCATGCTGCATCGCTTTCCTCCACGAGGCTGCGCCCTTTGCATTGGAAGCAGTTCGCGCCAGTGTACTGGCGCGTTTGGGTGTGAAGGTAAAAATACGGCGGTTAATTGCGTTTTATAGATTTGAGAAAACGGACGCGCGATGCGTCCGCTCCGGATTCAGAACATGGCACTGCTCATCAAAGCCTTGGCCACCAGTACGCCCTCGTCCGGCGCTTCTGCATAGACCGACACGTCGGTGACCACCTGCCGGCGCCCACGCCGCACCACCATCGCCACCGCGCGCAGCGCCGCACCCTGTGCCGGGGCCAGGTACTGGATAGAAAGCGAACTGGTCGCCCCACCCTTCACATTGTCGGCACTGGCGCCAGAAGCTGCCGCCGCGGCGCCGGCAATATCGATCAGCGTGGCAATGACGCCGCCATGGACGATGCTGCCGTGGGTCACGTTGGTCGGCAGGAATGGCATCGCCAGCTCGACATGATCGGGCGCCAGGCTGGCCAGCCGCACGCCTAGGGCGCGCGCCACCGGGGAGCCGATCAGGACGTTGTCGACCATAATGCGCATGCGGGGGTCGACTGCGGCGTGGCGATCGTGTTGGCGGGGCAAGGTGGCAAGGGCTTGGGACATGCTGGGCTCCTGTGAACGGCTTACGTCCTGCCAGCAGCGTAAGGGCATGGCCTACGCTGCTCAATTACGTCAGACGTAATCCTCGCCGGCCCAGCCCGGCATTCCGACTGCCTGTCATTCGTACCCGATATAATGGCTGGCCGTTTCACCCCAATCCCTCCAGCCATCATGCCGTCGCCCTCAGAATCCGCCCCGCTCCGCCTCGAACCGGACCACGGCACCACGGATTCCACGCTGTCCGAGCGCCCGGACAGCCCCTGCATCGGCATTTGCTCGACACTGTTCGACGAGATCTGCCAGGGCTGCGGCCGCACCGCGGCCGAGGTCAGCAACTGGGTGTTCTTCAGCGAAGAGGAAAAGCAGGTGGTCTGGGAGCGCATTACGCGCGAAGGTACAGGGAAGCGGTTCCGCCAGGGCTGAGGCGGCGGCGCTCAGCCGCCCGCCAGCCGCCGCTCCATATCTTCGATTTCGCGGCGTTCCACGCGCTGCCGCGCAAGCTTGCGCCAGTTCCCGGCCAGCGGTGCCAGCTCTGACATTTCCGCGAGCGCGGCATAGTCCAGCCGGTCGACATACAGCACCTGCAGCAGGCGCTGCAGCGACCATCGCGGACAGGGGCGCGCCACCAGTTCCAGCGCATCGCCCGCCGCCACGTCGCCAGTCTCCAGTACACGGTAGTACCAGCCGGTGCGCAGGCTTTGCTGCACGGCGCGCGACATGCCTGCATAGCCGAATCGATGATTGAGCTTCCAGCACGGCTGGCGTGCCTGCGATACCTCCACCAGCGCCGTGCCCAGACGGAAGCGGTCGCCGATGCAGACGGCGGCCTCGGTCAGCCCGGTGGTGCTCAGGTTTTCGCCGAAGGCGCCCGCAACGTCGAGCACACCGTTGCCTTGCGCGCCCTGCGCAGCCAGTTCCTCGCGCCACGCCGGGTAATGATCGAAGGCGTAGTGGTGCAACGCCTTTTCCGGACCACCGTGATGGCGCGGATCGCCCTGCCCGTCGCCTTCGAGCCCAAGCGCGGTCACGCGAATCCGCTCGCCAGCCGCGGTCTTGGCGATGCCGCTGGGCACGCCGTTGGGTCCAAACGGGCGCGCCTGCCCCGTCAATACGGCGCTGATCACCGCGCGCACGGACGATGCCGGCTGGCTCATAGCCCGGCTTCCTCCAGCCAGCGCGCGAACATGCGCTCGCCCGCGGCCGCCACCGTGGCACCGACTTCCGCAGTACGCGCGCGGATGGTGCGCGGATCGATGCCGGCCTTGGCCAGCTCGACGGTATGGCCGATCAGCCAGGCCTCGATATCGCGCGGCATGACCTCGGGGTGGAATTGCATTGCCAGCACCTGGTTGCCGATGGCATAGGCCTGGTTCTGTACCGCGGCGGTGGATGCCAGCAGTTGCGCGCCGGGCGGAAGGTCGAAGGTATCGCCATGCCAGTGCAGCACCTCCCAGTGGGCGGCGGCCAGTTCTGCCAGCGCGGAATCCTGCCCCGCTGGCGTAGGCGCAATCGGCGCCCAGCCGATCTCGCGCGTGCCCGCGTAGACGCGCGCGCCGGCAGCACGCGCGATCAGCTGCGCGCCCAGGCAAACCCCGATCATCTTGCCGCCAGCCGCCAGGCGTTGGCGGATCAGGGCGATCTCGGCCTCCAGCCAGGGATAGGCATCGGTTTCATAGACACCGATGGGGCCGCCCAGGATCAGCAGCAGGTCGGCCGGATTGTCCGCGATGGGTGCCAGGTCATCGACACCGGCCTGGAACACCTGCAACGCGTGCCCGCGCGCGCGCAAGGCATTGCCGATCACGCCCGCATGCTCGAATGCGACGTGCTGGATCACATGGGTGGTACGCGTTGCCATCGGGGACTCCTGCCGGTCGAAAGGGGTCCCCATGGTAGCGTCAATTGCTGCGCCCCGCGAAGACCATGGCAGGATCTCGCCTATTTGCGAGCATTCTCAGCACGGCATGTCGTAACCTGCGCTATTTGGTCGCAACCGGCACCAGGATCAGCGCATCTGGCGCATCCTGCTGCGGCAGCGATGGCACGCGCGGGATCGTCACGTACTCGACCGCGGCCCATTTGCCGGACCAGTCGCGGTAGCGCGGCAACAGCGCGTTGCCTGACTGCCCGGTGGAGTCCATGAACCGCGACGCCTCCAGGTCCGCCAGGTCATAGAGCGCACGCACGCTGGCCGCGTGGGTGTTCTCGAACGGCGCCTTGTCGTCGCGCAGGTTGTGCCGACCGACATTGACCGTATAGGTATCGCCGCCGGTCGGCACGCGCAGGTTGAACAGCGGCGACAGGTACGCCACCTTGCCGAAGGGCTTGTGCTCGGAGCGGGCCGTGTGCGCCTCGCCCCAGCGCCAGCGGGCGGCGTCGTCGCCGTAGCGGCGCGACAGGTCCGCCATGGCCCGGGTCCAGGCGTCTGCGATGGCGTCGTCGCAGGTCTCGGCCGCGCGCGTATGCTGCCGGTCGCACCAGAACGCGCCCAGCGTGCGCGGATCGCGCAGGATGTTGAGCATGGGCTGCTGCACGTTACGCTGGTCCCACAGGCGGACAAAGATCGCCTCGCCCGCCTTCTCCTCGAACAGCCGCCGCGACAGCTCGCGCAGCCACGCGGTGACCACCAGCGGCTCGGCGCGCGCCGGGTCCATGTTTCCGTCCCACTTGCGCAGCGCTCCCAGCAAGGCGCGTTCGCGCTCGGGCCGCCCCGCATCGCGGCTGACGGGCGCGGCCAGCAGCAGCGGCAAGGCATCACGCACGGCCAGCGAGACCACGTCTTTCTGGATTGCCGCAAAGCTGTCGAAGCTGTGCCTGGGCGTGGCCGCCAGCAGCGCCTTGATCCGGTCAAAGCGATACGGCACGGTCCATTCGCTGGTGATGAAGTACGGGTAGTCCGGTGCGACGATGCGCTGGTTGGCCGTCACGATCACGCCGTCGGCCGGGTTGTAGCGGTGCGGCAATGCCTCGAACGGAATAAAGCCGGTCCAGTCGTAGCGCGCATCCCAGCCGGGCGCCGGCGCCAGCCCCTTGAGGTCGTTGTCGGCCCGGCGCAGCGGCACGCGTCCGGGCGCATAGAAGCCGATATTGCCGTCGACATCGGCATAGACAATGTTCTGCTGCGGCGAATGGAAGTCGCGCAGCGCCGCGGTGAAGCCGGCCCAGTCGCGCGCCTCGTTCATGCGCAGCCCCGCCTGGAAGGTGCGGTCGTCCGGGCGCAGCGCGGTCCACTGGAAGGCCACCACATACTGTGCGCCAAGCGGTCCCGCGGCAGCCGAAAGCGGCTCGGACAAATCGGAAATCACCGGGCCGTGGCGCGTGGCGCGGACCTTCAGCACCACGTCCGGGGCGCCCTTGACGCGGATGGTCTCGGTGCGGGTCTCGAATGCGGCCCAGCCGTCCGGGGTCTGGTACTGGGTGTCGTTGCCGGGGCGCAGCCGTTCGATATACAGGTCCTGCACGTCGGGCGCGGTATTGGTCAGGCCCCAGGCGATGCGGTCGTTGTGCCCCAGTACCACCAGCGGCATGCCGGGCAGCGTGGCGCCGGCCACGTCCAGGCCGGGCGCTGTCATCCTGGCGAAATACCACAGCGCGGGCGCCTGCAGCCCGAGGTGCGGGTCATTGGCCAGCATCGGCTTGCCCGATTGCGTATGCGCGCCCGACACCACCCAGTTGTTCGAGCCCATGCCCTCGACATATCCCGGCGGCGCCTTGTCGCCGACGCTGGCCATGGCACTCGCCAGCGGCGCCAGTTGCCGGTACAGATGGCCGTAATCCATGGTGCGCACCGGCTGCTCGCCCGGATACGGCGCCAGCAACTCGCTGATGCGGGCCACAGGCAGCACTTGCGCCAGCCGCATGCGCAGGGTTTCCTGGGTCCAGTTGCCGCCCAGGTCCCAGGCCATCATGGTCTGCCAGCCCAGCGTGTCGGCCGGCTCCCAGCGCTCGGGCTGCGCGCGCAACAGCAGGAATTCAGGTGGCAACGGGCCTTTGCGATGGTCGATCCAGGCATTGACGCCGTCGGCATAGGCCTGCAGCGCGGCACGGGTCTCGGGCGAGGCCTGCGCCAGGATGGCCTCGGCATTACGCCGCACGCCCAGCGTGCGCAGGAACTTGTCGGTATCGAGCGCGGACGGTCCCAGGATCTCCGCAAGCCGACCTGCAACGACGCGCTTATTCATCTGCATCTGCCACAGCCGGTCCTGTGCATGGACGTAGCCCAGCGCGAACCAGGCGTCCGCCTTGCTGGCGGCGCGGATATGCGGCACGCCATGGCCGTCGCGCACGATCGTGACCTGGCCGCGCAAACCCGCCAGCGCTTCCTGGCCGGAAGCAGGCGGCTGCGCCGCATGGCGATACCAGACCAGGGCCGCGGCAGCGCCGGCCACCGCCAGCACCAGCAGCCCCGCTACAAACCTGGTCAGCCGACCAAACCAGCGCATCGTTGCTCCCCCAATGACTTTCGTTATGTTGTGCGTGTTTTCCGCACATTATCCGCACGAAAAAATGCCCGGGCCAGCCGGGCATTTCCCATATTGCATCAGCGCCGCTCAGCGCCGCATCAGGCCGCCGGCTTCTTCAGCTGCAGCGACTTGTACTCCAGGAATTCCTCCAGGCCGTACTTGCCCGCTTCTCGTCCGTTGCCGGACTGCTTGTAGCCGCCAAACGGCGCCTGCATATTGAACGGGCCGCCGTTGATATCGACCTGGCCGGTGCGGATGCGGCGCGCCACGCGGATCGCGCGTGCCTCATCACCGGACCAGACCCCGCCGCCCAGGCCATAGATGCTGTCATTGGCGATGCGCACCGCGTCTTCCTCGGTGTCATAGCAGATGATCGACAGCACCGGCCCGAAGATCTCTTCCTGCGCCACGGTGGCGCGCGGCTCCACGTTGCCGAGCACGGTCGGTTTGACGAAGAAGCCCTTGTCCAGCCCTTCCGGGGTATCGGGACCGCCAGCCACCAGCTCGGCACCCTCGTCCAGGCCCCGGCGGATATAGCCGGTCACGCGGTCCTTCTGCACCGCGGAGATCAGCGGTCCCAGCTTGCTGGTTTCTTGCAGCGGATCGCCCACGGTAAAGCCCTCGACCACCTTCTGCGCGATCGCCTTCACTTCATCGTAACGGGCCCGCGGCACCAGCATGCGGGTATGCGCCGAACAGGTCTGGCCGGAATTCAGGAAGCAGGCATTGATAGTGCCCTTTACCGCCGACGGCAGGTCGGCGTCGTCCAGGATCACCGAAGCGGACTTGCCGCCCAGCTCCAGCGCCACGCGCTTGACGGTCTGCGAGGCCAGTTCCGACACGCGCTTGCCGGCGCGGGTCGAACCCGTGAACGACACCATGTCGACTTCCGGATGGCTGGCCAGCACCTCGCCCACCACCGGGCCATAGCCGGTCACGAGGTTGAACACGCCCGGCGGCAGGCCGGCGGCCTCGATCACCTCGGCCAGCACGAAGGCATTGAGCGGCGCCACCTCGGAGGGCTTGAGCACCACGGTGCAGCCGGCGGCCAGGGCCGGCGCCACTTTCAGCGTGATCTGGTTGAGCGGGTAGTTCCACGGGGTGATGGCACCCACCACGCCCACGGGCTCGCGCACCACCAGGGAGTTGCCGACCTCTTCCTCGAAGCGGAAACCGTCCAGCAGCTTGGCGGCCTGGCCCCAGTTGTAGACCGGCCCGCCCACCTGGATCGCGCGCGCCAGCTTGATCGGCATGCCGACTTCGCCGGCGATCAGCTGGGCCAACTCTTCGCTGCGCGCCTTCAGGCCTTCGGCGATCTTGGCGATATAGCCGGCACGCACCGCCGGCGGCGTGGCCGACCAGCTGTCGAAGGCCGCGCGGGCCGCCTGGATGGCATCCTCGGCGTCGCGCGCCGAGCCTTCGGGGATGGTGCCCATCACCGCCTCGGTGGCGGAATGGATGACGTCGATCGTGCCGTTGCCGTGGGGAGCGACCCACTTGCCGTTAATAAAGAGTTTGTCTCGTTGTTGCATGGCCACAGTTCTCGGTTTGGTGAATTGGCGATTGCAATTTTTTTGTTACTTTTATGGTGCACGCACATTGTAGAGCGGATTCGGGACTATGTTTTTGCGCCGCGGAAAGCCGCGCCTACCGCTCCGGGCAAGAAGGTGGCGATAATCGGCCGCACCACCTGACAGGGACTCTAGCCAAAGGCGGCCGGACATAACAAGGGGTGAGACATGGTCGATCCGATCTACCGCAAGACGGATGCGGGACAGGACGAGATCCGGACGCGTGCACGCAAGCTTGACCACAAGCTGCGCGCGCTGCTGCTGATGGTCAACGGCGAGCGCCGCGGGCAGGAATTGCTGGCGCAGGTGGCCGGCATGGGGGTGGCCCCCGAGGCCATGGACACACTGGTGGCACAAGGGCTGGTCGAAGCCGTCCCGGAGCCGGCACGGCCGCCCGCTGTGATGGCAGCGGCACAGGCCCCGGCGCGGGTCCCGCCTGCCGCCGACACCAATATGTTCTCCGTGTATGCAATGCGGCACGCACCCGCCCCCGAGGTGCCGGAGACGCCGCAACCGGCCGATACCGCGGCCCACACGCCCGCCGACATCGCGGCCTTCGAGAGCCTGTATTACTTCTATACCGACGTGATCGGCCAGCATCTGGGCCTGCGCGGCTACATGCTGCAGGTGAAGGTCGAAAGGGCCACCGACCTGGCCGGCCTGCTGGCGCTGCGCGAACCGCTGCATGCGGCGCTGCTCAAGGCCAAGGGCGACATCACCGCGCGTGCCATCACGAGCCAGCTCGACCAGATCACAGATCGCATCGCCGCCGGCTGAGATTGCGGCGCAGCAACGAAAAAAGGCCGCCCCGAGGCGGCCTTCTCTCATCGTCAACGTCCCGACGCTCAGCCGTCGATACCCTGCGACTGCAGGTACTCGTCATACGTACCCAGGTAGTCCGTCAGCGTGCCGTCGGTGCGCACTTCGATCACGCGCGTCGCCAGCCCGCTGATCAGCTCGCGGTCGTGCGAAACGAAGATCAGCGTGCCCGTGAACTTGTCCAGCGCGATCTGCAGGGATTCGATCGACTCCATGTCCATGTGGTTGGTCGGCTCGTCCATGGCCAGCACGTTATGGCGGCCCAGCATCAACTTGCCCCAGATCATGCGGCCCTTCTCGCCGCCGGACAGCACCTTGACCGACTTCCGGATGTCGTCGGCCGAGAACAGCAGGCGGCCCAGCGTGCCGCGCAGCGAGGTCTCGTCGTCGCCGGCCTGCGTCCACTGGCTCATCCAGTCCATCACGTCGCGATTGTCCGGGAATTCCTCGTAGGTATCCTGCGGCATGTAGCCGACGTTGGCGTTCTCGGCCCACTTGACCGTGCCGCGGTCCACTTCCACGCCGCGCTGCACGCCGGTCTGCACCGCGCCGTTGAGCAGGCTGCGCAGCAGCGTGGTCTTGCCCGCGCCGTTTTCGCCGATGATCGCCACGCGCTCGCCGGCCTGGATCGCCAGCGACAGGCCGTCGATGATCTTGCGGTCGTAGGTCTTGGTGATGTTCTCCACTTCCACGGCCAGGTTGTGCAGCTTCTTCTCGAACTCGAAGCGGATGAACGGGTTCTGGCGCGACGACGGCTTGATGTCGTCGACCTTGATTTTCTCGATCTGCTTGGCGCGCGAGGTGGCTTGGCGGGCCTTGGACTTGTTGGCCGAGAAGCGGCGCACGAAGTCCTGCAGCTCGCTGATGCGCTCCTTGGCGCGCGCGTTGGCGGCGACCTGGCGCTCGCGGGCCTGCATCGACGCTTCCATGTAGTCGTCGTAGTTGCCCGGATAGACCTTGAGCGTGCCGTAGTCCATGTCGGCCATGTGGGTGCAGACCGAGTTCAGGAAGTGGCGATCGTGGGAGATGATGATCATGGTGGAGTTGCGCTCGTTGAGCACGGTCTCCAGCCAGCGGATCGTGTTGATGTCCAGGTTGTTGGTCGGTTCGTCCAGCAGCAGCACGTCCGGGTTCGAGAACAGTGCCTGCGCCAGCAGCACGCGCAGCTTCCAGCCGGGGGCGACGTCGCTCATCGTGCCCTGGTGCTGGCTGGTGGGGATGCCCACGCCCAGCAGCAGTTCGCCGGCGCGGGCCTCGGCGGTGTAGCCGTCGTATTCGGCGTACTTGGCCTCCAGCTCGGCGGCCTTCATGTAGTCTTCGTCGGTCGCTTCGGGGTTGGCGTAGATGGCGTCGCGCTCCTGCGCGGCGGCCCACATCTCGGTGTGGCCCATCATCACCACGTCCAGCACGCGCATGTCTTCATAGGCGAACTGGTCCTGGCGCAGCTTGCCCAGGCGCACGCCCGGCTCCAGCATGACGTTGCCCGACGACGGTTCCAGGTCGCCGCCCAGGATCTTCATGAAGGTGGACTTGCCGCAACCGTTCGCGCCGATCAGGCCGTAGCGGTTGCCCTCGCCGAATTTGACCGAGATATTCTCGAACAACGGCTTGGGGCCGAACTGCATGGTGATGTTTGCGGTAGAAAGCACGTCTTGAACCTTGTCTGGAGATTGTGGCGCCGCGGCGCTGGCCGCGGCTTGCCGGTTTTGCGCACGAGGCGCACCCCATGCCGCTCAGGGACGGGCCTTGCCGGAGATGCATCGCGCTGGCCCGGAGTCATCCGGCGGCCATGGCTGGCGATGCGGCACGGGCCGCGCCCGGTTCATGCGAGAACCCGGCAGGAAGTCAGGAAATAACCGTATATTCTATCATCCGGACGCATTCCTTGCACCCGGATGCGCGGCATCGGACGCTGCGGCCGGTCAGGCCAGTGGCGCCAGCACCGGATAGCCGGAAAACGCCATGTTGAAGCCATCCGCACGTGCGGCCAGCCGCACCTGGGCGCCGACCGGCAGCGTCAGCTTGCGCGCGCAGTGGCCGAACGGCAGCCCGGTCAGCACCGGCACCGGCAGTTGGTCGCCCAGGTAGGCCACCACTGCGTCCATGTCGTAGCCATTGTCGTAGTCGGTGACGCGGTAATTGGAGAAATCGCCCAGCACGATGGCGCGCTGCGCGCCCAGCACGCCTGCCTGCTGCAGCTGGATCAGCATGCGCTCCACCCGGTACGGCGGCTCGTTGATGTCTTCCAGGAACAGCACCCCGCCCTCCACCTGCGGCATGAAAGGCGTGCCCAGCAGGCTGCACAGCATGGCCAGGTTGCCGCCCCAGAGCGTGCCTTCCACGCTGCCTGAGAACGGTTGGCCGCCCGACTGCGGCGCCGCGACATCGACGCTGTACGCCGGGTTGCGCAGGATGCCTTCAAAATGCTCCCACATGAAGGGATCCACCACCTCGGCACCAAAATCCGCCAGCAGCATCGGCCCCGCAAAGGTGACGGCACCCGTCGCCGCCAGGTAGGCCAGCTGGAACGCGGTGAAGTCGCTGTGGCCGACGATGGGCGTGCCGCTGGCGCTGGCCTGCGCGGCGATGCGGGCAAAGTCGACTTGCGCCAGCAGCCGCGCGATGCCATAGCCGCCGCGCACCGCCAGCGTCAGCTCGTGCGGCGCGCCGGTGCCGATGGCGTGCAGGTCGGCCAGCCGCTCCGCATCCGTGCCGCCAAAGCGCAGGTAGCGCCGCGCCAGCACGTCGGGGTTGGTCATGTGGTAGCCATGATGCTTGAGCCAGGCACAGCCGCGTGCGGCGATGGCGACGTCGTGCGGATACCCGGACGAGGCGATCAGTCGGACTTCGGTATGCGGCGGCCTGCTGTTCGGCGTACTCATGCTTCGGTGTCGTTGTTCTTGTCGGGATCGGTGACAGGCGCGGCGGCGTCCTGCTGTGCCGCCTTCTGCGCGGCTTTCTGCGCCCGGCGGCGCGCGCCGAAGAAATCCTTCAGCATCTGGCCGCAGGTGTCGGCCAGCACCCCGCCGGCAATGGTGGTCTGGTGGTTGAGCTGCGCCTGCTCGAACAGGTTGAGCACGCTGCCGGCGGCGCCGGTCTTGGGGTCGGCTGCACCGAACACCACGTGGCGCAGCCGCGCGTGCAGGATCGCGCCGCTGCACATGACGCACGGTTCCAGCGTCACGTACAGCTCGCACTCAGGCATGCGGTAGTTGCCGATCACCTGGGCGGCGGCGCGCAGTGCCTGCATCTCGGCATGGGCGGACGGGTCCACCGAGCGGATCGGCAGGTTGTGGCCGCGCGCGATGATGGTGTCGTTCCAGACCACCACCGCGCCCACCGGCACCTCGCCGGCGGCTTCGGCCAGGCGGGCTTCTTCCAGCGCGGCGCGCATGTAGCGCGCATCACGCTCGGCAGCCTCGGCCGGGTCTTCAGGCAGGGCGCGCAGCGCGCGCAACGGCAGCGGTGGCGTCTCTGGCATCGTCCCCGCTCAGTCCTGCGCCGGCAGCACCGCGGGCGCGCTCACTTCCGCCCAGCAGTTGGGCGTTTCGAACAGCACCAGCCTGGTCAGCTGCAGGTGGTGGCCGAAGCAGTCCTTGAACACCGGCGCCAGGATGTCGAAGGCAACCTGGGCCAGGTTCTCGACCGTCGGGATCGCGTCCAGCACCACGGTCTTGTGCCCTTCCATCGATTGCAGGAAGTTCAGCAGCGCGGTATCGCCACGATAAATCAGGAAGGCATGGTCCCACTTGTTGACCAGGTGCTCGTTGGCGAGCGCCTTGATGTCGCCGAAGTCCAGGATCATGCCGTCATCCGACGCGCCCTCGCGGTGCAGGACCTCCCCCGACAGCGTCAGGTCCAGCCGGTAGCGGTGGCCGTGAATATTGCGGCACTGGCCGCAGTGGTTCGGGATGCGGTGGCCGGAGTCGAACTCCAGCCGGCGGGTAATGGAAACTTGTTTGCTCATGTGTACCGGCGCCGGTGCCGGCCGCCTGCGTTGGAACGGACACTGCGCGCGCGTCCGAAGCCTGTATTGTGTACGTTTTGCCGCCCGTTGGGCGACCTGTCGATACCGTGGATGCCGCGCCGCTCAGCGGATGCCCAGCAGCTTGTGGGTCTGCAGCGACAGCCGCCAGCGCGGGTGACGCTGGCAGAACGCCACCGCGGCGGCGGTATTTTCCCTCGCCAGCGGGCCATCCATGGCCTGCACCAGGAAATGGCGGAAATCAAGCTGCTCGTATGCGGCAAAGTCCTGGCCCTCCTGCGGGATCACGACTTTGAGCTCGTCACCACGCGTGACCACCAGTTCCGAGCCCATCTTGGGGCTGACGCAGACCCAGTCGATGCCCGGCGGCACGGCGATGGTGCCGTTGGTTTCGATCGCGATCTCGAAGCCCTGCGCATGCAGCGCGTCGATCAGCGGCGCGTCGAGCTGCAGCAGCGGCTCGCCCCCGGTACAGACCACCAGCGGCTGGCCGCCGCCGCCCTGCGGCCATTCCGACGCGACCACCGCGGCCAGCTCCTCGGCCGTGCGGTACTTGCCGCCGCGCGTGCCATCGGTGCCGACGAAATCCGTATCGCAGAACTGGCACACCGCGCTGGCGCGGTCGTCTTCGCGGCCGCTCCACAGGTTGCAGCCGGCAAAGCGGCAGAACACCGCGGCGCGGCCGGCGTTGGCGCCTTCGCCCTGCAGCGTATAGAAGATTTCCTTGACGGCGTAAGTCATGCGTGGGGGTCTCTCTGGGACCGTTTTTCGACCGTTAACGGGCATTCGGCCGCCCTTGGGCTGGCCGGGGTTCCAACAGGTATTGGGCAAAGGCCGGATAACAAGTATCACGGATCTGGGCTCGGGCTCCCGGATCGGCGCCCCATGGCTGGCAGCGCGGGCGGTGTGCACCGGGTTTTCCGTGCAGGGCTCCGGGCACTGCCGGAGGAACCGCCTGTGGCCTGTCGCAGGCTGCGTCCGGCCGGTCCGGACGTAATGCAAGTATACCAGAGGGGTCAGGGTTTTCGCTTAGAGGCTGGCGGGATGCGGTCCCGGCCGCCGGCCAGGCGCGCGGCAAATATCTTCTGCAGATCACCCGGTTTTGCTGCAAAGGGCCGCCATCGGCGCCCCGGTGCTGACCGCGCTGACCGGCGGCCGCCCAAGCGGCTGTTCGACAATGAAAAAGCCGGGATCCGCGCCCGGCTTTTTCCTACTGGCCCCGCTCGGCTTCTTACTTCAGCCCCAGGTAGTCGCGCTTGCCGATCTGCACGCCCTTGTGGCGCAGGATGTCATAGGCGGTGGTCACGTGGAAATAGAAGTTGGGCAAGGCAAAGCCCAGCAGGTAGGACTTGCCGTCGAATGTCATCGGCCCCTGGCGCAGCTTCAGCTCGATCTCGCGCTGCTCGCTGCCTTCCAACTGTTCAGGCTTGATCTGCTCCAGGAACCCGATGGTGCGGGCGATGCGGTCCTGCAGTTCGGCAAAGGTGGTTTCGGTATCGGCGAACGAAGGCACCTCGATGCCTGCCAGCCGCGCGGCGCAGCCCTTGGAGGCGTCGCTGGCGCGCTGCACCTGTGCCGACAGCGCATCCATGTCGGCGATCAGGCGGGTCTGGATCAGGTCAGCCGGGTCCATGCCCTGCGCCTGGGCGTGGGCCGCGCCCTTGTCCAGGATCGCGGCGAGGTTGCCGAGCGCGCGGATGAACAAGGGAATCGAGACTTCGTACATCGAGAGTGCCATGGGGTCTCCTGTGCAGGCCTAGGTTGGAAATTCCTGTTGTCGGGGGCCGTCGGGCCACGCCGCTGCCGCGAGCATAGACCGGATCGGCATTTGCTGCCGGACTACCCCTGCGCGCACGCGGCAGGCGGCCGGATGTCGCGCAGCACCTTGCCAACCGAGGCCAGGAAGCGGCGCCCCGCCAATGGCAGCGGCGCAGGCTGGAATGGGTCGCCCAGATTTCCAGGCCGACCGCGGGCAACAGCGGCCGCACCGCCAGGGCCGCGCGCATGGCCGGCGGCTCACCCTCGCGTCGGCCCATATCGAGCAGCTGGACGGAACCATGTCCGCGCACAATGGCGAACAGGTGTGGGACGGCAGGGCGCGGCCAGGCCAGGTGCCGCGGCCGCAGACCTGAGGTGCTGCGGGAAAGATGGCGTGCCCGCAGCGGGCAACCGGCGACCGGCAACCTGAATTAACATATCCGGTCATCGTCCCCGCTATCTTGCGGCCTTGTGGCCGCGCCCCACATGAACGCGCCGTTCCCTCTTCGCACGGAATGCCCGCCCGGCGCCTGTATCTGCGGGCGCGAAGCCTTGCTGAGTGACCCCAACGCCGACCTGCGCGTGCTGCGGCTCACCCGGGCCGAAGAAAAGCGGCTGGTCGAACGGCTTGAGCGCCTGACCAGCCTGGCTGAATTGCAGCGCATGGAAAGCCTGATGCAGACCCAGCTGGGCATCGTGCTGACCATCACCCCCAGCGCGCGCGGCGTGCGCACGGTGCGCGGCATCAGCATCCAGGTGCAGGAGCAGCCCGGCCTGTGCCGCAAGATCCGCCAGTCGATCCCAGCCGCCATCCGCCGCAGCATGGAAGAGCATCCCGAGATCGCCTATGCGATCGTGGATGCGCATGACCTGCTGGGCGGCATCTGACCAGGCCCGCGGAGCCGTTCAAGCGTTGCTGTCCGCAAGGCGCATCGCGTGCTCGCGGATATCCACCGGCCATGCCTCGAGCCGCTGCGCAAAGCCCGCCACATCGCCCGCGAACAAGGCCCGCGTGGCTTCCTCGAAACCGGGCAAATCCCCCGCCATCGCCACCATGAAGTGGTAGGCCCGTTCGCTGGCGCGGCGGCTGCGGTCCTTGTCCGCGTGGTCCCGGCGCGCCTGCTCGACCAGCTTGCGCAGGGCCACCGATGCCCCGCCTGGCTGGGCGGCCAGCCATTGCCAATGGCGCGGCAGCAGCGTCACCTCGCGCGACACCACGCCAAGCTTCGGGCGCCCGCGGCCCCGGGGCTCGGCCACGTCCGCCGCTTCATCGTTGTCGCCGGCTGGCAGCCGCACGGATTCGAGCTGTGCGGCGCGCTCGGCCGTCCGCTCAAGTACGGCGGCCTCGGTCCCGCTCGTATCCAGGTCGATCGAGCGCCCGGTGCCGTCGTCGAAAACCAGCACGGGTCTGCCCGCGCCGGCTTCCAGCGCGCGCTTGAGCGCCAGCGCATTGGCTTGCAGCGAACCAGTGGCGATACGCCGGTGGCCGTCGAAGGTGGTGTAGCTGTGAAGCGTTGCGTTGGTCATGGGGATGCCCCTGGGAGACGATTCCCGAATATTACCCGGATAAAATCCGATGGCAATATCATCCGGGTATAAATAGACCGCCTACCAGGGTTCCAGCTTCCACCCGTCCGGCGTTGCCGCCAGGCGATGGGTCAGCCCCAGGCTGCCCATGAACACATCGTCGTGGGACACCACCACCAGTGCGCCCTGATAGCCGCGCAGCATCGTCTCCACCGCCTGCACGGACGGCAGGTCCAGGTGGTTGCTGGGTTCATCGAACAACAGCAGCTGTGCCGGCGGATCGGCATACAAGGTACAAGCCAGCGCGGCCTTCAGGCGCTCGCCGCCGCTGAGCAGGCCGCTGGGCGCGGTGACCTTCTGCGCATCGAGATCCAGCAGCGCCAGCCGCGTGCGCAATGCCGCCTCCCCGGCGGTGTGGTTGGCAGCCAGCATCTGTTCGATGGTTGAGCGCTGCGGCAGCAGGCCGGCCAGTTGCTGGTCGAGGTAGGCGCGCTCGGCATGCACCGCGCAGCGGCCGGCAAGCGGCTGCAACTGGCCGGCCAGCAGCTTGAGCAAGGTGGATTTGCCGCAGCCATTGGGGCCGACGACGCCCACGCGCTGCTGGCCCGTCAGCATCAGGCTGATGCGGCGCGTGGCGGCCGGCACGAACGGCAGGTCGACCTCGTCCAGTTCAGCCACGCGGCGTTGCGCGGCCTGACTGACAGGCAACGCGAGCAATACGATCGCGGCATCGCCCTCCACCTGTTGCGCGGCGTCGTGCACGCGCGCATCGAGCGCTTCGCGCGTGGCGGCCTGCTGCAGGCGCAGCCTGCCCGCCGAGGCCTGGCTGCGCTCCTTCTGCCGGCCCAGCAGGATGCTGGCCTGGTTGGCATCGCGCGCCTGCCGGTTGCCACGGGCCTGCCGCCGCTCCTGGCGTTCACGCTGCGCACGCAGCGACTGTTCTTCCCGCTTGCGTTCGAGCTTGCGCTGATCCAGCTGCTGCAGGGCGTTCTCGCGCTCCTGCGCCTTGCATTGCGCATAGAACGAATAGCCGCCGCCATAACTGCGCAGTCCGAGCGACGACAGCTCGACCATGCGCGCCATGCCCTCCAGCAACTGCCGGTCATGGCTGACCACCAGCAGGCCGCGCTGCCAGCGTTGCAGTTGCGCGATCAGCGCCAGCCGGTTCGGCCGGTCCAGATGATTGCTGGGTTCGTCGAGGATCAGGAAATCGGCATCCGACAGCAACGCACCGGTCAGTGCCACGCGCACGGCTTCGCCGCCGCTCAGGGTGCTCGCCGGGGTGTCCGCCTGCAGATGGCCCAGGCCATTGCGCTCCAGCTCCTGCCGCAGCCGTTGTGGCATGTTCCAGTGCTCGCCGACGTCATCGAAGTCTTGCGCCGCGGTGCTGCCGGCCTCGATGCGCTGCAGCGCATCCAGCACCGATTGCACGCCAGCCAGCCCGGCCACCGACGTCTGCACGGCATGCGCGGCCTGCTGGGACAGGTAATGCACGCTGCCCGACCGCACGCAACGCCCCGCGGAGGGCTCCAGCTCCCCGCCCAGGATGCGTGCCAGCACGGACTTGCCGATACCGTTGCGCCCGACCAGGCCGGTGGGACGATCGTCGAATTGTTCGGACAGTTCAGAGAAGAGCGTCCGGCCGTCGGGCAGGACGTAGGAAACGCTTTCCAGCGTCAGCTTGGGATTTGACATGCGGGATTCCAGGGATGCCAGGAACTCCCCCTGCTTGGGGGCGGTGGAGACTGGCCGTCATGCAGACGGCGGCATCAATGGCGCATGGCTTGAATCCTCCGCGGATGGGGTTTGAATCGGCGAGGCATGGGCAAGCATGCCTGAACACGCCGCCCCGCCCTACTCTCTGACTCGATCCAGATTATAAGTTCACCGGATCGGTAGCCAGCAGGTGATTGGTGAACGCCGCCTTGGTCTCGCACCGCCACGTCGCCCACAGCTTGCAGCCGTTCGGGTTGTCCGTGCCCCGGTCCACCTCGATCGCAAGCCAGTTCCTGGCCGGCATCACGTACCGGTTGGATCCGGGAAAGAGCATCATTTCCGCGGACAGGTTGACATCAAGCGCCTGCTTCGACTGAGCGACGTTGTTCAGCACATGGAAGAACAGACGCTCCATGACCCCGACCAGCGAGGGATGCACCACGGCAGTACTGGTCAGCTGCTGTATCTGCGCCCAGTTGTCCTTCGGCCCCACATCTTTCCTGTAGGCGACACCCCAGGCCGCGACATGGACATCGCCAGAGATGATCGTGACCCGCAGCTGCTTCTGGCTGGCGGTCTTGAGCAAGGTCTCCACCAGGCGCTTCCTCTCGCCCTCGTGGTCGTCGTGGGTCCAGTGGTCCTTGAGGTCATCGGCACTGCTGTCGAGCACATGATCCTGGCCAAAGTTGTCCAGGAAGGCTTCGGCCAGCGACAGCTTGGGATGCACCACGGGCACGGAAGACATCAGCAGCAGGTGCTGGCAATTGATGCCGCCAGGGTTGGCGGCGTGGCCCGATTCGATCCCCGACAGCCACCGCTGCAGTGCGCCCCAGGTACCGGGTCCAAGCACCTGTTCCTGGGATCGTTCGGTCCTCAGGTCGGCAACGATCAGGCCGACTGGGCCAGCCGAATGCGCGAACGTGAACCCCGGCTGCTCGTCCAGCAACGGCAGCGCAAGCTTGTCGCCGGACAGCACCTGAGACCACTTGACCGGCTCGAACAATGGATCGTCAGACCGGACCCTGACGTCAGTGCGCGGCACCAGGTCGGGAAGCTGTTCGACACCATGCTGCATCTGGAAGACCCAGAAGGCCCGGCGCGCATGGAAGAACAGCCGCTGGAACAACGGACTGCGCTGCATCTCGGAGCTATAGGAACCCCAGCCGTCGAAGATGTCATGGTCATCCCACATCATCACCGTGGGGATCCGTGCCATGGCCTGGGCAGCATCGAGCGGCTTGTCTGCGCTACCCCATCCTGACCTTGCATGAGGCAGCCAGCGCGCGCTGTAGTGCTTGAAATAGTAGTCCTCGATTTCCTTCTCGAGGTCAGCGTCCACCGGGTACTGCAGCTGCTCCTCGCGCGTCAGCCCGATCCAGCGCTTCAGCAGCTTGAGGTCTTCCCAGATCGAATCGAAGTAGATCTGGTCGCCGCCCATCAGCATCAGATGGAAGCGCTGGTTGCCCTGGTCATGGGTACGCGCCTCGTGCCAGAGCTGCTCCTTGTCCAGCTCATAGCCTGCCGGACGGATGTCCTTGTCGTGGTTGCACAGCAAGTCCGCCCATACCGCATTCTCAGCCTTGACCAGCTTGCGCATGCCGCTCGGGTCGGAGAATCCGTTGCACGAAACATAGGCCATGCGCGGCGCGTAGCCCTTGCCGGGCACGGTAAAGTGCCACGCTTCCCCGACACCTTCGATGCTGTACGGTACCCGCCGTTCGTTCTTGCGCAGCTTGCAGGACAAGTCGTAGCGCAGATAGGTGTGGCCCGCATGCTGCAGCAGGATCACCGGCTTGCCGGCCTTGCGGCCCTCCACGGTGACCTGAGGAACCCTGGCTTGATCTTCGATGCCGATGAGCGCCGTCACCTTCCATGAGCCATCCGTTCCGAGGCCACGAAACGACAGCACGGGTCCGAGCAGTAGCTTGCTCATTGCGATGGTCTCCCTTTGGTCACCTTTTGTTGTTCGCCCGCGGGCTGCACTGGCGCGATCGCCGCGCAAAGCCCGGCGCCGGCAATGGGACGCCGGCCATGCCGGGGACATAAGGTGAACGAAGAGAGAATGCGCGTCAAGCGCCACCTGCTGATTACGCAAGGGTCGGCGCTTCAGACACCCCGCCCTGTGAGCCGCGCCAACGTCTGTTCCAGCTCGCGACGATCCGCCTGCCGCCTGGCTGCCGAGCGCTGGGCCAGGTTATGCAAGTTGCGCCGTACGCCCGGCAACTCACCTGCGTGAGGAAACCCGATGAGCCCGAAGTCCGCCATGTCAGCCACCATGACCAAAGTCAAGCAGCACCTTGCAGCATTCGCCCGGATTGCCCTCGGCCAGTGCAAAGGCGCCGACAACATCGCGAAAATCGACGTGGTGCGTGACAATTTGCCCGGGATTGACCAGGTCTTTCGCGATCCAGTCAATCACCGTCGGGAACATCGCGCAGTTAAGCCGCGAGGCATACAGCGTCAATTCCTTCTTGGTGAGTTCCTGTTGCGGGATCGCCGATGGCGTCGGCGAAAAGCCCAATACCCCGATACGCCCGGCCGGTGCCGCAATGCGCACGGCCTCCTCCAGGATGGCCGGATGGCATACGGCATCGAAGATCAGTGTCGGACCGCCTTCCACGCCTCGCGCCGCCAGCGCCTGTTCGATGGGTTCGCGCGCGGTGTTGATGACCTCGTCCTCTCCGGCACCGCATTGCCGCGCGAGCGCGAGGCGCTCGTCGAGGTGATCCGTGATGTAGGCGCGGAGGCCATGGACGCGCTTGAGGACCTGCATCAGGTTGAGGCCGACCGGCCCCGCGCCATAGATCAATGCCACATCCTGCGCAAGCACGCCGGTGCGGTGCGTGACATTGGCCGCCACCGCGAACGGCTCGATCACCGAAGCGCTGGCTTCGGGCATGCCGTCCGGAATCACATAGGCATTGCGGGCCGGCACGCAGGCGTACTCGCTGAAGCCGCCGTCGCGGTGCACCCCGATCACCTGGAGCCGGCTACACACGTTCTGGCGGCCGATCCGGCATGCATGGCATTGTCCGCAGCTGATGACCGGATCCGCCACCACGCGCTGGCCGATGCGCGACGCATCAACCCCGGCACCCACGGCATCGATGGTGCCGACGAACTCGTGGCCGATGACGCGCGGATACGCCACGAACGGATTGTGACCGCGGAAGATATGCAGGTCGGAACCGCAGATGCCGGCATAGCGCACGCGTACGCGCACCTCGCCGGCAGCGGGCTCCGGCATTGGCCGCTCGCACACGGCCATGCTGTTGGGTTCTTCGACAACAATGCTGAGCATCGGAAACTCCGGCTACCAGTGCCACATCGAGCCATCCGCCAGCCGCGCAACCGGCAGGTAGGCACGTTCGTAGGGATACTTTGCGGCCAGTGCTTCGTCGATATCGACACCAAGGCCCGGCACCTCGTCCATGACCAGGTAGCCGTCTTCGAAGCGGTAGTTGTGGGGAAAGACCGCATCAGTCAGTTCGCTGTGCGGCATCAGCTCCTGGATGCCGAAGTTGGGCGCCCACAGGCCGAAGTTGACCGCGGCCGCCATGCACACCGGCGACAGGTCGGTCGCCCCATGGAACCCAGTCCGCACCTGGTACATGGCTGCGAAGTCCGCGATTCGCCGCACATGGGTAATGCCGCCCGCATGCACGATGGTGGCGCGGATGTAGTCGACCAGTTGCTCGCTGATCAGCGTCTTGCAGTCCCAGACCGAGTTGAAGACCTCCCCCACCGCCAGCGGCGTCGTGGTGTGCTGGCGGATCAGCCGGAACGCCTCCTGGTTCTCTGCCGGCGTGGCGTCTTCCAGCCAGAACAGGCTGAAGGGCTCAAGTTCCTTGCCGAGCCGCGCGGCCTCGATCGGCGTCAGGCGATGGTGGGCGTCGTGCAGCAGGTGGGGCCCGAAACCCACGGCATCGCGCACCTTGCGGAACAGTTCGGGCGTATGGCGCAGGTAGAGCGATGTATCCCAGGGCTCTTCCGGCGGCAGGCCTTTCTCGGCAGGCTCGTAATGGCCGCCACCCTTGCCCACGCCATACACCTTGCCCAGGCCGGGCACGCCGGACTGCACGCGGATGGCCTTGTAGCCCTGCTCCACATGACGCTGCACGGCCTCCACGGCCTCGGCGTGGTCGCGTCCGTTGGCGTGGCCATACACCATCAGCCCTTGCCGGCTTCTGCCGCCCAGCAACTGGTACACCGGCATGCCGGCCAACTTGCCCTTGATATCCCACAAGGCCATGTCGATGGCGGCGATGGCGGTCATCGTGACCGGGCCGCGGCGCCAGTAGGCGCCGCGATACAGGTATTGCCAGATGTCTTCGATGTTGCGGGGATCGCGCCCGATCAGGCACGGGATCACGTGCTCGTCCAGATAGGCCTGGACCGCCAGTTCCCGTCCGTTGAGCGTGGCATCGCCCAGGCCATGGACGCCTTCATCCGTCATCACCTTGACGGTGACAAAGTTGCGTCCCGGACAGGTGACAATGGTCTGTACAGATTCGATCTTCAAGTCGCGTTCCCCCGCGAGGTCAGTCAGTGAAATAGCTCTCCGGCGCCTGCTTGCGCAACGCCTGGAGATGCTCGGTGATGTGGTTGATGTGCGCAGCGACGCTGGCCCCGAGGCCCGCGACATCGCGCGCCGCCATCTGCGCCAGCATCTGCTCGTGCTCCTGCAGCGCGCGGCTGGCGTGGTCGGCCACCCGGCCCAGCAGCAGCCAGCGCACCCGGTCGAAATGCCGCTTGATGGGCTCGAGCATGGCCCACACGTTGTGCCTGCCCGCAAACTCGAACAGCCTGCGGTGCATCAGTTCATCCAGCTCCGAGAACAAATCGGTCTGGTTGCTGGCGACGGCGGCGCGCTGGCGCTCGACGATGCTGCCGAATTCCGCCAGTTGCTCGCTCGTGATGGACAGCGCCAGTTGCACGTGATTGGCGCACTCCAGCGTGCAGCGCACGAAGCGCCCCTCTTCGATCAGCGAAGTGCGCACCGGCGCGACGATGGTGCCGACCTGCCGGTAGATCTGCACCAGCTGCTCGTCGGCCAGCATGGCCAGCGCTTCACGCACCGGCGTGCGGCTGACTTCGATCGCCTGGGAGATCGCCGCCTCCGACAGCGCCATGCGCGGGGGCAGCGTGCCGCGCACGATGGCTCGCTGCAGCATCGCATGGACCTGGGCGGTGTAGGAACGGTCCTTTTCCAGCTGGAATCCAGCCAGTGCACGGGCCAGGACCTCTTCGGCATTGAAGGCTTCCTGGGAATTTTCGCGAACAAGCGAGATACGGGAGGCGCGCATTTGGGGTCGGTTATTTGTGTGTTACTGCCATGGTAGCACGTCGACGTTTTCCCCATGATTCGGCGTAAACCCGCATGGATTCGCCAATTACTCGACGCTACAGTGCACAAAACCGCCGCACTACCATGGCAGTAAACATAGAAATGTGATCCTTTGTCGATATGCAGCCCATTTCCGCCACGGCAGCACGCCATCAGCGCCTCTCACAAGAAGCCCTTCTCAAGGTGCGTGCCGGGGTCGAGCGTCCTCGCTACGATCGCTCCGGCCTGGGCCGGGGCATCGTGCATCTGGGTCTGGGTGCATTCCACCGCGCCCACCAGGCGCTGTACACCGAAGCCGCCCTGGCGCAGGGCGATACCCGGTGGGGAATCATCGGCGTCAGCTTGCGCAGCCCCGCCACGGGCAACACGCTGCAAGCCCAGGACCATCTCTATTCGGTCACCGAGCGCCATGGCGATGCCAGCCACACACGGATCGTCGGTGCCGTGGTTGCATCGCTGTATGCGCCGCAGGCCCTGCAGCAGGTGATCGACGCCATCGCTGACCCGGCCGTCACCGTCGTCACCAGCACCGTGACCGAGAAAGGCTACAGCCAGCATCCGTCCACGACCGGGCTCGACCTCGGCGATGAAGACATCCGCCACGACCTGGCCAACCCGGAGCGCCCCCGCAGCACCCTCGGCATCCTTGCGGCGGGCATACGCCGCCGGCCGCGCGGCGCCCCGCTCAGCGTGGTGTGCTGCGACAACATGGCGGGCAACGGCGACACCTTGCGTCGGCTGCTTGCACAGTTCGCGGCGCTGTCCGATCCAGACCTGGCACGGCGCATCGAGGACGAGATCGCACTGCCCAATTCGATGGTCGACCGGATCGTGCCGGCCGCCAGCACAGCATCGCTCGACCTGGCCAGCCGGCTGCTCGGCGTGCGCGACGAAGCCGCCGTCGTGTGCGAGCCCTTCACGCAATGGGTCATCGAAGACCGTTTTGCGGGGCCACGGCCCGCATGGGAAGCCGGTGGCGCGCTGCTGACGACCGATGTCCGGCCTTACCAGGCGATGAAGCTGCGCCTGCTCAACGGCACCCATTCGGCAATGGCCTATGCCGGTCAGCTTGGAGGATTTGCCAGCATCGCAGACGTCATGGCGAATCCCGCTGCCGCCGCATTCGCGCGGGGCGTGATGCAAGACTTGCGCGCCACCGTTGCGGCGCCGCCAGGCTATGACGTCGACCGCTACTGTCGCGACCTGCTGCATCGCTTCGAGAATACCGCCCTCGCCCACCTGACCGCGCAGATCGCGACGGATGGCACGCAGAAGATCCCCGTGCGCTGGCTGCCCGCCTTGCGCGAAAGCTGCAGCGCGGGCGTCGAACGGCAATTCCTTGAGCGTGCGCTGGCGATGTGGCTGCATTACCTGCGAACCGGCCGCAGCGACCACGGCGAGGTACTTGCGATCAGCGACCCCGGCGCCGGCGCATTGGCCGAGCGCCTGCGCAGCGCAGGCTGCGACGCCGATGCCGTGCGCCAGGCGCTCGGCCATGCCGCCGTCTTTGGCACCACGCCGTGGCCTGCGCCCCTTGCCGCCCGCCTTGCCGCTTACCTGGCGGTACTGGCAAACCGCGGCGCGGCGGCATTGCTGTCCATGCCGCCGCGCCAATAAGGCGCCAGATCTTTCGATACAGGAGCACACATCACCATGACCTTCTCCCTGACACGCCGCCAGTTCGGCGCCTTGGCCGCCGGCAGTCTCGCGCTCGCATTGCCGGTACGTCACGGCTTTGCCCAGGGCGCCAGCATCCGGCTCAAATACGGCACGGCGTTTCCTGCGGACCACCCGGGCACACTGCGCATCAAGGAAGCGGCAGAGGCCATCCGCAAGGACACCAGCGGCAAGGTGGATCTCCAGGTGTATCCCGCCAGCCAGTTGGGCAGCGAGCCCGACATGATCTCGCAGACCCGCGCCGGAGCCATGGATTTCATGTCCACTGCCGGCACCAACCTGCAGACGCTGGTGCCGACCGCCGGCATCAACGGCGTCGCCTTTGCCTTCAAGGACTACGCCACGGTCTGGGCGGCCATGGATGGCGACGTCGGGGCGCACGTGCGGGCAGCGCTGGGCAAGGTCAACCTGCACGTGTTCGACAAGTGCCTGGACAACGGCTACCGCAATATCACCTCGGCCAGCCGGCCGGTTCAGACCCCTGCGGACCTGAAGGGCTTCAAGATCCGCGTGCCCGGCATCCCGCTCTGGATCTCGATGTTCAAGGCGCTTGGCGCCTCGCCGACCGCCATTCCGTTCGGCGAGCTCTACTCCGCGCTGCAGACGCGAGTGGTGGACGGCCAGGAAAACCCGCTCGCCCTGATCCGCAGCGCCAAGCTCTATGAAGTCCAGAAGTTCTGCTCGCTCACCGCGCATACCTGGGATGGCCACTTCATCTTCGGCAACGCCAGGAAATTCCAGGCGCTGCCGAAGGAAGTGCAGGCGACCATCGCCACCCATTTCAACAGCGCGGCGCTGCGCCAGCGTGAAGACATCGCCAGGCTGAATGTCGATGCGCAGGCGGAACTGGGCAAGCTGGGCATCACGCTGAACCGGCCCGATCCCACGCCTTTCCGCCAGTTGCTGCAAAGCGCCGGCTTCTACACCGAGTGGAAGAAGAAGTACGGCGACGAAGCCTGGGCCAGGCTCGAGAAATACGCGGGCCGCCTGGCCTGACGCCATACCACCACACTGAACGAGAAGCCGCGCCTCAGCGCGTGCCGCATGGAGACACGACGATGGAGCACACTGCCGAAACCTTCGCTGCCGCACCGCAGGAACCAGGCGCCGCCCTTGCCTTCTGGGGCCGCGCCATGCGCTGGGTCGTGGAGATTCCGGCCGCGCTGATCGTGCTTGCCGAGATCGCCATCCTGGGCGGTGGTGCGTTCGCGCGCTATGTCCTGCATGCGCCCATCCCCTGGACCGATGAACTGGCCAGCATGCTGTTCCTCTGGCTGGCAATGCTAGGCGCCATCATTGCGCTGCAGCGCAGCGCGCACATGCAGCTGACCACCTTCATCAAGGACCTGGCACCGGCCAGGCGCGCGTGGCTCGATGCCTTCGGCATGTGGCTGGTAGTGGCGTTCCTGCTGATGCTGGTCTGGCCGGCCTACGAGCACCTGAGTGAACACATCGAGGTCTCGTCGCCAACGCTGGAGATCAGTGAAGGCTATCGCTCCGCGGCGGTGCTCGCCGGCGCGCTGCTGATGCTGGCGACGGCCGTCATCCGGCTGGTCCCGCAGGCCGACTGGAAGCGGGTTCTCGTCAGCGGCGTGGCGGTGGGCGTGATCGGGGCAATATTGTGGGCCTTGTCCCCGGTGCTGACAGAACTCGGCAACATCAACCTGGTGATCTTCTTCCTGCTGATGCTGGTGGCATGCGTCGCCATTGGCGTGCCGATCGCCTTTGCCTTCGGCCTGGCCACCATGTGCTACCTGGCCTTCACCACCACGACCCCGCTGTCGATCGTCCCGAACCGCATGCAGGAAGGCATGTCGCACCTGATCCTGCTCGCCGTGCCGCTCTTTGTCTTCCTGGGCGCGTTGATCGAGATGACCGGACTGGCGCGCGCAATGATCAGCTTCCTCGCCAACCTGATCGGGCATGTACGCGGCGGCCTGCAGTACGTGCTGCTCGGCGCCATGTATATCGTGTCCGGCATCTCCGGCGCAAAGGCAGCCGACATGGCCGCGGTCGCGCCCGCGCTGTTCCCGGAAATGAAGCAGCGCGGCGCCAGGGACGGCGACCTGATCGGATTGTTGTCGGCGTCCGGCGCGATGTCCGAAACGATCCCGCCCAGCATCGTGCTGATCACGGTGGGATCGGTCACCGGCGTGTCGATCACCTCGCTCTTCATCGGCGGCCTGATGCCGGCGGCGGTGGGCCTGGTCATGATGGCCTGCGTGGTCTGGTTCCAGGCGCGCAAGGAAGACATGAGCACGGTGGTACGCCCTACGCGCGCCGTGATCGTGAAATCGCTGCTGGTGGCCCTGCCGGCCCTGGCCTTGCCCGTGATCATCCGCACCGCGGTAGTGGAAGGCGTGGCCACCGCGACCGAAGTGTCCACCATCGGCATCTTCTACGCAGTGCTCGCCGGCATCTTCGTCTACCGGCGCTTCCACTGGCGCAGCATCTACCCGATGCTGGTCGATACCGCTGCGCTGTCCGGCGCGATCCTGCTGATCGTCGGCTGCGCCACCACCATGGCGTGGGCACTGACGCAATCGGGCTTTGCCGACGACCTGGTGAAGATCATGTCCGCCGTGCCGGGCGGCAAGACCGGATTCCTGCTGGTGTCGGCGCTGGCATTCGTCCTGCTCGGCAGCCTGCTTGAAGGCATCCCGGCCATCGTGCTGTTCGGCCCGCTGCTGTTCCCGATCGCAAAGATCGTCGGCGTGCATGAAGTCCACTACGCCATGGTGGTGATCTTCGCCATGGGCCTGGGCCTGTTTGCGCCACCGTTCGGCGTCGGCTTCTACGCGGCTTGCGCCATCGGGCGGGTTTCGCCTGACGTGGCCATGCCGCGGGTCTGGCCGCACATGGCGGCGCTGCTGGTGGCCTTGCTGCTGCTGACGCTGGTGCCTTGGTTCTCGATCGGGTTCCTGTGAATGCAGTCTTTCGTGCACCCCTCGATGTCTGCCTGAAAATTCGTGTCGTCCCTTCCGGTTAGCCGATACCGGACCGCTGTCAGGTTTGGGCGCCGTCCGCGCCTCCAGCGCATGCCTGCATATAGCAGAACACCATCGCCGCGCGCGAACGGACGCCGAGTTTGCAGTAGATCGTCTTGAGATACGAGCGGACGGTAAATTCGCTGATATGAAGCCGGCCCGCGATCTGCTTAGTCAAATAGCCCATGCAGACGAGTTGCACGATCTGCAGTTCGCGCACGGTCAACACGCTTCGCACATCGGGGACGGCGGGACGCGGCTCGCCGGCCGGCAGCGGCGCGGCCGCCGGCACGGCCACCGGATCAGCGATCAGGGCGTAATAGTTCCCCTCGAACTCGAACTGGGTAATCTCGCCTTCCCCGTACGCCCCCCCGCGTGGCGCACGCAGGCCGCCTACCTGCAGCAACCGACATCGCCGGCCGCCCAGTTCGACCTCGCAGACCTCTCTCCCCCAACTGCCCGACCGGATTGCCGCCGCCCCGTACCCGGCCGTGGGCAAATCCCCTAATGCGCTGTACGGTGCCAGCAGCGCGCCCCGGCGGAATCTGTGAAGCATGGTTTTTCCTTCTTGTCGTTCCGCCTGGCAACACGACGACGAGCGAACGGCACGCCGGATGCCCGCATGACGGCACAGCTCAACTGCCGGCTTCGAGTCCGCATTCGTATCCATGCGCGCTGACAAGCTGCGTTCCCTGAGTCATGCTGCAGTGCCCCCGCTGCACTTTTCCCTGACACAGGCCGCTCGAAACTTCTTTGTTTTGGCATATGGCCGGTGACTTTGCAAGGAAAAAGCGAGAGCGCAAGCAGGCTACCCCATTCCGGCTACGGCAAGTCGGCACGCCCCGCCTTGCGGGCCCGTTGTGCCGTACCCCGATGCGCCGGTCCTGTCGCGCCCGGCCGGTCGCGCGAATCCCGCCGTGCCAGAGGCATCGGGCGATGCGGCGGGCACCTCGCCGCATCTAGAGTGGCCATGACAGCGGCATGACACACGGCCGCGTGGAGGCATGCGATGAGCGACCAATTCGACAATGACCTGATGGAAGACCTCGGCGTGGACGAATACGCCAGTAGCACGGACTACGGCGACACGGCCGACGACGCCGCCGATCATGCCGGGCTGCAATCGGGCTTCGCGCGGACCGCGTCCCCGTTTGACCAGGACGGGGGCGACGATGCTTTCACGGACGAGACAGATTCGGCCGATATGGCGGCCGCGCAAGACACCGACATCGGCGACCACATCGACCAGATGGCCGTATGGAACGCCTTCGAGGAAGAAGTAGCCGACGGCCTCGACGCCGCCGACGACGACGAATTTCTCGGCCGCCTGCTGGGCGGCCTCGGCCGCGCGGCCGGGGTGATAAGCCGCCAGGCCGGACGCATGCAGGGCGTCGCACGAAGGGCGGGCCGCGTGGCGGGACAGGTGGGCCGGGTGGCGCAGGCTGCTTCCCCCACCGCCAACGCGGCGGCCGCCCTTGCGCGCATGCTGGGCACGCCGAACCTTGCGCGCGGCCTGCAAACCGCTGGCCGCCTTGCCGGGGACGTCAGCCACGCGGCGCGCCAGGCGCGCCGGCAGGCGGGCACCTTCGGCACCCTTGGCGGCGGCACGCAGGACATGCTCGCGCAGATCAGCCAACTGCTCGCCTCGCAGGCCAGCGCGAGCCAAGGCATGGACGCGATGATCGATCTCTATGCCAACGACGGCATCGACGAGGCCCTGCCCGCAGCGGTGGCGCTCGCCACGCGCGCCGCCGCGCGCGGACTCGGCCTGTCAAATGTGGCGCAACTATCGGCCGCGGGCCGGCGGCAACTCGTGCGCGGCGTCGCCAGCGCGGCACGCGAACTGGTGCGCGCAGGCGGACCCGGGGCCACACGCGCCCTGGCACCGCTGGCGCGCGCCGCCACCCGCGTCGCACGCCAACGCCAGCAACCGCCGAACCAGGCCGCGCGGGCGCTGCGCCGTGGGCTGCCCCAGGCCGCGCGCCGCGTCGTCGCCAATCCCCGCATGCTCGATCGCCTGGCGCAACCCGCTCCCCCTGCGCCGATGGCCCGCCCCACAGGCATCGGCCGCGGCGTGCGCACCATCCGGCAGAGAAGAGCCCGGACCTTCCACTTCGGCGGACCTGTGACGCTGACGGTCGCACCCCGCTGAGCCAATCAACTTGAGCCGCACACCAAGGAGCACACCATGGACCGATTCGAGGCCGATGTAATGGACGAGCTGATGGATGAAGCCGCCGAGGGCCCCACTCGAGGCAGCGCGATGGACCTGATGCACGACGACGGGTACGACGAATCCGACGAGGGCAACGACAGCTACGACGAATGGGATGAAGGCGAGGACAACTTCGTCGGCCGCGTGCTCGCAGGCGGCGCGACCCAGTATGACGAAGGCGAGGACGAGGGCGATACCTACGAGGACGTGGACGGCATCGACTCCGTCGACGAATACGAGGCCGCCTACGACGAACTGGACGGCATGGAGGACGCCGTGGCCGATGCCATGGAAGCCGGTGACGCCGACGAGTTCTTCCGCCGCCTGCGGCGCATGGCGAGCGGCGCGGTCAATGTCGCGCGCCGCGTTGGGCAAGGCATTGGGCAGGCCGCGCGTGTGGTGGGACCGATCGCCAGCATGATTCCTCTTCCACAAGCGCAGCTGATCGGGCGCATCGCCAATGTGGCCGGGCGCATGCTCGCCGACGGCGCCGACGAGTATGAGACCTTCGACGAACTGGTGGATGGACTCGACGAGGATGCGATCGACGCCGCCGCGCCGGTGCTGGCCGGCATGGTGCTCCGCCGCGCCCTCCCCTCGGTCGCGCGCGCCGCGCCCGCCGTGCGTCGCGCCGCGGTGCGCGGCGTGGCCCAGGCGGTGCGAACGGCCACCCGCACCAGCGGCGCCCCCGCGGCACGCGCGGTTGCACGCGCGGTGCGCGCCACGCAACGCACAGTGCAGGCGCGCCAGTTGCCGCCGCGCGCCGCTGTGC